>NZ_JAYFES010000073.1:0-90126 GCF_055795045.1 Pseudanabaena sp. PCC 9330 | reverse complement strand
TGGGACGGAGACAATGTACAACAAGTGCTCCATCAGCGGTGTGCGTATCTCAATGGCTACTTCTCAAGATGAGTCTTGCAAGACTGGGATACACCCGGGCATTAGCAGGTAGAGTGTGTTTCTGGCTCAGTTTAATTGCGGCTTAATTGCGGCGATCGCCAAAGCTTTTGGTACAGCAACAACGCACCGCTTACCTGGTTGAGACTACAAGTTAGGCCAGTGATTTTGCGCGAAAATCATGCTCAAGCTAGTGCATGACGAATAGCATTTCCTCTCACACTGATCGAGTCTGAGGTTGAGTCGATTCAACCTCTAGATCCCTTCAGAATGAAATGGCCCTGACCCCCAGCCCAGGCTATGGGTGGTTGACCAACGGGTTTCACCCCTCTCGTCGTTGGTCAGGGGCATAGCGCTACCCACGCTACCAGCCGAGGGCGGTGCCGTCTCCCCTGGGGTCAGCCCCACCCCACAGCACCCCTGTCTCGGGGTGAATGTGGATCATCTGGGCGTGGCCCATCTGCTCGGCCCAAGCGGGCAGGGCCGCCACCGGATGCCCCCGCCGGGCCAACTCCGCCTGAATGGCTTCAGGAATGCGGCCCTCTAAGGAGAGGCGGCTGGTGCTTTCGCCCCAGGTGCGCCCCTGCAACCAGCGGGGCCAGTCGATCGCCGACTGGGGGTCAAGGCCAAAGTCGATCGTTCGGGTCAGCAGGGCCGCCTGGGTTTGGGGCTGACCTTCACCGCCCATGGTGCCCAGCACCCACTCCAGGTCGCCAGCGGGGTTGAGCGCCAAAGCTGGAATCAAAGTGTGAAAGGGGCGTTTGCCGCGAGCCAGGCTGTTGGCCTGGGCGGGGTCGAGGGAAAAGAACGAGCCTCGGTTTTGCAGCACAATGCCGGTCTCGCCCCCTACCACGCCACAGCCGTAGTCAAAGTACAGGCTTTGGATGGTGGCAACGGCGTTGCCCTGGTCGTCGACGACGGCGCAGAAGGTGGTGTCGCCATTGCCGATACCGGGGCCGTAGGGTTGAGCCTGGGCCATGGCGATCAGGGGTCGCCGCCGATCGGCGTAGGGCTTGCTAATCAGCTCCTGGATCGGGATGTTGACGAAGTCGGGGTCGCTGAGCCAGCGATCGCGGTCGGCAAAGGCCAGTTTGGTGGCCTCGACCATCAGGTGATAGTAGTCGGCGGTGTGGTGGCCGATGGCCTGGAGGTCATACCCCTCTAGCAAATTGAGTATTTGCAGCACCGCAAACCCCTGGGTGTTGGGGGGCATCTCGACTACCCGGTAGCCCCGATAGGTGGTGGCAATCGGCTCGACCCAGTCGCTGTGGTGAGCGGCAAAGTCGGCGGCGGTCAAAATGCCGCCCCGGTCGGCCAGGTGACGGGTGATTTCGGCGGCGATCGCCCCTCGGTAAAACTCAGCGCTGCCGCCGCTGGCAATGGCCCTCAGGCTCTGGCCCAGGCCCGCATTGGTCAGCACCGTGCCTCGGCTGGGCACCTGCTGCTGGGGCAAAAAACAGCGCTGGGCATAGGGGTCTTGGCTGAGCAGATCGCGGTTGTGCCGAGTCCACACCTCCTGGGAGGTGGAGACGGGGTAGCCCTGCTCGGCGTAGTCAATGGCAGGCTGGAGAATGTTGTCGAGGGGCAGGCGACCAAAGCGATCGTGGGCAGTACACCAGGCATCGACGGTGCCCGGTACTGTGATCGCCGCCAGGGGGCCACGGCTGGGCAGCTCGCGGTAGTGGCGATCGCAGTAGTACTCGATGGTGGCCTGGGCCGCCGCCCGCCCCGAGCCGTTGAGGCCGTGCACCTGACGGGTGGCGGCGTCGTAGATTAACCAAAATGAGTCGCCCCCCAGCCCGGTCATGTGGGGATAGACCACGCCCAAGGTGCTGTTGAGGGCGATCGCCGCATCCACAGCACTGCCCCCCATCTGCAACACCCGCAGCCCAGCCGCCGAAGCCAGCTGGTGGGGCGAGGCTACCATACCGCGAGTACCCACAGCCGGGGGACGAGTTGGAACCTGAAAATCTAAGGCCATGGCGATAATTTAGATCTCTAATTTAGATCTCTGGCATCCAAGAAACATGGGCGGAGACAATCTTCCAACCCTCAGAAAATTGTCTCCAAACTTGGGTCAGTCTGCCTGAGCGAGCCGGTTGGCCAATCAAACCACCATAAAACTCCAGCGTAACGACGGCGGTATCACTATTAAAAGCTGTCACCTTAAAGTTAGAAATCTGGCGACTGAGTTTGCTATCTGGCCGAGATTTTCTGTAGTTCTGGATCGCCTCACTACCATAAAGGTTTTCCATTGGCCCAAAGCGCACCACCTCTGAAGAGTCCCAGAAAAATTTAGTCAGCGTGGCCACATCATTATTGCAAAGGGCCAATTCATACTGGTTATAGAGCTGAGAAATCTCTTCGACCACCTTAGGATTGTTGATTTCAGTCATGGGGTTACCTGGCAGAATTCACTGGGGCAATGGGGGCTTTGACTATTCCCTGGGCTTCCAGAACAGCCGCCGTCCGCAAAATTAGAGATTCGCGATAGGGAGCTGCAATGATTTGTACCCCCAGTGGCAAAGCCCCAGGCCGATAGACCGGCACCGACAGCACCGGCAACCCAATAAAGGAGAGGGGTTGGGTAAACCGTCCTAGGTTGGTGCGTGAGGGCAGCGTTGCCCCATCGACTTGGATCGTGGTTTGCCCGATAGGGAAGGCTGGGTAAGGCGTGGTGGGAGCCAAAATGATGTCCACATCCTGAAAAATCTGCTGCACCTGCTGGCGATACCATTGGCGAAATCGCTGGGCCTGAATGTACCAGGCGGCCGGTAAAAGGGCTCCGGCCAGCAGGCGATCGCGAGTCATGGGGTCAAAGTCCTGGGGGCGATGGCGCAAATCCTGAAAGTGCAGTTCTGCCCCCTCACAGGCGGTAATGGTCAGGGCCGCTGCTCTGGCTCGATGGGGTTCTGGTAGTGTTACCTGCCGTGTCACCTGTAGGGCCTTGGCCACGTGCTGAACCGCCACCAGCGCTTCAGCGGTTGCTCCCTCCGCAAAATAACCGTCGGCAACGGCGATCCGTAAACCCTCTACTCCCTGGTTGAGCTGGGGCAGACAGGGCTCGGGGGGGCGATCGCAGCAGACCGGGTCGCGCTGATCTGGCCCCTGGAGCAGATCAAACACCGCTGCCATGTCTCGCACCGACCGGGTAAATGGCCCCACGTGGTCGAAGCTGCCCACAAACAGCGCTGCCCCCGCCCGCGACAGCCGCCCATAGGTGGGCTTGAGGCCAAACACACCACACAGAGAGGCGGGCACTCGAATCGAGCCATTGGTGTCAGACCCCAGGGTGAAAGGCACTAGGCCCCCCGCCACCGCTGCCGCCGACCCCCCCGAAGACCCCCCGGCGACGCGGGCGATGTCATGGGGATTGTGGGTAGGGCCGTAGTGGGTGTTTTCGGTCGAAAAGCCGTAGGCATATTCATCCATGTTCAACGTCCCCACCAGGATGGCCCCAGCCTGCTTGAGGGCGGCGATCGCGGTGGCATCTTGGGTGGCGGGCGGCTTTTCGGCATTGATGATCGACCCGGCCAGGGTGGTTACTCCCTCAATGTCAAACAAGTTTTTGACCGCAAAGGGAACTCCGGCCAGGGGGCCAGGATTCACACCGCTGGCGATCGCTCGATCCACCGCCTCGGCCTGGGCCAGGGCTGAGTCAGAGAGTACCGCTGTAAAGCAGTTAAGGGCTGGATCTAGAGCCGCGACTTGCGCCAAAACATCCTCAATCACGCCGGTTGCCGTGACCGTCTGATCGTGAATGGCCTGGGCCAGGCTAGTTGCGTCAGTATGAATTAGGGTCATGGTTGGAACCTCGGTGCGGCTTCGATATCTTCAGGGATAGAGAAGCTCAAGAACACTTGAGAAATCCTGTAAAGTTGATGCAAATTTTCGACTACACCAGGCTGGTGGTCGGGGTGAATGGGCAGGTCAATTAAATACGACATCTGCTCTATGTAGGCAGCGATCTCTTCAGGCGACTTATTCGGTTGATTCACAGATTTCTCCTTAGAAAAAGTTGACAACTTCCCAGAGAACAGAACCGAGGGTGAATTTGCGGCTATAGCGTTATCTGGCAACGCCCTAATCAGCCGCAATCCACCACTGGAAAAACTGCTTAGATGCCTCATGAAAAGATAGAGGCATTTTATGTTCTGGGATTACTAAATCCCTCATGCTTTCGCTAGTCAAAAGTTGGAACAATAATCCGATGATGAGTGCAGAAAAACCTGGTAGAAGTGAACGGTATGACAAATTTCTGGTTGACTGACAAAACTTCTTAGCCCCATCTCCGGAACCCCTCACCCTAGCCCTCTCCCAAGGGGAGAGGGAACTGGAGGCGTGGATCGGCTCCCCTCGAGAGAGGGGTTGGGGGTGAGGGTATACAACTTTTGTCAGTCAACCTGTTCTCAGGCTGCGATCGCCGCTTGCAGAGCCTCAATTCCGGCCTGGGCCACCTCCACATCTTGTGCCCCAGTGCCGGAGCCGACCCCGATCGCCCCCACCACCTGGCCATCAATTACGATGGGCAGTCCTCCCTTGAGGTTGGTAAGTTGCCCCCCGGTGGCGAGAGCGAGTTTAAGCTCCACATCGGCGGCAATGCCCCCGGTGGGAGCACAGCTGGAGGCAGCGGTCACAGCTTTTTGCGTGGCAGAAATCTGGCTTAGCACCTTGGCACCATCCATGCGGATGAACGCCAGCAAATTACCGCCGGTATCCACAATGGCAATGCACTGGGGTACATTCATGGCTTCGGCTTTGGCGATCGCCCCTTGGAGCACGATCAGAGCAGCGGCATGGGTGAGTTCTTGGGTTTTGCGGAGATACATGGGTCGGTGGGTAAAAAAACGGTAAATAATAATGTGTGAGCTGCCAGGTAAACGATAGCGGGTAGACCGTACACCCTGACTTGGCACTACTCGGCTTCAACAATCGCGGCCACTAAGTTGCTACCGGGTACGCCCTGGTGTTCATTCCCGGCGGAGGCCAAGATCATGGGGTCGCCGACCACAGAGGCGACGACGGCATTGGCCACGGCCTTGGCCACAATTCCGGCGTAACCGGAGAGAAAATCACTGTGGATGGTATGGCGTCGGTCACGCACGGCGTTGACGGCATCGGCACCACAGTTCACAAACATTTGAACGATGCGCTGTTGTTGCTCGGCGGTGAGGGGCGTGCTGGGATGAAGCCCGGCAGACTCTAGGGCAGCATAGATACCAGCGGTATCGAGCTGATCGGCCATCACGCCGTGGCCAACCCGGTAGGGGCTGATAGATCGTTCCGAATTGCCCATCACCAGGATGCGACAGGCCGACTGTTCTCCCCCGGCAGAGACAGACCCCCGGTCGGTGTAGAGGCTGCGATCGCGGTTGACCACCCCCTCCACCAGCTTGGTTTCAGGAATTTCCTTCAGCCCTAGGGCAATGCCCAGGGCACTGGCACCTTTTGACAGGGAGCTGGCCTGACCGAGATTGGTGCTGACGACCGCAACCCCTCGCTGGGCGGCGTCTGCGAGGCGAGCCGGAGTCATGGCGGGGCACTTGACTTCGACGCAGTGAACATCGGCCAGGTCGGTAATGCCCGCATCGGCAATGGCGGCTTCTACCGCTTCGGCCACCAGTTTGATCTGGGTCAGGGTGCCGTATTCTTCAGGCTTTAGCACGCGAGTGTTGGCGGCCCCTACGGTCAAGCGTTTGCCCGAGGGCGGGTGAGCCGGAGCGGCTGCGGACTGGCGGGTAAAGACCGTGTAATGGGGGCTCATCAACCCGCCGCAGAGGCCGATCATCATCATGGGAATGCGGTCAAACACCGCCTGGGGCGACATCTTGAGATAGTCGGCCAGCAACAGCTGCATGCAGAGAGAGCTATAGCCCCGGGCGTAGCCGGTGCCCTCGGTCTGGGCAATAATGCCGATGATCGATTCTGCCTGAAGTTGGCCGGTTTCTAGCAGCATTTTTAAGCCGCTAACGTCTTCGGGGGCGCTCATAGGCAAGCGAAATACCCCGACATTGATCCAGTCTTGCTGCGTCATTAACCTTGTCCTGAATGATAGATATGTAGTTGAAACCCTTTGAATTAAGCCTCTAGCGCCTGGCGAGCTGCCGCTAATGTGGTTTGGATGTGGCTGAGGGAAAGGGCGATCGCCTGATCGGCGTCTCTGGTTCGATAGGCGGCCAAAATGTCGTGATGCTCTTGCTCAGAGGCACTGCGCTCGGCCCCGTTGTGGGTAAACGACAAATTGATGTAAATCGTGGCAATATCCTCCAATCGCTCCAGAACGCTTTGCAGGTGCTGGTTAGGTTTAGTGCCGTAGAGACATCGGTGAAAATCTCGATTTAGGGCGATCCAACGGGTCTGATCGACCTCGGTAGCCATTTGATCGAGAATGACCGCCGCCTGATCGAGCTGTTGGGGGGTAGTCTGGCTAACGCCCCGGCGCACACAGGCGGGCAGCAGAGCCGTCCGGACTTCAAAGATATCTTCCAGCTCAGTCATCGTCGGCACATGGACAACGGCCCCTCGAAAAGCACCAAAATCGACCAACCCCTGGCTGTTCAGTTCCCACAGAGCTTCGCGAATAGGGGTTACACTGATCTGCAGGGCGGTGGCTAGCTCCGCCTGCACGAGCCGAGTGCCGGGGGGCAATTCCCCCGACAAAATGGCCCGACGCAAATACTCCACAACGTTAGCTTGGGTTGTACGGGAGATTCCCTGTACCCCTGACCACAAGAGTTTGGTAGTCACGCGTTTTCCTTAACGTAAGATTTTGGATGGGAAACGTTCACAAAATGCCACTGGCATTTATGTCGAAGTTGAGCATCTCTATTCCGTAGCCTAGGCTACAGCGTGCAGAAAGGATTGGCCGTTTCATACTTCATATATGATGCATGATACTTGAAGAGTACATCATATATAAAAGATGAACAAGCCTAATAGCTGCTTTTGGAGTCTTTATGGTCAATAAGGAGTGTTTTGACGCTACTTCCACCGTTTTAGTGGCGCTTTCTGGTGCTTACGCCCCCATGCGGAGGGTCTGTCTGTGCAGGGAATGCTAATTGTAGTGCTGGGTTCCCTGTGTCTGGCTACCCAAAACGTTCTGCTGAGGGTCATTTTTTCTGAGAGTTCTATTCTGGGGCAGTTCGACTGGGGAGAGTTGATTCCGTCCTCTCCTGGCAATTCGCTACTGGTGCTGCAGATGCGATCGGTGCTGATCTTGCCGGTTATGGTGCTGCTGTCTTATCGGCTCTATCCGTCTACTACCAGTGCTTTGCGGCATCTGGCTCAACCCCAACGACGCCCTACGTTGCACCTGGCCCTGCTCAGCAGCAGTTTTTTATTCTTAGCCCTGGCGCTTTTATTTATTGCCATTGCCAGCATTCCGGCTGGGGTCGCCACGGTACTGTTTTTCATTCATCCGGTGATTACCGGGCTGCTGTCCTGGAAGGTGTTTGGCAACCGACCCACCCGTCTGCGCTTCGGGGTAACGGTGGGGGTACTGCTCGGCGCGGTGCTGGTGTTGCCCAGTTTTACCGAAACGATGAGTGGTTCTGTGGCCCTGGGGGTAGGTACTGCATTGGGGGCTAGCGTAGCCTATTCTCTTCAAGGAATTTTGGCGCAGATATGCTTTAAGCACATCCATCCGGTACCATTTACGCTGATTAATTTTGCCGTCATGGCACTGCTCTCCACGGCAAGCCTGATGCTGGTGACCATTGACGTACCGCCGGGGCAATGGGAGATTTTGTGGTTAATGAGTCTGATTACAGCTGGCCTAACGCTGCTAGGCCAATTGTTTTACAACATTGGCATTCATCTGGTGCGGGCGGCTTCAATGTCTATTGTGGCGGTGAGTAATCCAGTCTTTACCGTGATTATTGCCTGGCTGTTTTTGCAGGAAAATTTGCAGTCCCGCCAGATTCTCGGCATGCTGCTGGTGGTGATCAGCATTGTGGTGCTCGGGCAGGAACAGTCCCGACGGCTGGATGCGGCTCCGCCCTAGGGACTGTGACCTACTGTGCAAGTTAGGCAGTACCGACGGTCAGGGGAATGCCCTGCTGGCAGAGAGGGCAGGCCTCAGGATCAATGGCATCCATATTTTGCAGAGAAATCAGCACCTCGACCGGGCAGGATAGATCGACTTGAAAGAGACCTTTGGTGGCAATTAAGCCAACGCCAACCGGTTCTGCTTGGGCCGCTTTTACAATCTCGATGAGTTGTTTTGCAGTTCCTCCTGTGGTGGTCACATCATCAACGATTAGAACTCGCGCGTGGGGATGAAATGCGAAGCCATCGATGAGGTGATAGTCATGATTTTTTTGACGTGCGATCGCAACCGTTGCCCCCAGGCGCTTAGCCACTTCAAAAGCTAAGATACTTCCGGCTTCATTGGCTCCTAAGACGGCATCAATAGTGCCGCCAAACCGTGCGGCTAGAGCATCAAATAAAAACTGAGCCTCGGTTGGTCTTTGGAACAATTTTATGCATCGGAAAAACCGCCGACTGTGCAGCCCACTGGCCAGCTTAAAGTGACCAGACTGAAGGGCTTCAGTCGCTTCGGCTAACGACTGAAATTGTGTATCTAGATCGTTCGATTGGGGCATAAAGCTAAAGAGAAAGAAGACAGTGTTACAGCTATTATCATACTGTTTAATCTCCCGGTTGTTGAGAGACGCCATGGGCAAAGCTTCCTTGCGGTGACAGGAAATTCCATCCTCGCAATATTCAAAGATTCTACGAGAAAACTGCCCGTAAACTGCTCAGTATTTCTGGCCAAAAAGAATGTTTTTTGTGCCCTCGATTACATTAGTCTAGGCAAAATTATTTCAAGATTTAGGTCTGGTAAATTCTCGGCACAAGCGGTGTCTTAACCCTATGAAAAATCTGTTTTCTCTAAAGCCATTAGCCGTCAGTGCTATTACGTTGGCGGCACTCATCGGTTTATCTAGCTGTCAATCTCCCGAGTCCACTATTTCGCAAGATACCGAGGCGGCGGCAGAGACCACTCCCGATGCTGCAACCCAAGATTTGACCCCGGTCAAGTTCACCCTGTCCTGGTTGCTGCAGGGGGTCGATGCGCCCATGACCCTGGCTATGGAGCGGGGCTACTTTGCCGAAGAGGGCCTGGAGGTGCAGTTCGAGCGGGGCTACGGTTCCTCTGACACCGCCAGTAAAATTGCCGTTGGGCAGTACGACATGGGCTTTGGCGACATGTACTCAATGATTGAGTTCAACGAGCAAAACCCAGATCAGAAGCTTGTAGCGGTGGCCGTTCCCTACAACAAGGCTCCTTTTGTGTTGATTTCACTAAAAGAGACCGGCATTCAGTCACTCCAAGATCTAGAAGGCAAGAAGCTGGGTGCCCCAGCCGGGGACGCCCCCCGTCGTCTGTGGCCAGTGTTGGCCGAAGAGGTTGGGGTAGACGCTGATTCGGTTGAATGGGTCACCATGGAACCGCAGCTGCGGCAAACCTTCTTGCTGCAGGGCAATGTGGATTCTATCAGCGGGTTTGTGTATTCCATGATGCCCGCCCTGGTGGAAGGGGGCAAAACTGAAGATGACCTCGATATCTTCTACTACACCGATAACGGCCTCGACTTCTACGGCAACGTTATCCTCGTGAAAGAGTCGTTTCTAGAAGCCAATCCTGACGTGGTGCGGGGCTTTTTGAAAGCCTACATTCGCGGGCTCCAGGATACGCTGATTGACCCCGTTGCCGGACTGGATAGCGTCATCGCCCAGGGGGATGAGTTGATCGATCGAGATGCTGAGAAGCTGCGGCTGCAGCTTGCCCTCGACGGCATGTTAGTCAACGAAGAAGTGGAAGCTAACGGTCTGGCAGCGGTTGATCCTGAGCGCCTCCGGGTAAGCATTGAACAGACGGTAAAAGGCTTTGGCCTAGCCAACACCCCCGCCATTGAAGAGGTGTTTAACGACAGCTATTTGCCGCCTCTGGCGGAACGGCAAGCCCCCCCGGCAAGTGAACGGACGCCTCTGGAATAAGCGTCATCATCCCTTTAACGCTAGTGGGGCTAACCCTGGGGTCAGGCAAGGTTGCTTGCCTGACCCCAGGGTTAGCCCGAGGCCAGGAACACCCCCAGGGCATGATCACGTTTTCGGAGGTTTGCAATCCTATAGCTCAATTGGGTGGGGCAAAATCGCCTTGGGCAGAATGCCGTGAACCCCTTTTTGGGGCATATTCACCGCCTGGGTAATGTGAAAATGGACGCCCAGGCTACACAGCAGATAGGCGTCTTCTGTGCTCAGCCCCAGCATTTTTTCTAGAAAAGTCAGCATGTGGGTTAGGGCCATTTCAAAGGCGGCATCCAGGGTTTCGCCAAACCCCATGGTGATCCAGGCGTCGGTGGTTTCTGCCAGGGGCAGGGGCAGGTGGGATAAATCGGTGCGTCGCCAGAGCTGAATGGTGCCTGCCATGGAAGTTTCTAATGCGGTCAGGCAGACTTCGCCATCTCCCTGTAGGCTGTGGCCATCGCCAATGGAAAAGAGCGCTCCCGGCAAAAATATCGGCAGAAACAGCCGACAGGGCGGCTGCAGCAGGCGATTGTCTAGGTTGCCGCCATAGCTTCCAGGGGGAACCGAGTGGCGATTAGGCTCTGCCGTGGCCACTCCCAAAATGCCAAAAAACGGCTGTAGTGGCAGCCGAATTCCGCTCTTGGCTGGGAACTCGATGCTGCCACTGGCCAAATCAATGGGAATGAACTGTAGGGTTTTGTCTGGTAGCAGCCTGGGTAAAGCCCCCTTAGCAGGGTCGCTCAAGATAAAACCCACAGGCAGGAGAGGCTGGATCGACTCCAGCCGAATTTCCAGCACTTCTCCAGGGCAGGCCTCTTCTATATATATGGGGCCAGTCAGCAGGTGGGGGCCAGAGTTAACGCGACGGTGCAGCGGCAGATTTTGGCAAATGTCTAGAAAGGCCGGGGGCAAAAACTCAGGGGGAGCCTGCTGATATACCGGTAGACCAGAGAAGGTTTCAACGGTGATGCGATCGCCCGATCGCACCGTTAACGCGGGCGGAATTTGGGAAGAGAAGCCGCCATAGTGAACTGTTTCGCACGTCGCTTTCAGGGTGTAGTGAGTCACGCTATTAATTTAGTAAATGATCAAACAAGAGCGACCTCAATAAATTAACCCTTTCCCAATAGGTTAAAGACGCTACCAAACATCACTCTTTTTGATTTCTAGCTAAAAGAACAATTTATTTGGTAGCCGTTATTACAGTTTGTCAGGCCACACTCTCAGACAATATATCATATATGATTCTTGAGTCGGTCCTGACAAAACCTTCGTGGGTTAAGGCTTATGGTTGAGCACGTATCAGTTAAGACATTGCCTCGGGTAGATACATCTGCAGCTTTAGAATTTCGTAATGTCAGCCTGAACTATCGCAGTTCAGGCCAGTCTCTGTCGGTAATTGACCAGGTTTCGTTATCGATTAACCAGGCAGAGTTTGTCTCTATTGTCGGCCCCAGCGGCTGCGGCAAAACATCGCTTTTACGCATGATATCGGGGCTAAATCCGGTAGAAGAAGGGAGCGTTTCCTTTCGTGGAGAAGAAATCACTAAGCCCCTAAGCAATGTAGGAATTGCGTTTCAGAACCCAGTCCTTTTGCCCTGGCGCACCACGATTCAAAATGTGTTGCTCCCCCTAGAAATTGTGCCCGCCCACAAGCGGCGATTGAGAGCTAACAGGGCAGAATACATGACGGCGGCGCAGGAGCTGCTCGCCACCGTCGGTCTGAAGGATTTTCAAAACCACTATCCCTGGCAATTGTCCGGTGGCATGAGGCAGCGGGCTTCCCTCTGTCGGGCGTTGATTCACCAGCCGGAGCTGTTGCTGCTCGATGAACCGTTTGCCGCCCTTGACGCCTTCACCCGTGAAGAGATGTGGGAACTGCTGCAACGCCTCTGGGAACGCACCCAATGTACCAGCGTGCTAGTAACCCACGATCTGCGGGAGAGCATTTTTCTCTCAGACACGGTCTACGTCATGGGGCCTCGACCCAGCCGGGTGGTCTACGTCTTAAACGTTGATTTGCCCCGCCCTCGCACTCTAGATATGTGCTTTACCGAAGATTTTCACCACATGTATACAGAGCTGCGGCGGCATATTCAGCGCTACTAGTTCTTCTAGCTAGCGCTGCAGCCCGACGCGGCAACGGCTCATCACTGCGATCCCATTACTTCTTTAACGCGTTACCCCTATGGTGCTGACAGAATCCCTCAAAACTCCTGCCTTTAATGTCAAGTTTCTGCTGAATTCTAAGCACAGTAGCTATCTGTTGCCTGCGATCACTCTGGTGTTGCTGTTGGTGGTGTGGGAACTAGCCGTGCACCTGTTTTCAGTGCCAACGTTTATTTTGCCTGCTCCCACGGCCATTCTGGCTGAGATTCCTCGGTGGGGCTTGGCGGTAGCTAGAAATGCCTGGATTACCCTAACAACAACTATGTTGGGATTTCTAATGGCTCTGGTTTCTGGAGTGCTGTTAGGCTTTGTGATTGGCTATTCTCGCCTGGCCAATTTAACGATTTATCCACTGCTAATCGGGTTTAATACTATTCCCAAGGTGGCACTGGTGCCGCTGATGTCTATCTGGTTTGGCATTGGGGCCATACCGGCGGTGCTGACGGCTTTTTTGCTGGCTTTTTTCCCCATTGCGGTGAACGTGGCCATTGGTCTAGCTACGGTAGAAACCGAGATGCAGGATGTGCTGGTTTCCCTGGGGGCTTCGCGCCTTGAGGTGTTTCAAAAAGTGGGTCTGCCCCACACCATGCCCTACCTGTTTGCCTCTCTAAAAGTGGCCATCTCCCAGGCCTTTATTGGCTCGGTCATCGCCGAAACCGTAGCGTCTAATGGCGGCATCGGCTATGTCATTCTTTCCGCCAGCTCTAGTTTTAATGTGCCCCTGGCATTTTTGGCCCTGTTGTCTCTGGCGGTGATGGGGGTTGTGCTCTACAGCATTTTCGCAGTGCTAGAAAAGCGCTTTGTTCACTGGATTTGAACCATTCTTCGATGAAAATTGATCTCTACAAAATTCCCCAGGCTAGCCCTGATGACCTGTCTGGGCTAGAGACGCTGATCCGGCAGGGGAGCTTGGACCCGGCCCAAATCATTGCCATTTTGGGTAAAACCGAGGGCAATGGCTGCGTCAACGATTTTACCCGAGGCTTTGCCACCCAAACGCTTAAGACCTATCTGGCCACCCACATTGGTGCGGCGGCGGCTAAGCAGATTGTGTACATCATGTCTGGGGGCACCGAGGGAGTTCTCAGCCCTCATCTGAACGTTTTCACCCGTCAGCCGGATGCCCCCGAGGCCTTGCCCCACTGGGGTCTGGTGATGGGGGTCAGCCGTACCCGTGCCTTTGAGCCTGAGGAAATTGGCTCTCTGGCGATGGTAGAGGCGGTGGCAGAGGCGGTCTGCGAAGCCGTGGCGGAGGCTGGGCTGACTCCAGACCATGTTCACTTTGTGCAGATTAAATGCCCGCTGGTGCAGGCCAACCGGGACAGTGGCCACCAGCGCAGCAGCTATCAATCAATGGCTGATTCTCGTGGGGCCTCGGCCCTGGGGGTGGCCCTGGCCTTGGGGGAGCTCAAGCTAGAGCAAATCACCTCAGACTTGATCGGTCATGACTTTAGCCTCTACTCAAAAACTGCCTCAACCTCTGCGGGGGTAGAGCTACAAAACTGCGAAATTTTTGTGTTGGGCAATGCCGCCCATGCCACTGGCGATCTGGTGGTTGGCCATGCCGTGATGCAGCATGCTCTGGATATGGCAGCGGTGCAACGGGCGATCGCAGATACCGGGCAGCCTGCGTCACAGGTGGTCAACATCTTCGCCAAGGCCGAGGCCGACCCCAACGGCACCGTTTTGGGCCGTCGGCACACCATGCTAGATGACTCAGATATTAGCCACACTCGCATGTCACGGGCTGTGGTGGGGGCCGTGGTAGCGGCTGTGGTGCAAGACCCGATGGTCTATGTGTCGGGCGGCAGCGAGCATCAAGGCCCACCCGGAGGTGGCCCCGTGGCCGCGATCGCTCGCATAGCCTAAGGTCGCTTGCCCCCGCCCCTCAGCGATCGGCCAGAGTGAACCGGTGCTGGAGCGTGGTCTTTCGTCAGGTCGCCTCTGGCTCCGGTTGGGGTGCGGGGTTGTTCGCCCAGGTGCGCTTGCTGATCAATACGGCTCGCCGTCAGGGTATTTCTGTCTGCGAGGCCATGGCTCGCGCCCTTACCTCACAGCAGTCTGACTGGCTACTGAATGGAGCAATGGCGATTTCTTGGGGTGGGGGAAGAGATGGTGGTGAGTGATCGTTAAGTGCTGACTAGGCTACGTGAGCCGCGATGGGGAATGATTGCATCAGGAACATCAGCGTGGCAGTTTTAGTGCTTATTTAGGCGATCGAATTTCCTATGTTTTTTGCGGTTTAATGATGATTTTTTGTGGCTGAGTTAAAGCTAACTAGACAAGGCAATTGAAAAATATTTCATGTTTTACCTGTTTGATTAGTACCAAATCCTGCTTGACTATCCCTGATTCAGCAGGGAGCACAGCGGTGCGCCCCTACAGGTTGGTCGCTTGGAAATCAGGAGTATAAAATTCGGATTCGGTATAACTATCTCGATCGAAATTTATATGGTCTAGATTGGTAAAAATTAATGCCTCTATGGAAACTGAGGTTTTGTCCTGACTGTATACTGCCTTAGTTATTTTATGAAGCAAACATTATGAAATTATCTGGCTTGATGGTTCTACCGTTGATGCTTGGCCTCTCTGCTCTGACCGTTGCCTGTGACGCTGGCGGAAATACGGAGGCTGACGAGCAGCAAGAAACAGCGCCTGCTAATGCCGAGCCGATGGACGGTGAGGCGGACGACGACGACGATGACGATGACGAAGAGGATGACGGTGACGGTGACGACTAGAGGCTTTTAATCGATAGCAGGCGAATGCGCCCTAAGGCATTCCTCTGAGGGGTTGGTGCCAAGGGGGCAGGTGTCTTTCAAGACTATGGCAACCCTATGAGCACCGCAGGCACTTGCCCCCTTGGGTGTAAGCGGGTTTCAAATCGGTGCTAAGCCGTTACTTCGATCGTGCGGCGGGCTTTTTGGCTGGGGTTGGCGGCATCGGTGACGATTACCTGACGGGTGCCTAGGGCTGCCGTGGGCGCAATCGCCAGGGTGACCGTAGCCCCCGCCACGGTGGGTGTGATGCCGTCGCCATTGGGCAAAAGGGTGACGGTGGCCGCTGCATTGACGGGGCCGCCGCCGATCGCTTCGCCGGTGAGGGCCAGACTGGCTCCCTGGGCGACTTGATAGCCCGCGGCATTGATCAACCGAAAGTGGGGTTCGAGGGTGAGGCTGGTGGTCAGGGTAGCGGTGGTGCCGCCCCGCCCCACCTGCACAGTAAAGGGCAGCTGGGCGGTTTCTTCCGGTGGGTCATCGACAGAGAGGCGCAGCTTAAAAATGCCGCCATCGGCGATGAAGCCCTGCAAGGGGGCGGGCACCGTCTCGGCGGTGATAGTAGGGGTGGGATTGGTCACCGATGGGGGAGCGCCACCAGGATAGGTGACTGTACCCAGGGTCAGCGGCGCGAGGATAGCGGTGGGCACCAGCACAAACACCTCATCCCCAGGGTGGCGGTTGGTAGTGACAATGCTGCTGGCCTCTAGGTCAATGGCGCTGCGAATGGGCAAGGTGTTGGTGACCGCGATCGCAAATCGCCGGACGGAAATGAGCAAATCGCTGGGCAGGTGAACGCCGTGGTGGTTTAAGCCGCCAGCGTCAAAGCGGGTGCTGTCGGTGTCGAACCGATACACCCGCGCCACATCTACCAGCTCATCCGCCGTGGTGTTTTGCGCCTGCGCCACGATGACGTCTTCGCCGTCGAGCCGAAGGTTGGCCCCGGTGGTGGGGCTGATCAGCAGCAGGGTGTAGCGGCGATCGCTGTTGGGGGTGGTGACCACCGGGGCTCGCTGGGTTTGCACCAGGGTAATGGTGGCGTTCTCCGCGACGGCCTGACCGGCCACCTCAACGGTGACATCGGCCACGGTGCGGTTATAAAACAGCGTTTGGGTTGCGCTATCCTGGGCGGCGCGCCCGTCCTCGGCCCCTGGAATGTTGGGTGTTACCCCTGCTGCTGTGGTTGTATTTTCCTGGACGGTGATGCGGTGGTCGCCGGGGCGGGTAAAGGCCACGTACATGCCCTGGCAGCGCTCCAGCAGCGCCGTGGTCGGAATCCAGCCGCGATCGCTCGGCACCATGCTGCGAATGGGGTCAGCCACATTGGCCGACACATCCACCGGGTTGTTGAGGTCTTTGCGGTAAAACCCATCGGCCACGGCGTTGCCCGGTTGGGTGGTGGCATCCCCAGCGGTGGCCCCTCGGTTGGGGTTATCGGCGGTGGTTTCGGCGGTGACAAAGGGCATCAGCCGCACCCGATTTTGCATGGCAATGCCGGGTATATCCTGGCGATCGCTTTGCAGCACCGTACCTTCACGATTCAAAATGAAGTACCAGTAGCGGGCCATATCGCCCACAAAGGCGACCTCGCCGCGCAGTCGCCCCAGGGGGCTGTAGAGATCGCCGCTCTCCTGAGAAGACTCCTGCTCCATCATTGACAGGTGGCCATTGCCGTCTTGGTTAAAGGCGTTGTCCCACCAAAAATAGCCGGGCACCAAGGGCGACCAGGCTTTGGTGCCAAACAGGTATTTGCCAATGCGCCCCAGCACATCTAAGAAAGAGCCGCGCTCGGGGCGAGTGCGGAAGTAGAGCTGACCGTAGGGGTCAAAGATCCACCGCATCCAGTCCATCCCGGCTTCGCGGATCAGCACACTGTCGGCGTTGCCCATGGGGTCATCTTCGCCCACCTTGGCAATGCGAAACTCCCGGTCTTCGCCCAGGTCAAACAGCACGGTGTCTTGCAGTTCGACGGTGCCATCCGCATTCACTGCAGTGACCACCGTGCGTTTTGAGATGTTGCGCGTGGTGACCGTCACCCGATCGAGGGTCTGGAGCGATAGGGATGACCCATTCACCGGCTCAATGCGAATGGCGGCGGGTCGGGCCGGGTCGGGCACCGCGGCCGGGTAGTAGTCGTGCCAATCCCAGGCAGAATCGGGTGTGTGGGTCGAATAGGGGGCCACCTGCACGGTGCCGGTATAGGGGATGGGCGATCGCAACGTCACGGTATTGCCCTCAACCCGTTCTACGGCGCGCACCACAGATCCACTTTCGGCCTGCACGATCACCCGCGAGGCCGGGCGCACCGCATTGCCGCCCGCGTCGGTGGTCAGGCGCAGGGTCAGCCCGTCGGGGTCGGCGGTGGCGGGGAACACATCGCCGCGCCCCCCGATGGTGCGCCCCAGGGCGTAAAACAATTTGCCGATGCCCAGCAAAATGCCCGAATAGGTGCTGCCCACAAAAAAGTTGAGCAGCCCCCCGTGGGTGAGAAACAGCAGCGCATCGAGGGGCCAATCGACCACGCTCTGGGAGCGGCGCACATTGACGGCACCGTTGGGCAATTCGGCCCGGCTGCGGGTAATGCGAAACCGCTGGCCATCGCGATCGCCCAGCTTGAGAGTCACCGGGCGGCTGCCGTTGGTGATCTGAACGTCGTCATCCTTGGCAAAGGCAATGCCGCGAAAGTCAGGCATGTGCAGGTAGCGGTTGTCGCCCTCTTCGACAATTTCGCCCGGCACGTAGGCAGAAAATTCTGGCAGCGCCACATCGGAGGCCAGATCATAGATCAGCTCTACCGCCCAAACCGGAAAATAGCCCAGCAGCAGTGGCCCCCAGAGCGCACTCTGGAGGGTGTGGTTGAGTTCGTGATCGACCAGGCTTTGGTGGCGATCGACCTCCCAGTTTTCGGGGTCTTGGGGAATGCGGACGGTGCCGGGGCTGAGCTGCCCCGCTGCGGTGCGATCGCCCTCTGTGGCCCGGCGGAAGGGCACTACCAGCACCAGCTCAGGGCCTGTGGGCAACGCATCTACCGGATCTTGAGCATTGATAGCGCCAAACTCGCGCGCCACCAGGCTGGCCGCACCATCTTGGGTAAAGGTGGTGGCATAGCGGGTGTGCGTCACCACAGGAATCTGGACGTTGATCGGGCCTGCCATGGTGGGTGCCGTGGCCAACGCCAGCTCCAGAGTGCGATTCCCGTTACTGTCAATGCGCAGGGGCCACACCGTCTCGCCATCGACCAGCGCAAAGTTATTGCCCGCCGTGAGCACATCCGGCTCCCAGACCTGAAATTTGAACTGGTTCGTGGTGACTGTGCCGCCGCTGACGGTGCCAATGGGTTCCCCGTGAATGCCAACGTGGGCGTTGCCGGATAGGGCAGTTGTCGTTCCGGGCTGCACCGCAGCGGTAGGGGCCAGGCGCTGCACCGTTAGCCCCGCAATCGCCCCCGTGGCGGGAAGGTCGGGCGGTGGCGGTGGGGTGGCCGGGGTGGGGGTTTGCAGGTCTAGGTCTCCGGTCAGGGTCAGGGTGGTGCCTTCGACGGCGCTGACTCGGTATTGCCGGGGGCGAAGGGCACCCGTCCAGTCGATCTGCACCAGTTCCCCGACGCCAAAGACGGGCATGTGTACCCGATCGCCCCCGACGCGGGGCTGAACGGTGACCGTCAGCGGAGCCTGCCGCTGCGCCTCATAGGCGGGGCTGTCGGCGATCAGGGGCACGATGCGCAGGGCCGGATTGCCCGCCGGGTCGCGCACCGTGAGGGGGCGATCGCAGGTGACGGTCAGCATGACCTGGCGCACCAAGCCCCACTCTCGGCTGGGGCCGTTGACCAACAGCACGGGCTGGGCCGGGCGAGGCTGGTTGGGCAGCGCGGCGGCGGTGGGTGTGACGACGAGGCTGAGGGTGGAGCCAGAGATAGCCATACCGTTGATCGGCGTGCCCGTGGTAGCGACGCCGCCGATGGCCGTCGCCCCAAACCGCTGAATCATCAGCGTTTCACCGTTGAGGGTAACGGGCGGGGTAAGGGCGATCGCCACCTCCCGGTCGATGGAGAGTACGGTCAGGGCTGCACCGCCAAAGGTAAAGTGCTGCACCTGGTAGGGGTTGGCCGGGTTGCCGGGGAGATTGCCATCCAGCACCAGGCCATCGTAGACCCGGCTAGCGACGGAGCGCACCGCCAGATTGGCGGCATTGTCTTCCACCCAGAGAAAGCCTACGGTCGGTGCGGTGCGCACGGCCTGGGGCTGGTAGGTCAGGGTCGTGCCCGCCTCTGGGGCGGCGGTGCGTTGGCCCAGTTCTGCGCCGCGCACCAGGGGTTGCCAGGTGACACTGCCGCCAAGGCCCAAACTGGTGAGGTCGCGATCGACCTGGCGCACGGTGCCCCCAGGGTTGGCGGTGACGCGCACCGCTAGGGTATTGCCCGCGCCCGTCACGGCGATCGCATCCCCGACATTGGGGGGCGTGACGCTGCCAAAGTCGAGGCTCTGGGCTGCGGTGAGGGTGGCGGGTTGGGCGGTGCCGCTGAGCTGGGCGATCGCCACGGTCAGCGGCTGCACAAAGGTTCCAGGCAGGGCGGCATCTAGCGTTACCTGAGCCTCTAGGCGCTCAATCAGCAGGGTCGCTTCATCGGTGTTTTGGGTGATGTGCAGCGGGTCGCCAGCGGCGTAGGCGGCAGTCGTGCCCACCGCATTCAAAAGAGTTGGGGAGACGCTGCTCACGGCGGTGTCGGTGGCCTGGGGCGCGCCCAACCGCCGCAGGGTGACGGGGTTTTGTAAGGTCGGGATGTCGCGATCGAGGCGGAGGCGAGTCTGCCCCGATGCTTCGGTTACGGCGATCGCCTCCACAACTTGCCGCAGCGTGCCGCTGTCTTGCAGCAGCCCAAACTCGTTGACCACAAAGCCCAGCCCGGTGCCATTCAGCACCGCCACGATGCGGGTGTCGCTGGTGCCGACCCCCAGCCCATCCGACACCTCCAGCTCATGCACGGTGCCCGCCTGGGGGCCGCTGAGGGTCTCGCGAACCCGGTTGAAATGCAGCCCCCCGCGCGGGAACTGGGGCACCAGGGAGCCGGGCACCACGGCCTCTGCGGTGCCGCCCGATCGCGACCAGTTGAGCAGGCGCATATCGGTGTTATTCAGAAGCCTTGTAGAGTCATTGGCGTCCGTCACTGTCTCGGGTGGAATGTTGCCCGGCAGGGCGGTGCCCCGCAGCAGAAAGGGCTGGCCACTGCTGGGCTCCACCTTTAAAAGGGTGCCGTAGAGGGTGGGGCGAAAGTCGGTGTCGGGGGCAAAGACGCGCACCCGCGTCAGCGGTTCAAAGGCCAGGCGGCGGTTGGCCCAAATAATGTGCTGAAACGTCCAGGCCCGCTCGCCCCCTTGCTGAAAGGTGCCGACAAACCCGTCGCGACGCACCCCAAACGACCCCAGGCGATCGCTGCTGCCCAGTCCGTCGGAGTCGATAAACCGGCTGCCCCAGTCGGTGACAAAGGGCGGCACGATCAGCCCCACCGACATGATGAAATTTAGCCAAAAATCCATTCCTAGCCAGCTCACCAGGTTGTTTTGCAGCGACCAGGTGAGGTCACTCAAAATCAGCGGAATCGAGATCTCTCCGGTGGGGTCGGCGCGCCCAATCGGGTCGTGCTGACAGAGGGTGTAGGGGCCACTGGCCACCGCCTCAACGGTGAGGGGGCCAGCGTAGCCGTCGGTGCGGCGGGGGTCGGTGTGGCGGCCATGCCAGGGGTCGGGGGCGGTGAAGCATCCGGTCAGGGGGTCAAGACTGCGCGATCGCAAGTACACCTTGCCCTGCCAGACGCTGCCGCCATACAGCCCCGGCACCCCGTCATGGTGCAGCACCGTTTCGCCAAAGGCATCGCGGGGGATGGGGGTGATTTGATCGCGGCGAATTTCGCGCACGGGGGTGCCCGAGGGGTCGAGGGAAAAGGCGGCGCTGAGCGGCTCGCCCAGTGGGCCATCGATGCGCCCCAGACAGGCAAAGCCATTCCACAGGTAGGTGGTCTGAATGCGACCCTGGGGGTCTTTGACCACCCACAGGCGGCCCAGGTCGTCGCGGTGCCAGTGGGTGGGTGGGGGCGTGGTGCCCAGGCGATCGCCCCCGCTATGGTAGGCCAGGGTTTGCACCCCATCGCCCTGACGCACTCGGATCAGACGACCTTGTCCGTCGTAGGTCAGGTGTCGTGTGCCGGTGGGGCTGGCGATCGCCACCAGCTGATCGTTGGCGTAGGCATAGAACCAGTTGCCCTGGTCGCTGAGGCAGGCGGTGACGCGGTGTTGGGCATCCCGCCGCACCTCGACGCCGTCGATCCACACCGGGCGGCCAGCCTCGTCCCAGCGGTAAGTCTCGGTCCAGCGCTGGTGGGCGGTCTGCCCGTGGCGCAGCAGCCCGCTGGGCAGCATCACCTCCGAGAAGGTAACCAGCCCGTCGCCCAGTATGCGGCGATCGCCATCCTGCGCTAGGTAGGGGGTGCCGTTGCAGTGCAGGCGCAGCAGCTGCCCGGTTTCCCGATCGCGCTCATAGACCAGCAGCCCATCGCTACCGGGAATCGAAAAGGTCTGGATGTCGCGGGTCATGGCTACACCTCCACGGTGACAGATGCGCTGGCGCTACCGCTGGCATAGCGCAGTGCCTCCAGCAGGTTGATGAGTTCCCGGCGAATGGCTTCGACCGCCTCCTCAAAGGCTTCCACCAGGCGTGGCCCTAGCCCTTCGACGGCGTCGAGCAGCTCGGTAGGGTTGAGGGCGTTGAGGCGATCGCCGATCGCCGTCAGCGATGTCCCAATGCCCGCCAGAGCCTGGGTCGGCAGAGCGGCCTCCAGCTGGTTGAGAATGTCGTCTAAAAAGGAGAGATCCCCCAGCAGGGCGGCGGGGTTGAGCGATCGCACCGCCGCAACCACGCTATCCAGCACCGCCTTCAGCTCCTGGGCAAAGATGGCGGGGTCGTAGGCGGCTAGGGTGGCGCGCAGGGCGGCGTGAACCTCCCCCAGCTCGGCCACCAGCCGTCGGGGGTTCAGCACATCTAGCTCGTCGCGCAGCACCGACACCACCGCTAAAAAGCGCTGGGCCTGGGCACCGGGGTTAATGATTTCGATCAGCGATTGAATGCGCTGCACCAGTCGGGGCAGCTCGGCGTTGAGGGTAGGCAAAACCTGGGAGGCTCGCCGCAGGGCAGCGGCCACCAGTTCATCCATCTCCAGGGCGATCGGCTCTGGGTCGAGGGCGGCCAGCAGGCTGTCGAGACTGCCGCCCAGGCTGGTCAGACGGCACCGTTCTAGGGCGGTGGCGGCGGTTTCTATCGACGCCCCCAGGGCACCGCCGGCGATCGCCGCCAGGTTGCCCACCTGGCCTTTGGTTTGCTGCACCTCGGCGGCGAGGGCACTGCGCAGCGCCCCTGGCCCCACCAGGGCGATCGCCCCCAGCGCCCCTTCGACATTGAAGCTGCCGCCCGATAGGTTCGCCTGCACCGCCAGCTGGGCCCGCAGCTGGGCAGGGCCAATCGGCAGCAGTAGGTCATCGAGGCCGCGCTGTAGACTGGCCTCCAAATCCCACAGGTGGGCCTGAAGCTGGCGCAAATCGCGGGCCAGGCCGCCGCTGAGCCCGTCGATTTGGCCCAGCACTTCCCCCGCCGGGCCAGCCGTCAGCGCCGTCAGCGCTTCCCTCAGTTTGTTGGGCAGATACCCAAACATGCGTACCACATCCCCGGCCCGCAGGTCGTTGGGCAGGTCGGGGGCGGCAGGGGTGGCGGCGGGGCTGGCGGGGGGCGCATCGAGGGAGACGCTGCCCTCGGGGGCCAGCTGTTGAATCGGGCTCACCACCGTGCGCGACAGGGTTTCGCCCACATTGCCAATGGCGTCGCTAGTGCTCTGCACCACGGCTTCGGGGGAGGGCAGCGACAGGTTGCCCAGCAGATCGTCGTAGGCCTGCACCACCGGCTGGAGCAAGATTCCCGGCTGCACGGCATCGATCGCCTCCAGCACCGCCTGGAAGGGTTGACGGATGTCAGCCACCAGGGGCGTGGGGTCGAGCTCTTCTAAAAACGAAACCGCCTCATCCAGGTAGCCGGTCACGCCCGCTAGCAGGCTGGAGGGGTCAAAGTTGCGGATTTGATCAAAGGCGGCCTGGATCTCGGCTTCGATGGACTCAATCAGATTGGCGGGAATCAGGTTGGCGATCGCATCTCTCGCCGCCTGCAACCCCTCCGAAATGCCGTTGCGCACCTCCTCGGGCAGGTTGAACTGATCCACCGCGTCGCGCACGGGCTGAAACACCGCCTCCAAGTCGATGCCTTCGAGAAACTCGATCAGCTGCTGCACCACGGCCCGCAGCGGCTCCGGCAGCGCCACCCCAGACAGCAGCTCCTCGGCGCTCTGGCGCAGCTCCACAATGCTGGTGATGATCTGGTCGGTCGCCGCCTCAATGTCTAGCCCGTCAATGGCGGCGGTCACCTGGTCAATGACGGCTTTGAACTGGGTGAGGGCATCGGCCACCCGCTGCAAAATGGCCTGGGCCTCTGCCGCCAGGCTATTCACGGCGTCGCCAATGGTTTGCAGGGCGGTGGTGACCCCGCCCAGGGCGCTGCGGATGGTCGATTCTACCTCCTCCAGCACGCCGCGCATCTCGGCGCCCAGATCCACCGTTTCAATGGTGGTGCGGATCTGTTGCAGCATGCCCCTGGCCTCGCGGGCATAGCGATCGAGATCCAGGTCTTGAATGGCCTGGGCCGCGCCGTGGATAAAGCGGCTCACTTCTGCCCGCAGCGATCGCAGCGGCAGCTCCCGCAGCAGATTGCGCACCCAGGCCTCCAGCTGATGCACCTGCTGCTCCAGCGGCCCCACCACGTGAGCCTCGATCAGCGCCTCCAGGTATTGCACCCACTGCCCCAGGCCGCTGCTCAACTGCTCGGGGGTCAGGGTATTGAGAAAGTTACGGGCCAGCACCAGCTGTTCGCGCCACTGGTCCATAAATTCTAAAATGCCCTGCTCGGCACTGCGCAGGGTGCCGCTGATCTGGTCGAGGGGGCGCAGCACCAGGGTCAAATCTATTCGGTTGAGCTGCTGGTAGACCGATTGCAGGTCACGGCGCAGCACCGTCAGCGTGTTTTCGCGCACCCGCGCCAGCAGCGCCAGCCCCGCCTCCACCTGGCGACTATCCCCCGCTTCGGCAGCCAGGGC
Organism: Pseudanabaena sp. PCC 9330; assembly: GCF_055795045.1. Lineage (NCBI taxonomy): Bacteria > Bacillati > Cyanobacteriota > Cyanophyceae > Pseudanabaenales > Pseudanabaenaceae > Pseudanabaena > Pseudanabaena sp. PCC 9330. Next base: position 65,907 of record NZ_JAYFES010000073.1, on the reverse strand, counting down.
GATCGCATTTAGGGCGTCCACCACGCCAGCGGTGCGGTTCGTGGGCAGCGCAATGCTCTGGGCGGCGGCAAAAATGCCGTCCAGGTTCTGGCGCACCTGCACCAGCCCGGCTTTGGGAAAGGGCAGCAGAATCTCGATCGCCAGCTCGGCCAGGGCCGTCGGCTCCGTCGGCATGCCCCGCTCCACCGTATCGATCAGGTAGCGAAACTGCCCTAGGGCATCGCCCCCCGCCTGCACGTAGCCCTGACTGCCCGCCTGCAGCAGGCTGAGGGTGCCGCTGAGCGATAGCCCCAAACTCCGCCCCAAAATGGCGGGGTCGCGATCGATGCCCTCAAACAAGCTGAGAATCAGCGTAGTGCCGTCGCGCACCGCCTCCACGTACTGGCCAATGGGTACGCCATCGAGGTTGAGCGGTTCGAGCAGGGCGGCGATCGCCTCCATCAGCGGCTGAATGAGGGCCGTGGGGTTATCCGCCGCCGTTCTCAGGGTCTCAATCGCCTCTGACAGGCTGCCCAGCGCCGTTTCCACGGCGCCCCCCTGCAAGACCTGTTGCAGCTGGGGGCTATTGACTGAAACAGTGATGTCAGCGCGGGCGTTGACAATGGCCGAGAGATCAAGGCTTTGCAGGTCTTCTAGGAGCGTCATCGGGGATACCTCAAGACCAGGTCAGATACATCGAGGGTGAGAAACAGAGGGCTGCTCAAGCGCGGCGGCTGGGGTGCAAAGGCCGCCGCTGGCCAGTTGAACCCAGGGAGATGCTGGTCGGTTTGGGCGATATTGAGCAGCGGCTGACCGTTGAGTAAAAGGGGGCGATCGCCGGGTTTGTCGTCTCGCACTGCCAGCTTCACCAAGGGCAGCGGGCGCTGTACCCAGAAAAAGCGCCCCTGATTGGCTCGCACCGCAATCCCCACCGGCACGGTAGGCGCAGGCAGGGCCGGATCATCCATCCAGGGCAGGTCAACCCACACCAGGGCAATGTCGCGGCTGGCCTCAAGCTGACACACTCCTGGGCGGCCCAGGGCGCTGCCCGGTACCCCCGACGACAGATCCACCAGCGAGACGGAGATCTCACAGGCCACCGGAGCCCGACCGATCAGGCCCACCTTGACCGGCGCTAGGGTTTGTGAAGCTGACGGGCGGAGCACCGCTGGGGGCAGCGATCGCACCACCGGTTCTGCGGCTACCACTACCCCTGCGATCGCCTCACTGGTGGTGGGCATTTCATCGGCAACGGTCTCTAGCAGGCGGATGCCCTCGTAGTGAATGGTTAGATCGGCGATCGCCAAACCCGGCGCTTCGGTGGCCAGGGGCGTTTTTAGCAAGTTTGGATCAAGGGGCAGAGCCTGGGATTCTCCTCGCAGAGCAACCGACGTGACGCCAGGGAATTCACGCACCAGGGCTCCCTGCACGGCGGCGGTGCCAAAGCGCACCCGGCTGGGGGTATTGCCCTTGAGCAAAAAGGTGACGCTGGGGGCCTGGTTGGCCTTGAGTCGCTGCTCTAGGGCGATCGCCAGAGGAGCCTTGAGATCAATCTCGGCCACGGGGGCATCCAGCGGCCATTCGTTGGGGAGCGCCCAGATTGCGGTGCCCTCGGGGTCGAGCAGTTGCAGGTTCTGCGGCAAAATTTTGGCCCAGCCCGTCACCTCCCCCAGCTTCATCTCCCGTTCCTGAAAGTCTTGAGGAGCGGCATTTTTGACGATGGTCAGGCGCAGCCGATTGGCGGCCATCGTGCCCGGCAGGGCCAGGGTGCGGTTGCTAAAGCTGGCCCCGGTAAAGAGCGCCGGAATCGCCCCTCGCGCCCCCACCGCAGGCACAGCGTAGAGCGGCAGCCAGCCCCCCGCCGGGTTGGGCATTGACACCAGCAATCGCGCCCCATCCCCCAGGTGTTCTGCTCCGGCCACATCGGCCCAGGTGCCCCCATCAGTTTTGTACTGCAACCCCTTCAGGTTCAGGCTGGTGATGCGTTTGCTCTGGGGAATAGAGATCTCAAACCCGTTACCCGCCGATCGGGGAGACAGAATGCCGAGAGACTGCGTCAGCGCCGCTGAGCCGACCTGCACCGTGGCCGACTCCACCACCGCTCGGCTGGCGCCGGGGACGGGGGGCCAGGTAATGGCGATGGCCTTGCCCTCCGCTGGCAGGTCTATTTCTGGCAAGAGCAGCGGCGTCACCCGCCCTACCAAATCAGCCATGCCGCTGACGACCCGTCGGTCTTGTAGCCCCAGTTGAAAATCAACTCTCATGTTGCCCTCACCATCAGGGGAAACCGCCCCAGCTCAACACCGACCTGCCCGGCCCCATCCTCTAGACCCACGACCAGTTCGTCCCTTGTGGCCTCGGCGGGGGGCGCATAGCGAATATTGGCCTGGCCCTCGGCCACCGTTACCAGCCGCACCCCGGCTACTCCGTCGCTGCCGCCCGTGAGGCTGCCCGCACCGGGGCGACCGCCCACCCCCGCCAGGGTCATGGCCAGCCGATCAAAGGGCAAGGCGGCGGCAGGTTCGCTGGCTCGCAACTGCAACCCCTGGGCAAACCCCAACTGCAACACCAGATCCACCGGGTCACCGCCCGCCACCAGGCGGGGGTTAGCGGGGGCGATCGCCAGGGGCCGCGCCACACCGCGCAGTCGAATTTCGCCAATTTCTCGCCCGGCTGCGCCTACCACGCCCACGGGCCAAAAACAGCCCGTCGCCCTGAGGGTGAGCGTTACGGGGGTAGTGGTCGGGCCGGAGACGGGGGGCACCGTTGCGGCGCTGAGCAGCTGCAACTGCTGAATCAAGAACCCCGGATCGGTGCCCCCCCGCAGCGCCGTGCCATCCTGAAAATCTGGATTGCCCAAGGCATAGAGGACGGCATCGAGCCCCTGCATCTGTTGCGATCGCCCCTGGTTATTCGCCGCCAAAATCTCGATCGCCACCTCGCACTGCAACCGCAAGATGCGCCGAAAATCGGTGGAACCGGGCACGATCTCGGGCCGTACACTGCCAAAGTCAGGCTCCACAGGCTCCACCTGGCGCACGCCCACCAAGAGTCGGGGGGCATTGCCCCCGCTGCCGGGGGTGACCTCAACCCGGCCCCCAAAGGGAGCCGCCAATCGCCCCCCGAGCACCTCCGCTAGCCGCAGTTCAAACTCACGAATCATGGCTGTTACGGTTCCCTCAAGCGTTCTGTCACCGCCCGATCGACCAGGTTGGGCAGGTTGACCGTGGTGCGCTCCACCTCCCGGGTCACCACCGCCGGAATGCGGGTGTTGAGCAACTGGTTGACCTGGGTGGTCATGTTTTGCGCGAACTGGGTCTGAAAGGTATTCAGATCAGTGCGCGTCACAAACGTCTGCCGCACCTCAGTCTGCAAGGCCCCCAATTCGGCCTTGGTCGCCGCCGTCTGCTGAAATTCCGTCCGCAACGCCCCCAGATCGTCGCGGGTGACAAAGGCCTCCCGGAACTGGGGCGTCAGGGCGGCCAGCTCATCCTGCACCACGCCGCGCAGTTCACCCCGAAACTCGCTGAGGGCGGCGCGGCTCTCGACCACGGCAGACTCCCGAGCGATCGCCCCCAGTTCCGATCGCAGCTCGTCGCGCAGGGGCGCGATCGCCTCACCCACCTGCACCCTGGTCTGCTCGCCCAGTTGCCCAAACCGACCCTCAAGGCCGTCTAACAATCCAACGTTGCGGCGATCGATCTCCTGCATCAGGTTGTCGCGCAGAGAAATCCGAGCGGCGGCCTCACTGCGGAACCCGGCTTCGACCCGACTATCCAGCCCCTCCAAACGGGTGTCAAACTGGCTAAGGCGAGTGTCGATGCCCCCCAGGCGAGTAGTCTGTTCGCGCAGCTGGGTCTGAAGCTGGGTGAACTGCTGCGACAGCCCCGCCAGGTTGCTTTGCAACTGACCTAGACGGTCGGGCAATTGGCGATCGAGGGCGGCGGCCACCAGCCCCTCGGCCTGTTGCCCAAAGGTTTGGGTCAGTCTTCCCTCCACGGCGGTGAAGCGCTGGTCGAGCCCCGTCTGAAAGCCCTCCAGCTGACTTTGCAAATTGGCATTGACCTCAGCCCGAATGCCCCCCAAGACCGATTCACTAATGCCCGGCAGGGAACCGGCGATCGCCTGGGATACCAGCCCATCCACCTGGGCCAGCCGATTCGCCACATCGGCCTGGAGTTCTTGCCGCAGCTGGCCGGTGGAAACCCGCAGATCGTTAGCCAGCGATGCGGTCAGCTGGGCCCGCAGATCGCCCACCTGGGCATCGCTGATGCGGCCGGGGCGATTCTTGAGGGCGGCGTCTAGCTCTGCCTCGGTGACCAGGGTATTGGTCAGTTCGGTCAGGCGCTGTTCTAGGCGGGTGGCATCTAAGAAGTCTCCCGCCGGGGTGCGCAGTCGTTCCCGAAACGATTCTAGGCTGCTGAGGCGGTTGGTGACGGTTTCAAAATCGAGGGGTTGCCCGTTGACGGTGAGACTGTCGCTCAGCTCTAGCACTCGCTGCACATTGGCCCGCATGCCGCTCAGGTCTTCCCGCAGGGTGAGAATGTCGTCGCGGGTGTTGGGCAGTCCTTCAAACTGGCGGCGCACCACCGTCAGGTCAGACTCACGCTGTAGGTCACGGCTGACCAAGCTATTGATCTGGTCCCGGAAGGTTTGCAGGTCATCCTTTAAATCGGTAACCTGCGTGGGAACGCGGTTAATCCGGCGCTCTAGCTCCGAGAGCTTAGCGGTTGAGCCCGGATCGCTGAGCGGCCCCTGTTCGAGCAGGGTGCGCAGCCGCGGGTCGAGCCAGGCCAGTTTGACCTGGTCGGGGTGTTCGTGGGGCGGCACTGTTTCGGGGGCGGCCTCGGCCAGCACGGCCCGGGCCACCTCGATGACCACGCCCACTAGGGCATTCCAATCCTGCGCCTGAATCAGCTCACCCCGCTGCCTCTGGGCCAGGGGTGTGAGCCGCGAAATCAGGGCTTGTAAGCGTTCTAGCTCGGCAACGGTTGGCATGGCTTATCCTCTCAAACCCTGGAAGTTAAACAGTGTGGCTCCGCTGGCTGCCCCGGCTCGCTGGTAGACCTGAAGCTCTGAGTCGGCGCGAATCTGGGTGCCCGCCTGGGAAAATTGCTGCGCTTTGGTCGTCAGTTGTTTCACCGACTCCTGGTTGAGGAAGGTATCGGCGTTGTCGCCCTGGGACACCGCGAGTTGCTGCACCTCGGTCAAGATCAGGTTGCTGGCGATCGCCAGCTTGCCCGTAAACACCGACGGGTCGGCCCGCACCGCATCCTTGAGATCCTGCACCCGGCCCCTGAGGCGATCGCGAATGGCCGGGGTAGCGCCACCCAGGTCGAGCACATCATTGACGGTTTTGTCGAGGTTGGCGGTTTCTAGCTCGCGACGAATCTCCAGCAGGCTTTTGCCAAAGGCTTCGGCAAAGCGCCGCAGGTTGCCCTGCACCTCGTCGATTTTTTCGGCAATTTCGGGATGGTCGTGGCCCTTGGGGGCCACCAGCTGGGTCAGTTCGCCGATCGCCCCGGCCAGATCGCTGACGGCGGCCACCATCACATTCCAGTCCGCCGCCCGAATCGCTTCGCCGGGGCTCTTACCACCCACGGGCTCTAGCCGTCGCCGCACATCGGCGGCCACCTGCTGCACCGGAGCCAGATCGGCATCGGGAATGTCGCGAATGGGCGTGTCCCGAAACAGCTCCTGGGGCACCGGAATCGTAATCCGGGTCGGCGTCGGCTGGGGAAACAGCCGAATCAGCCGTCGATCAATCGGCTGGATCAAGTTGGGGTGACGCACCTCGACCTCGTAGGGGCCGGGGTCGAGATCGCGCACGACCAAACTGCCGTCTAAGAAGGGCGATCGCTCCACAACTGTGCCGGTAGCCTGATTAACCAGACGCACCGTGGCGTCTCGGTTGGCGGCGGCGTAGCCCTGGAGTTGAATGCTAAAGCTGCTTTTCATAGGGGTGAGGGGGTGGGTGGATGGGTGAGTGAGTGGATGGGTGGGTGGGGGCCGTTTAACTCATCTACCCGCCCACCCATCCACCCTTAGAGCAACCACTGCAAATCTCCGTAGGGAAAGCTGACTTCCCAGAAGAGGGTGAGTTCGTGGTCGTCGTTTTTGACCAGCGGGGCAAAGATGACCCGGTTGTAGAGAATGGTGCTGTCTTCCTGGCGGGAGAGCAGCCCGGCTTCGCGGATGGTGCCGACGGCGGCGGCGGGGGGCAGGGTACTGCGGATACGGACTCGCACCACCCGTCGGGCTTCGTCGAGCTGGGGGGCGGCGAAGGCGTCGGGGGGGAGGGCAATTTCGGTGGGAGACGCCAGCGGAGCAACGTCACCCACCGCGACATTGGTCAATTGGGGGGTGTTAAAGGTGCCGGTTTCGGGGCTGTCGCTGGTGCCCACGCCCATGTGGGTAATGGGGGAACCGCGTCCGGCAATCAGGTTGGCGATCAGCTCAGCCCCCCCCTGCATGACGGAGTTGTATTCCTCCCGAACCGCTAGGATGCAGCCCTGGGGATCGGTCAATTCAAGTCGCAATCTGGCGCGCATGGCGGGTCTCTTCCCTCCCTCAGCGAAATGTAGAATCGTCAAATTCGGTCACGCTAAACAGGCCGCCCACCTCCAGCAGCTGATCGCTCCCGGTTGGCCCCGTCTCTTGTATCTGGATGGGCGAAACCCCGGTCATATAGTCGGCCTGGGCCTGGATTTCGCTGAACACCTGGAACTCCACACTGGCGGCTACCCCGGCGGGTTTGAGTTGAGCTACCCCCTGGTTGAGGGAGCTGTGCAGTTCCTCATAGCTGGCGATCGCCGCTTGCACTGCCCCCGGTGGGTGGGCGAGGGTGGCGGCGGGTAACTGCACCGAGAAGCGGGCCGGTTGGGTCTCAACCCAGGTCGCCTGGAGCGCGATCGCGGGTTCCTGGTAGAACAGCGCCTGGTCAAAGTTGACCTGGTCATAGAGTCCCTGATGCAGCAGCAGGTCGGGCAGCGAAAACAGAAACCGATCGAGGCCGCGCTGGTCGTAGTGGGCCACGGGCAGAAACCAGAGGGTGTTGGCCCCGGAGCAGAGGGTGAGGGCGATCGCCGGATCGAGCAGCTGTTCGGGCGTCCAGGGCACCCCTGGCTGGAGGTTCACAATCGATCGGAGTTGGGCCGTAACATCGCGCTTTTCTAGCTCTGCGGTGACGCTGCCGTCGGGGTTGGGGCGCAGCCAGAGGCGCTGGCCGGGGGGCACCTCGCCCAAAAACAGCAGCCCCTCCCCCGTCGTCACATTCACCACCAGAGGCACCGTCTCGGGGCCATCGGCCAGCCCCGTGAGCAACAGCCCCAGGCGACTGTCATCTAGCCCGTTGTTGGCCAGCTCAAAGGACTGCAACGGCTGTAGCCCACCGGCCAGCGGAATGCGCTCGTACTGCCGTTGGGGCGGCGTATCGAGAATGGCAGGCCCCAGCCGGTGAACCTGCCGCCCCAGGGAGAGCGAATCGGGGGGCGGGGTGAGGCCGTCGCCGTAGATGGCGGTGCTCGCTTGCCAGCGCAGGATCGGGGGGATAGTGCGAATGCCCACGGCCGCCTGGTAGCGACGCACGTAGTCGGCGACAAAGTTGGCGATCGCCCGCTGCGTCACGGCCCCATCCTGCAACCGCGCATCTCGCAGGGCATGCACCCAGGCGCGAAATTCCCCCAGGTCTTGCCAGGGCTCTGGCAAAATATCGAGCACCGCCGCCAGTTTCGCCGCTTCTTCCAGGGTGAGCACCGCATCAAACCAGTGGGCGCGCTGTACCTCCAGGGCATCCTCATCCAACATTTCAAGCTGCACGGCGGGGACGGCGAGCATGTCCTCCACCAGTTCGCCTTCGCGGTAGAGCAGCGGCAATCGGTTGACCATAGCCTTGAGGTGTGCCATCAGACCTGGCCCTCCCGCACATCAATCTCAATCGCGTCGATTCGCAGGGTTTCAACGGGGGCGGGGCGATATTCACCGATGCCGTCGCGCAGCTGTAGAAAGCGGCGATCGGCGGTTTCTAAGGTGATTGTGGCCTCATCGCGAATCAGGGCAAAGCGGCTCTCATCGCGAATGGCGGCGGCCAACCCGTCTACGGTCAGCGGCGCATTGGCATCGCGCCCTTGGACGTGGCTGTTCACCGCGGCGTTGATGGCGGTGGTGGCATTTTCAACCGTCACGCCGGGCAGCAAATGCACGGGCAGCACAATGCTGACGGTGGTGGTGGTGGTGGCTGTTGCCGCCGCCGCTCGCTCGTATTCAATCGTCTGAATTTGAATGCGATCGCGGGTCACCTCCAGCACCTCACCACCGCCCAGGGTGAGGTCGTCTACCGCCGTGCCGCCGTCGGGCACCAGGCGAATGGTGGCATCGACAATGCGGGAGTCGCTGAGGGCGATCGCCAGCAGCTGGGCGCGGCGGATCTGTCCGCCAGGGGCAATCTGGCTGAAGTAGCCCAGCAAACGCTGCTTCAGGGTTTCGACCAGGTTGGTCTGCTCGGCGGCGGGCAGGGTACTGCCCGCCAACACCAGCCTCTCAATCCGCACATCCAGCCGTTTTGCCGTAGCGCGTCCGACCAAAACCCGGACGCCCGCTGGCTTGAGAACTTCAATGCGCTGACGCACTTCCTCCCGTTTGGCGGGGGTATCTTCGCTGTAGGCCACCTCAACGCGAATTTCTCCCGGTCGTAGGGTGGGGTCAGTGTCCGGATCGGCGATCGCCACATCCTTAATGCCCTCCAGCGACAGCAGACCAAACTTGATCGCATCCAGCGTGCCCCGCACCGCTCCGGTCAGGGCGCTGCGGGTGCGGCGGCGCAACTCATCATCGGTTTCAGGGGCGCTGAGGCGGCGAGCGGGTTGGGCATTGGTGACCTCAACAATGCCCGCAATCAGCACCTCCAGACGGTTGAGTGCCCCCGTCTCAACGGGCTCCGTCCCCTGGGTTTCGCCCCCTGCCAGCACGTCTCGGCTCGTCTCTCCCGGCTCCAGGGTCAGGCTATCGAGGGTCAGGTATCGGGCTCCCGAGGCGCTGACCACCGCTGTTCCCGCTGGAATGGTGATCCGCCCCACCGTCCCTTCCTGCCGCGAAAATCGCAGCCGCACCACGGGGTTGCCCGTCGGCAGGCGAGTCACCCCCACCAGCGCGACCACTTTATCGAGGGAGTTGCCCTCCGCCGTTTCTAAAAAAGCAGATTTGTAGACCAGCTCCAGGTTCAGCTCACTAACCGCCAGTTCACGGCCAAAGGTCTCCATCAGGGTGCGCGCCACCGACCCCACGTTGAGATCGGTCAACGGCACCGGATCGGTTTGAATGGGGTAATAGTTAACCGTCAGCGGCGTACCGGCAATGGGGCGATGACCCTCTGGCCTAAACCGGATGGCATCTTTCTCAGTTTCGCGGCCCGTGGTAGAAATTAGCTCAAAATCGGCGGGCGTAAACCGGTAGGCAATCTGTTGATCGGGCAGCCGCCCGGCCACCTTACCCTGGAGGTGAGAGATGCGCCGCACCGGACGCCGATTGAGCAAAATCGGGTTGTCTCCCACGGGCATCGTCAGGCTTTCGCGCACTGTTCCCCCGGTGAGAACAGTGAGCAGATCCCGCACAATGTCGGGGTAGAGTCGGGGTGAATAGCTCATACGCCCACCTCCAGCGAGAGTACCAGCGGGTCGCCCTCTAGCACCGGCTGCACCGCCAGGGTAAAGACAAAGGAATCCAGGGTTTCGGCGTCGGGGTCAAAGGTGAGTTCCACGGCTTTGTTTTGGACGCGCGGCTCCTGGGCCACCACCTCCAGCACGTAGGCGCGGCAAAGATTGCGCAGGGCCGGGGTTTTGCGTTCGCCGATCAGCTCGTGCAGGCGCGACCCGTAGCTGCTATGGCCCAGCTCTGCCAGAGCACCCACCGGGGTCAATAGCCGCAGCAGCAACGCCTGGGCCAGATTTTCGCGACTGCCCAAGGTCTTGAGATCAAACGCCTCCTTCGCGCCGCCCACCAGCTTGCCGCGAATGGGCCGCCGCTCGGTCACCAAATCCAGCGCGGCGGCATCGTGGGCCACCAGGTTTGGCACCACCGCTAAGTCAATTCCCAGAACGCTCTGCGTCATAAAACCCCATCAACATTTGAGTTTTGAATTTTGAGTTTTAAGTTTTGAAGTTTGAGTTTTGAGTTTTTCCCCACCTTCTCCACCTCTCATCCCCAAAACACCGTCCCGACTGCCACAATCTGACCCACCGGCACATCCGCCGGATCGTTGCAGGTCTTGACCGGGTCGGCATTGCGGGCGGCGGCTTTGCCCCCAATTTTTACCGTCATGCTGCCCATAAAGACGGTGCCTTGATTGGCCGGAGGTTTCTGAAAGGCCGTGCCGGGGGGGGTGGGAATGTGGGCGGGCTGGTTGGTGGCGGTAGACCCTTCCACCGCCGCCGGTTGGCCGTTAATTTTGACGGTGTTGATCAAGCCGCCGTCCAGCATTCCCACAAAGGGATGGGGCAGGGGGGTGGGAACGGGGCCACCCGGTGTCGGCACCAGCACGATGTGGGTATCCACTGCTGTAACCAGATGATTGGCGATCGCCGCTGGCATTCCCATCAGTTCACCTCTACCTTCGCGCCACGAATTTTGACATTGCCCGAGCCGCTGATCTCGACGTTGGTGCCTTCCAGCACCAGGTCCCCGGCCGCTTTGACGACAATATTGCCGTCTTGTTTAAGGGTGATTTTGGAGCCCCCCGCCGCGACCTCGGCTCGGCCACTGCCAGAGCTTTGCAGGCTGAGCTGCACCTCCCCCACCGTGACCTGCACCTTATCTTTGAGAATCTCCAGGGTGACGTTGTCTGGCAGCTCACAGCGAATCGAGGGGGTGTCGCCCTTAACCTCAAGCTTGAGTTTGGGGCTGCTTTCCCCCGAGGGCAGGTGCAGCACCAGCTGGCCCTTGTCATGCACCGGGGGATTTTGGTCGGGGTGGTAGAGCCGCCCGACCACCACCGGCGCGTTAACGTCACCGTCGAGAAACAGCACCACCACCAGGTCATCGACGGCGGGCATGGCGGCAAACCCCAGCGCCCCCACGACGATCGGCACCCTGGGCAACACCAGCCCCGAGTCGCGCAGTTCCACCGTCACCGCATGATCTGGGGAGGGAGAGCCCTCTGCGGCGGCAAACTGGCTGACGACTCGACCCACCGCCGCTACGCCGCGGGCATTGGCTTCGTAGCGAGCAATGCGGGCGATGCTTTCGTACAGTGCTGTGCTCATTACAGACCTCCCAGGGCAGAGAGGGCAGAACCCAGCAGCCCATCCAGCAGACCCGCCGTGGCTACGGTCACCCCGTCAAAGGTGGTAGAACCACCGTGCAGTGGGTCTAACCGATGCTGCACCCGCGTCAACAGCCAGGCCCCGGCAGACAACCCATCGGGTAGGTCTTGCACCTCCAGCACGGTGCCAGGGCGCAGGGCTGGCAGCAGAAAAGTGTGGGCCGTCACCTGCTGGGTCAGTCGCGCCGCCTGCTGGGTGGCCGCTTGGGAGGCACGCTGGGCCACCTGGGGCGATCGCAGCAGCGCCACCGATCGCCGCACCGTTTGCCGCCCAGCGACTGGAGCATTGTCGGGCACGCCCTTGAGGCTGGGACGCAGGGCGTTGGGGGCTTCAGCCGAGCCAGCGGGGCCATGGCCCATGAGGGCCACCTGCTGCGCCGGTGCCGCCCGTTCCTCGACGGAGTAGGACAAGAGCTCCCGCCCGTAGAGCAGGGCTAGCTCTGGCTGGCTCACCGCCGCAGACGCCACGGTGAGCGCATTGTCGGCGTCAAAATGGGCGATCGCGCCCCCTAGATCCGCCAGCAGGGCAATGTGTTCGGCGGCGGTGCGGCCCTGGTGAGCGACGTAGGCGGCCAGCGGCAGATCCAGATCAATCCGCCCTACCGAGAGATTGACCTCCCCCGCTAGGGCTTGAATGATCTGCTTGGCGCTCTGCCGCTCGTAGGTCGCCGCCGGACGAAATTTGGCCAGCGTGGCCCCGCCATCGACCCCCACCACGACCGTAGACCACAGTCCGCGCTGAACACCTTGCACCTCCCCCGTCAGCACCCGTTCTTCGCCTTCGCCGCCGTCCAGACTCAGCTCAACCGCATCCCCCGGCACGGCGCTCAGCTCGACTGTGGGCGGCAGCGTAACCTGAAACCGCCCCACCCCCGGCAGGCAATTCAATTCCACCTGTACCTGGGCTACTTGAGTGGTGTAGCGCAGGTTGCCAAGGGTGACGGTAATTGCAGGCGATAAACTCATGGGGAAAACAGGGATGAAAGGGTTTGGGCCGCGTCGGTCAAACTGGAGGCAATCTGCCCCATGTTGCTAACCACGTTATCCATCGGGGCCAGCACCCCATCGAGGGACAGGCCGTCTAGGTTGGCCAGGGCGCTGAGTTGGTCAATGGCGGCCAGGGCTTGATCGACGGCCCCGGCCACTTCGCCCGCCAGGTCGCTCAGGTCGCCCAAAATATCGGTGTCAAAGCCCAGATCGCCCAGCCCAAAGTCGTCTAGGCCCCCAAAGCCAGAAACCTGGGCCGGGGGCGGCAGGGGTGGGCTTTCCGCCAGCGACAGCTGACATTGGTAGAGCTGGGGCAACCCGGCTATCTCCTGGGCGCTAAACCCGGTGATCACCACCTTTTGCAAGTCCAGCGCTGAGGCTATATCCGCCGCAAAGGTCAATTCTGCTCCGGTGGCAGCGGCCTGTTGCAGGGTTTCGAGCTGGGCTTTGGCCTCGGGGCCAGCCAGCACGCTGGCGATCTGAATCTGGTGAGAGGGCCGTCCGGCGCGCTGCTGCAATGTGCCGGGCAGACTCACAATGCGCGTCGGCACAAAGCCAGCATCCAGGGTGTGCTCGATGTGCTGAATCGCATCGAGAGAAATGTCGCCTAGCAGCGGAATCGGTCGAGTTGTTTCGGTCATCGGGGAATCCCCCTGAGGTCAGCTTCGTGGTGTAGGAGGGTGGCGAGGGTGTCGGCCAGGTCGGCGGGGAGGGGGGGAGATGGGGAGGGGGCGGGGAAGTTTTGAGTTTTGAGTTTTGAGTTTTGAGTTTTGAATTGGGGCGGTGGGGAGGGTGGGGAAGAGGGGGATAGTGGGGTGGGGTGAGGTGGGGAGGGCGATCGCCCGTTCCACGGCTGAATTGGTTCGGGTATTGCCGTTTGAATAGGTTCAGTTTGAATGGGGCCAGGGGTTGGCTCGACGATCTTCCCTGCCGTTTGCCCGATAGTGGGTGGGTGCATGGGGAGTGGGGGAACAGCGGTTTGGAACGACGATAGCGATCGGGTGGAAAAGCGCTGTCTTTTTGGCAATGTGTCTAGTGGATCGGCCTGATCGGCTAACGGAGCAGATTTGGTTTGGAAAAGGTGATCTGGTTGAGCGGCAACCCTGGGTTGAACCTGAGGCGAATGGAGGGCACCCGCAGTTTCGAGTTGGGATGGTTTGGTTTGAAGGCTGAAATGGTGGAGCGCAACTCTGGCGTGATTTGATTGGGCAATGGGTTTGACTGCGGGTTTGTACTCGTGGTTTTTGTACTCGTGGTTAAAGGCGGCGATCGCCTGCGCCTGAGTTTCGACCATTGCCTGCTCAAACAGATTCTCAGCCCGATCGCCGCGACGGAACATTGACGGGCTCAGTGGCTCCTCCTGCCAATCCTCCGTTGAACCTGCCCCCTCCCCTCGGCGGAGCAAGTTGTTGGCCAACTGTTCTCGAATGTAGGTCAGGTCGCTTTCTTCCTCAGACAGCAAGACCAGACGCTTCCAGCCAGTGTCTGACGAGGCGGGGGCTGACAGCGATTCCTCTAGGGAAAGGGCCAGCTGATCGACCTCAAGGGCGATCGCCTCGGCCAGCTGTTGGGGGCTCCACCCCGTCTCTTGGGCGACCAGCCTCACGGTGCGATCGAGATCGGGGGCGCTCTCCCATAGCCCACCGGCCAGGGCCAGGGCGATCACATCGAGCACACAGTCATCCATCGGTTCATGGTGTTCGTCTTGGGATTGGCCTGGGGCGCTGATGCTTCCCAGCGATCGCAACCCCTCCCAAAGAGTTAGTTGCGGCTGGGTCGAGGCCATCGCTTCCCACACCAGCCGATTGCGTTCACCCAGGGTAAGCGATCGCACCAGCGGCCCGGTTTCACCCCCAACCCGCAGTTCGCCCTGGGAACCCGCCGGGGCGATCGCCACCGTCATGGTTCCGAGGCGAGCTACCCCGCGCAGGGGTTCTAGCGAAACCAGGGGAGAGGTCAGCATTAGCCCAGTTCCTCCCGCACTCGCGTTGCCGTGAAACTGTAAACAGCCTCACCGTGGCCCCCCACCCCCAGATTGAAGCTCTTTTCGAGCAAAAAGCACTCATCAAAGGTCACCGCCATCTGGGTGCCGCCCTGCTTGAGCTGAGCCGTAATTTGAAAGGGTGTGTCGCCGGTGATGCTATCGAGCTTGGCATTGGTGGAGGCGACCATCAGCCGCCCTTCCACTGATTGCGGCCCCGAAACTAGGCCAATGCGCTCTGCACTGCCCAGAGCGTAAATATTTTGGCGCACCTGCTGACGACGATATTCAATCGTCCGCAGCCCCTCAATGGGCTCTCCATCCACCAGGGCTGAACTTTCGTTAGCAGCAAAAATTGTGGGCATAGCCTCCTCCTAAAGAGCACGGTTGATTCTGTTTCGCTGACTCTGTTTGGCTGAATCAGGCGCTAGTTCTTGACCCGAATGGTGGCGTAGATGTAGTCGATCGCCCGCACCGGACGCACGGCAATGTCAATGCGCACAATGCCCTGGGCAAAGTCTTGCTGCGTCGAATAGACATCGACCACAAAGGCCGGATCGCTGCCATCGGTCGAGGGCACCAGCGCCCCGGCCCGTTCCATGCGGGTAAACACCGCCACAATCTGCTGTTTTAGGGCCATGCGCGCGTCTTCGGTGTTGAGCCGCCCGATGAAGTTTTCGGACATGGCCTTGGTCTCGCGAATGGCCTGATCGGCCACGCGCGTCACCGAGATTTGATCGCCCGTGGTGTCGATGCCCCGCAGCGCAATTACCCCCCGTCCGGTGCGCTGTTGCACCACCAACAGGTTGATGGCCGTGCCCAACAGCTGGTTGAGCTGGCTCTCGCGATAGTTGGCGGGTTCCAGATCAAACAGTGGGACTGACTTAAACGTAGGCGACTCCTGCGGGTTGAGCCGCCCGATCACCCCGGCCACCGCGCCCTCGGCCCCCGCTGGCGACACCAAGACAAAGCGTCGATTGCGCCCGACGGCGGCGTGATCTTTGATCTTGTTGACATCGTTTTGTTCGTCCGCCGTCACCGAGCCAAAGGCGATGCGGGGGGCACCATTTTCTGATAGGGCCACCGCATGGGCCACCAGCGCCTGGTGAATTTGACGCACCTCTGCGTTGGGTCGTCCCGGTTCAACGGAGGCGGCTACCAGGTCAATGCGAGGGTCGTCTGCCAGCAGGTCGATGGCATCGCGATACTGATCTACCGTGGGCGAGGTGCCGTTGCCAAAGGCCTGTAGGCTGGTGGTGGCCGTGGGCAGGCGATCGCTGGCCGAGGCCGAAAGGGCCGGGCGCACCCGCACCAGACGACTCTGGGCCAGCAACACGTAGGGCAAATACTGGTCACTGTCGGGGTTCATCCCCAGCCCGCTAAAGTCTTCCTGCAAGCCCCCCTGAAACACCCGCAGCCGAATATCATTGGTGCCTGAAACCGTCAGCTGCACACTTAGCCCATCGGGGTCGGCCTCATCGCTGGGCAGTAGTTGAAATAGGGTTTGGGCACCTCCTTGGCGGGGCACATCCAGCGGCGCACCATTGGCGGCAAAGGCATAGGTGTCTGCCGTGGGCTGAGCCGACTCAAACCCTGGGTCAATCGCCACCACGTAGCGAGACGACCGATTGAGCGTGTCAAACACATCATCGGCTTGCCCCGGTGCAATTTGCAGATCGCTAAAGGTCTCTACAATTTTTCCGTCAATCAGCAGGCGCAGGGTGATGCGCACCAGATTGCCCGATGCGTCGGCAATGCCGCGCACCTCGGCCCGCAGCCGGTTGCCCCATGCGCCATTGGAGCGGCACCGCAGCTGTACCGCAGGCTGGCTGTTGGCGTTGAGCAGCACTAGATCGGCTGGGCTGCCCCCCACCACAGGCGCAATCACCGCCTCGCTCACGCCGTTTGCCAGCGCATGCACCACCTCTGGCATGCTGACCAGCGTTCCTGGCCCCAAGAGCTGCCGCACTTCGGTCACTTTGGTGACGCCCACCAGACCTCCCCCAGCGGGGATGCGATCGACAATGCCCACAATGCCTAAAATGCCAGCGGTGGCCGGTGGAGCAGGCAAAACATCAAAACGAGCCTCAACTCGTACGCCTGGGACAACCAGGGTAGCCATAGCGCCTCCTAAAAAATAACGGATCGGCGAAACGTCTTTGATTTAGAACTTCTGTTAATTGGCGGCGAATTATGATGATTAGCCCCAATCTCTTTACTCCAAATGCAGAGACTTAATTAAAAAAAAGCAGAAACCATCGAGGCAATAGAGCCTTTAGGCTCTATACCAGCTCCAGCTTAGAATCTGGAACTTTTCTATCGGCAAAACTCACTGCTGAATTTTAGATCTGGTTGATCTAAGTCTGATCTATCTAATCTGGAAGCAAGTCAAAAAGCTTAACCAGAAAAGAGAAGGTATGCTCTTGGGCGTAGTTGCAATAGAAACTATCTCCTTAAGCGAAAAATCTTGTGGCTCACACAAAGTGGCCAGTTTTAGACTGATTTATGTGGGTAGTATGCTCGCCTTGAGCATGTAGATATCTCGTCTGCACGCTCAAATTTCACAATTTATGCAGGGCTGCTGTAGCGGCTTGCTAAGAAATGAGGTGCACCCAGGTTGCGAAGCCAATCAGAGCAAAAGACTTAAGCCTTTGCCCGTACTTCCAAAGGATTGAGACCCGCTACAGTCAAAAAATCTACAGGTAGAAAATCACAGATGCTTGAGAAAACAATTTAATTTGTAGATGACTTTTCTCAGGGACTTTAACCATAGCCTGACCAGGCCCAAATTGATGGCGTGCTTTGAATAAGCGTAGAATAAGTTGATGTTTCTTAACCTCAGTTCGGGATGACGCTGCCCCTTCCTTTGGAGGGGTGCCCGAAGGGCGGGGTGGGGCAAACCTGCTCCAGCGAATAATCAGCTGCATACGGTGATGTTTCGCCGCTAACCCAGGCTGACCCACCCCTGCCCCTCCCAGGAGGGGACAGCAAGCCTGCTTTTGCAGAGAATTTTTTTATCCCGAACTCAGGTTTAGTTAGGTCTATAGAAAAAACCTTACGCCGCCAATATTTTGTCATCAAGGGTGAAGTCGACATTGGCCTGGGCAGCACCGGAGGCCAGATAATCGTTTCGGAATGAATCTGTTAGCCCCGTTACCAGGTCGTAGGTGGGTGTCCAGCCGAGCTCGGCCTGAGCTTTGTCGATCGCCGTAAAGAAGTGTTGCACCCGCATGGGGAATGCCTTGGCTTTGCCAAAGTCAAAAGCCTTGGGGTCGTAGTGGACAATCGCTTTAAGATCTTTGCCAGCGGCTTCGGCACAGGCGCGGGCGAGCCCGTCAAAGGTGACGGCTTTTTCGCCAGAGATATTGTAGATCTGGCCGATCGCCGTCTCGTTCCCCAAGATTGCTGCCATCGCTGCGGCTAGGTCTTGCACATGGCCGAGCTGGGTAAGGTGCATGCCGTTGCCGGGGATGGGGATGGGGCGATCGCGTACAATCCGGTCGAAAAACCAAGATTCTAACGGGTTGTAGTTCTGCGGGCCGTAAATATAGACCGGGCGCACTGAGGTAAAGGGCACCCCCTGGGCCTGGAGGTAGGCTTCGGTTTCAAACTTACCCTTGTGACGACTTTTTGGATCCACCGCATCGCCCTCAATGTGAGGCATCTGGTCAGATTTAAGATAGACTCCGGCGGAGCTGACATAGACAAAGTGTTGAATCTGGCTGCCAAAAAGCTCTACTAGGGGCTGGGTGTCAGCCAGCTCGCGCCCGTTGTTGTCGAAAATGGCGTCGAAGGTTTCGCCTGCCAGCCGGGTTTTGAGGTTGCTAGCGTCAGTGCGATCGCCCACAATGGTCGTCACCCCAGCCACCGGGGCAGGGCGGTTGCCCCGGTTAAACAGCACCACCTCATGGCCCTGCTCTACCAGCAATTTTGTGAGATATACCCCGATAAACCGGGTGCCACCCATCACCAATACGCGCATTACTCTCTCCTTATAGCTAACCAGCGCCCTCAGGATATGCCCCAGACGCACTGGACTTAATGTATGTATATTAAGCTGCTCTGATCCCCGAAAATCTCTTGAAAAATCAACGCATCTGGGCGTCAACCCGTTAAGCAAACCGGTAGATCAATGCCCAGGTCTTACGCTCCGGGGGGAACCCGCATAAAATGTTATGAGTTGAGCACTGGCCTCAGCACCCTACGCGAGATGGTCTATACATGCGCGAGCTGGACAACGCCTATAAAGTTCTAGAGCTAGAGCCTGGGGCATCCCTTGAGGATGTCAACCAGTCCTATAAGGATTTAGTATTTGTCTGGCACCCAGACCGCATGCCCCAAGACAACGAGCGGCTGTACCAAAAAGCCCAAGATAAAATTAAAGCGCTAAACCACGCCCGCGACTTGCTGCGATCGCACAGCCGCAATGCCAGCAGCGCCAGCAGCCGCTATGGCAATTATGGCAATGCCAGCAGCTACCGCCCCGCTTCTGCTAGCCACAGCTCCACCGACTACCGCTCGACCTACAACAACGGCTATAGCAGCAATGGCTATAGCAACACCGGCTACAGCAGTGCCCAAGCTCAGAGCGCTAGCGATGATGGCGAGTCGCGATCGTCCTCCCATAACCGCTACTATCGCTACCAGCGCAACACTTACAGCAGCAACTACTACGGCACCACGGGGCAAAGTAATGGCAGCCCTGGGTCTTCTGGCACTGGTGACAGCACCGAGGCCTCCAGCGCTGGCTCTGCGCAGACCTATCGCCAGCGTCGCGATGCCGCAGCGGGGGTAGGCAGTAGTAAAGCTGCCGGAACTGCTAGGCCAGCGGGCACCGCCTCAACCAACGGCGGCTCTTCCCAAGGCAATGGCCAGACCCAGAGCAAACCCGCCAGCGACACCTACAACAGCTACAACGCCCACACCCGCAACGGTGCCTCTAGCACCCACCGATCGCGCCAAAGCCCTGACCTCAGCGGCACTGACATGAGCGGTGCCAACCTCCGCGAAAAAGACTTCGCGGGTCGCAACCTCAGCGGCGCTAACCTCAGCGGGGCCGACCTCAGCGATGCGTTTTTGCACAAGGTCAACCTCAACCAGGCCAACCTTAGCAAGGCCAAACTCTTTCGCGCCAACTTGCTTCAGGCCGACCTCAGCCACGCCAACCTGCGCGAAGCCGATCTGATCGGTGCCGACTTTAGCGGGGCCGACCTCAGCGGGGCCGACCTCAGCGGGGCCAAGGTGGCCGTAGGCGGGCGCACCATGGTCAAGCTCACTGGCACCATTCTCACTGGGGCGATCATGCCCGACGGCTCGATTCACGATTAGACCCATGACGGCGGCCGATCGCCTTGAGGGGCCTGATACCGAATCCGAATTCCATACCCCCGACTTCCCACTGACCCACCTGTAGGGCGTTGGCGTAGCCTGGCCGGAGGCCTTACCGCTGTTCGCCCTGCTGAATCGTGGGTTAGGCGAGCAGGATTTGGTATGAGTATAAATAAGCCGGGGGAAGACTCTCAATACCCCTCAAATGGCGAATTTGCGCCTGGCATCCCAGGGGTTGACAGGAACCGCGCGTCGAGCCTTCTCAGCCGAAATGACGCTGAAATACCGGGGCGGGAAGGCTCGATCAGGCGAAAGACAGGTCGTCAGCAAGGTATTTTGGCTCTCAAAATTAGCTTTCGTCGGTCACCCAGACGGGGGCTGTTGAGCAAGATGAATCGCGGTTTTTTCGGCCTCTAGCTCCCGCGCTAAAAACACATTGAGGAAGGTTCGAATGATCGCTAGCAGAGCCAGTCGCCCTAGGGCCTCTAGGGAGGGAGCCACGGTGGTATTGGCAATGTCGGCCCCCAGCTGAAACTCTAGGGCCAAGGAGAGCCACAGGCCAAAATTGAGCCGAACTTTGGCCAGGGCGATCTCTGGATCGCGGGGGGTGCGCTGGGTCAGGGGCGATCGCCGCCATCGCTGCTTGACAGCAAGTTGTAGGGTAGACAGCAGCCCCACCAAAATGCAAAATACCGAGATACTCTCCAAAATCAGCGCTAACGACCCCGCCACATGATTGAGCAGGGATTCCAAAACTTCCAGCATTTATCTCGTTCTCCGTCAGCTTTAGAACGTTGGCATGGGGGCGGGGGCGCTATCCCAGATCAGCCTGCACCCAGCGACCCGCCGATACTACTCAGCAGTACCCCCACCACAGCTTTGTCGGCAATAGACCAGGGAGCTAAGATCGCCAGAACTGAGGCATCGTCAGCGCTGGGTTAGGGTCGTTGGGATGGCAAGTCTTCAGGTAAAGATCTAGGATCCAGGAGCGACAACCAGGACATCGACTAGGGCGATGAGACCAAAGACAATAACGACGCCAACTATCACCGAAAGATTAAAAATTTGGGGCGGTTTAGCCAGGTAGTCACCCCGCTCCAGGGCCTTGATGTCGGAACGGTGAGTGATAGCAATGGGAATCAGCAGGGCAATGCCCAGGGCGATCGCCCCTAGGCTGAGAAAATCGCTAAGCTGAACATTGCTGGCGACGGGATTGGGTGAAACTTGCTGAACTTCGGCAGCAACTTCATGAATAGAAATACCCAGCCCTAGCAGTAATAAAGCACTGTTAACCCAACTGGCAATCGTTCGTTCTACAGCCTGACGATTGCGTTCTTTGGCCAGTTCTGTAACATCGTTGGTGGGTCTAGATGAGGGGTAAATCATGACCTATGACTGTCTAGGGTTGGCTGACAATACAAACGTAGACACAATGGCGTCGGTTGATTAAAGCAGGGCTTTAACGATAATCCCTACAAAGGCTGTGACCCCAATGCAGATTAAGCAAATCGCTACGGTTAGGCCCAGCGAGCGCCGAGGCTGATAGAGATAGCTGCCCTGCCGCTGAATACGATGCAATTCTTGGTTATGTTCGAGGGCCGCAATCACCATGGCATAGGTGCCTAAGGCAATGAAGGCCAGACCCAAAATGCGAGACAGCCGGACTGGATTGATGTCTGCGGTTTGATTAAAGCTATGGATGACCGTCACAATGCGGTCTATGCCAAAGCCAAAGCCAATTAGCGAGAGGCTCGTGCGAATCCAGGCCATCAGGGTGCGTTCGGCGGCAGCTCGGTTGCGCTCTCGGGCTAGCTCGGCCTGAATGTTGGGTGGGAGATCTGGCGGTTGGGGGACGGTTGACATAGCAAGTTTTGGGGGTGAAAGGTGGGCTGGGCAGGGGTTACAACGTAGCCCTGATCTTGCGGCGATAGTTGTCGATCAACACGTAGACGCTAATCAGCAGGATCCACAGCGGCAAAAACAGTACCACCCAGCCCAGGCGATCGATGTGGCCCACCCGAAACAGCATGATCAGCGCCAGGCCGTAGCCTAAAAATGACAGCCAGCGGGGCAGCACCCCGGTGCGTAAAAACAGGGTCGCGGTCGAAATCATAAACACCCCGGCCACTCGAATGGCGTAGTTGATCATGATCTCCTGGGCAAAGGCGGTACCGATCGCATAGTAGCTGGCCGCAATCTGGGGGTTGGGCTCGTTGGCGTAGAGCGTCAGCAGGCTGCCGGTCACCGCCGCACTGGTAAACAGCATGGCGATAAACAACAGCCCGCTGCCAAGAAATACGGTAGAAAAAAACTGGTCTTCGCTGCTGCCCAGGCGATCGCGCACCACCCCCATAAACCACAAAAAGGCAATGCCCGCAAAGGGGATCAGGTTCAGCCCCACAGCCAGCGTTTGCCGATGGGCATTAAACACCTCGGAGGTAGTTGTGTTGCCGGGCAGGGCCACCAAAAAGAGCACCAAACTGGTGATAAATAACCCTGAAAACACAATGCCCGCAATGGCGGCGGCCTTGGGGGCGGTGAGCTTGGATCGGCGAGGTAGGGGGGCTTCGGGGGGCATGGTAGGCTCTGCTTAACCTCTGTGTGGGATAACTTCACATCGAAGAGATACTAAATAGTCCCCTCCCCTCCCCGGAGGGGTGCCCGCAGGACGGGGTGGGTCAGTCTTGGCAATCGGCTCGTTGCTTACCGTGGGTAGCTCGGTTGGTTGTCTGGGTTAGACCCACCCCTGCCCCTCCCAGGAGGGGAGCAACCCTATTCTTCCTAGGCCTAACTCTAAAGAGTCAACCCAGGAGGATCAGGCTGCCGTACGATCAGCCGAAAGCTGAGGTGACAGGTGGAGGTATCCACCGGCTCGGCCATGCGGGCGGGGGGGCGATAGCGGCGGCAGTAGCTGGGGGCACACAAAAACGAGCCGCCCTTGATCACCTTGCGGGGAATTTTGATCTCGGCGCTCTGGGGGTCGTAGCTGGCCGCGCGTTCGCCGCCGCGCGGGTTCACCCGTTCGCCACAGCAACTATCTTGCTTGATCTGGCGGTGCTCCTGGTACCAGTCGGTGGTCCATTCCCAGGTGTTGCCGATCATGTCGTAGAGGCCGTAGCCGTTGGGCGCAAACACCCCCACCGGAGAGGTGCCTTCGTAACCATCGGTCTTCAGGTTTTGCCAAGGAAATTCACCCTGCCAGGTGTTGGCCATCATTTTGCCGTTGGGGTGCAGTTCATCGCCCCAGGCAAACTCGGCGTTTTTGCGCCCGCCCCAGGCGGCAAACTCCCACTCCGCTTCGGTGGGGATGGCTTTGCCAATCCACTGGGCGTAGGCGGCCACATCTTCGTAGGCGACATGCACTACGGAATGGTTTTCGCGCCCTTTGATAGTGCTGCCGGGGCCTGCGGGGTGCCGCCAGTTGGCCCCAGCAACATAGGCCCACCAGTTGTAGTGGCTGCCCTTGTCTACGGGGCGATCGGGCTTAACGAATACGCAGGAAGAGGGTGCTAGCAGCTCTGGCTGGGCACCGGGGTAGTGGTCGGGGTTGGCGGGGCGCTCGGCCAAGGTGACATAGCCCGTGGCTTTGACAAACTTTTGAAACTGGGCGTTGGTGACCAAATATTTATCCATCCAAAAGCCGTCTACGGTGACGGGGTGGGCCGGGGCCTCTTCGGCATAGTGGTGGTCGGAGCCCATGGTAAAGGTGCCGCCCGGTATCCACACCATGTCTTTGGCCGGGGGGCGACCAGGGGGCTTAGCGGTGGGCAGGGGCGATCGCGCCATAAAACCTCTCCTTGGGGACAACGTGCAACGGTCTGAGGCTACTGCCAAGCAAACATGCGGTTCCAATCCTGTTTCATATCCACCACTACCCAGCCCTGCTGGGGGGCTTCGGATAGAGCCACATTCAGGCGGCCCATGGGCGATGTGTCGTAGGCAAACTCGCGATCGCCGTCGGTATGGCGCACAATCAGCCCCAGGCGTGACCCTGACCCGGCGGTAGTCCACTGCAACATTTGCAGGTCGCCATCGGAGTTGCCGAAGGCCGCGATCGGGCGTTTGCCGATGTAGTGCTGAATGGCGGCGGGTTTGCCCGCTTTGTCATTGAAAAAATAGAGTTCGGGCAATCGCAGAATCACCGGTTGGCCGTCGCGCAGCTCGTACTGGGTCTTGCCGCTGCTGCCAATCACCTGCTCTGGGGGAACGCCATAGATCGGCTCGGCACAGGCCCGCATGAACTCGACCCCGCCCCCGGAGACGATAAAGGTTTTGAAGTCGTTGGCCCGCAGGTATTCCAGCAACTCCACCATCGGCTGATACACCATCTCGGTAAAAAGCGTTTGCGTGGTGGGGTGTTTCGCCGTCGCCAGCCAATCCCTAACGATCGCCGCAAATTCGTCACTGGTCATGCCCGCATGGGTAGCCATCACCAGCTCTAGCAGCACCTGCTCACCCCCCGTCAGGGCGGCTTTCAGGTCGCCCCGCAGCACCGAAGAAAAGGGGGCTTGAGTCTGCCACTCGGGGTGCTGGGGGGCCAGGGCGCGAATGCGATCGAACACAAAGAACGCCTGCACGTACATTGGGTACTCGCACCAGAGGGTGCCGTCGTTGTCGAAGGTGGCAATGCGATCGGCAGGGGGCACAAAGTCAGGACTATTCTCTGTGGTTACCTGGGTCACAAAGTCGAGAATCGCCTGTTTGGCGATGCCATCGTTCCAGGAGGGTAATGGGTCAGTCATGGAAGACATCAATAGGTATGGGGGATTCGACGATTTAGATCCCAGGGGTTTTCATGAAAGTAATGGCCATCCCCTCCTGGGAGGGGTGCCCGGAGGGCGGGGTGGGTCTCGGAGTCTAGGCTGACCCACCCCTACCCCTCCCAGGAGGAGAGGTTGAATCTAGTGGTTGCGGCTGCTGCCCGCTTCCGCTAGCTGGCGCATTACCGCATCCAAATTGAATGAGGCAGGTTTTTGGCGAGGTGGAAACTGCGTAAACGCCTCAATCTGCTGCGCTACCACCGCCTGCATCCCGTAGATCAAGTAGGCGTGGGAGATCACCCAATCCCAGTAGGTGTTAGAGTTTTCGTCAGCCCGTTCAAAGGGGTCGCGGCGCAGATTAAAGATCTTCGGTGCCCGCAGTGACACAAAGGGCTCAAACCAGCACTGTAAGGTCTTGGCCCGCTGCTCCATCAGCACCGTCTTCCAGTCGCCGACGCGAATGGCCAGAATGTCGCCGTCGTCACTGATGTAGAAGAAGTATTTCCGAGGGCTTTCCTCTACTTCACCACACAGGTAGGGCAGCATGTTGAATCCATCGAGATGCACTTTGTAGGTCATGTCGCCAATGGTGTGGCCCTTGAGCAGCTTCTCCTTCACCTCTGGCTCACCTGCCGCCGCCAATAGAGTCGGCAGCATGTCTTGGTGCGAGACAATGCCATTCACCACCGAGCCAGCCGGAATTTTACCCGGCCAGCGCAGAAACGCCGGGACGCGCCAGCCGCCTTCCCAGTTGGTGTTTTTTTCGCTGCGGAAGGGGGTGATACCCGCATCGGGCCAGGTATTGTAGTGAACCCCGTTGTCGGTGGAATACATAACAATGGTGTCGTCGGCAATGCCCAATTCATCTAGCTTGTCGAGCATTTCGCCGATGTGCTCGTCGTGGGCCACCATCGCATCGTTGTAGTCGCCCTGACCGCTCTTGCCCTTGTTCTTGTCGGCTACGTGGGTGCGAAAGTGCATAGCCGTGGTGTTGTACCACATAAAGAAGGGCTTACCGTCCTGGTGGGCCTTGTCGATGAAGCCCAGGGCGCGCTCCGTCACCTCGTCATCGATGGTTTCCATGCGCTTTTTGGTCAGCGGGCCGGTATCTTCGATGGTTTGGCCACCCTTGCCATCGGCCAGGCAGTGCAGCACACCCCGAGGGCCAAACCGCTTCTTAAACTCAGGATCTTTCGGATAGTCGGGGTCTTCGGGCTCTTCTTCGGCGTTGAGGTGGTAGAGGTTGCCAAAGAACTCGTCAAAGCCATGCAGGGTGGGCAAAAATTCGTCCTTATCGCCAAAGTGATTTTTGCCAAACTGACCAGTGGTGTAGCCCAGGGGCTTGAGCAGCTCGGCAATGGTGGGGTCTTCTTTTTGCAAACCCACATCGGCCCCCGGCATGCCCACCTTGGTCAACCCGGTGCGGATGGGGTTTTGGCCGCAGATAAAGGCAGCGCGGCCAGCGGTGCAGCTCTGCTGGGCGTAGTAGTCGGTGAAGGCCACCCCTTCGTTGGCCACGCGATCGATATTGGGGGTGCGGTAGCCCATCTGGCCCCGGCTGTTATAGCTGATGTTCCACCAGCCGATGTCGTCGCCCCAGAGAATGAGAATGTTAGGCTTACCGTTTGGCATGTGGTTTCTCCTTGTATTAAAGGGTTTTGATGTTATTGAAAGGTTTTAAGAGCAGCCGGGGACTGCCCTAGGTAATATCTGCTATGACCGAGA
This sequence comes from Pseudanabaena sp. PCC 9330, assembly GCF_055795045.1. Taxonomy (NCBI): domain Bacteria; kingdom Bacillati; phylum Cyanobacteriota; class Cyanophyceae; order Pseudanabaenales; family Pseudanabaenaceae; genus Pseudanabaena; species Pseudanabaena sp. PCC 9330. The sequence continues at coordinate 39,833 of NZ_JAYFES010000073.1, read as the reverse complement.
CAGCAACGATGTCTCAGATGTAGAACTGGGGATGGAGATGCAGGACGTATGTCACTATAGTGATCGCGGATTTCTTTGAGTATCCGAAACTTCCAACCTGGCTGATAGTTACAAATCGTGAGCTAACATAACAATGAGCCGAAGGAGAGCCCTTTGACCTTAGCGATCGCTTAGCCAATGTCTGATGCCTCAGTTTTTGAAGCTGTAAGCCCAACGTGGTAAACACATTAGATCGGCCTAGTCCTATTCTGTATCGTCAGTTTCAGGATGTTGATGCTTTTGGCCAAGCCTTTTATGCCGAGGGGCTTTCCTTAACCCAGCTAGAATCTGGACAATTTTCAGGTTCCGTTACCAAGGTTCAATTTGAGGATCTGCAACTGGTGCGCCTGACCACTAGCTGTAGTCTTTATAGCCAGGGGGCTAAGGCTCCCAATAGCCAGATCTTTAGCGTTAGCTTGACTGAGCCTAATGGCCAGATCCTGAGCCATAGGAAAGCACTGCCGCCTCAGTCGCTGTTTGGCTTTGACCCAACCCGCGAGATTAGCTTAATTACCCCAGAAAACTTTCAAATGGCGATTGTTTTGGTGCCTGTAGAGCGACTACAGCAGTACCTCCAGGAAGTAGACCGCGATGATTTAGACACCCAATTTTTTCGGAAAAACACCATCCAAATTGAAGACCATCGGCTGGACGATCTACGCGACTACCTCAACCAAATCTTTCACCTGGCGGTGACGAACCCTGATTTTTTGCGGCGTTCTTACCTCCTGATTATGGGTGACCTACTGCCCCTATTGGTCAACTGCTTTAGCGATGATAATTGCTCCAGGCCCTGCCCTCACCCCTTTCGCCGGGCCACCCTGGTGCAAGAGGCCGAGGCATTTATGCTGGCCCACCTCGACGAGCCCATTACCCTAGAGGCCATCTGCAAAGCGGTCAAAACCAGTAAAAGTGCTCTCTCCTACGGGTTTCAAGAGATTTTTGGCCTCAGCCCCATGGCCTACCTCAAAACTGTGCGACTGAACGGGGTGCGCCGAGCGCTCAAGGCCAGTGACCCAACTCAAGCCACAGTGATTGGTCTTGCCAATCGCTACGGTTTCTGGCACATGGGCCATTTTTCTCGTGACTACCGGCGTATGTTTGGTGAGTCGCCCTCGGAGACCTTGAGGGGGCTCCTATAGACAGGTTTTCACGAGTCAGTAGAGGGGCAAAATGAAACGCTGCCGTAGTGTTTTTGCGAGAGATTGGGTGCGTTACGCTGAGCGGTGACGCACCCAATCTCTGGGCTTGGCTACTTAGTTTTGGCAGCCACGAACGTTAATATTGTAGGCAATATTATTTTCACCGCCAACGCTGGTATTGATGAGAAAGGGCCGCTCACCGGTTGGAGAAACGAATCGTCGGGAATAGGTTTGATCTTTCTCAACTGCTGCCGAGGTAGAGAAAACGTTTGCCTGGGAACCATCGGGATATCTGAAGTTGACGCCTATGGCATAGGTCGCATTGTTCTCAGGCACAAACGTTACTTCGTAATAGTCGATAGCGCCATTGGGAGGTACGGCAAAATCTAAATGAATGTTGCCGGGGCCAAAGAGGGAGAATTTAATCACCCGCCGAATTTGAGATTGACCGGTTGTGACCTCTAGTAAATCAATACAGGTGTTGCTCTGGCTGGCTTGGCTGATGGCTGGAGCTGGCGTATTGGCCTTGACATCGACCCCCAGCATACCTACTAGTGACCCTAAACTAGCGAATAGTACTAGTCCGAGCAAGTAGCGTTTTTTCATGGTGCAGTCATATCCTTCGTATATTTTTTGAGTGATTCTGATCGGAGTCAGAAGTTTCTAAGCATTAGATGTGTTGTTTTGCTATGTTAGCCAGAGGCTGATTGAGTCTTTGAAAAAACATCACTCTATTGTATTGAACAGCTTTTAGCTGCTCAGATAGAGCTGATGTTATCAGTTGTTTGGCGTTATGAAAATCTTAAAATGATAACCCCTTAGAGTCGCCTGAATCGTAACATTAAATTGGTTAATATATGTCTCGATCAGAGCATCAAAAAAATAAGGCCTCCAAAACTAATTTTCTTTTTTGAAGATAAATAGTTGACTTTAAAGAACAGCAAAACTTGATGTATCGGTTGCGGTAAGGTGCCGATCATCTCGCTGCCCACAGTAAATCCGAGTTTTAATCTGTCGCCTGCTGTGGAAAATGTCTGCGATCGCCAAAGTGATTTTTGCCAAACTGGCCGGTGGTGTAGCCCAGGGGCTTGAGTAGCTCAGCTTGGTGGGGCCTTCTTTTGTAGTCCCAGCCTGGCTCCCGGCATACCCACCTTGGTCAACCCGGTGCGAATGGGGTTTTGCCCGGTAATAAAGGCGGCGATGCCAGATGCAGAGTGAGTGCTAGAGATGCACCGCATGGGCCACTATAGAGATCTTGCCTATGCGTGAATATCCGAAAATTCCAATTTGCCGTTCTTTACAAAGCGCAATCTTGGGCGATCGCGATCGCGCCTATGAGCCTCAGTCACCCAGCTAGAAGCTGGACGCGTTGAAGGATCTGTCACTACAGTTCAACGAACAATGGTTGCCCATAAACAGGCGCTGTTTGGCTCGGGCGCTCAAGGCCAGCGACTGCTGTCCCCTGGTTTGATGGGAAGTGTCTTCTCCGCCCGTACAATCGCTTGTCCTTCTCGCGAATCGAAACAGTCTCCCTAAGCCTAACCAAGCGTGCCGCCATCGAGACAAATGTAGTACAATTGATCTGTTCGATCCACGCTAGGCAAAGGGTCGATATTCTGGCTGCCAAACTACGAGCACTGGGGATAGACCCCGAGACGCTGACCTAGATTGCCTTCCCACGGAGAATCTGGCCTTGCTGAGTGACAGTGCGAACGTGGGGATGGGGGCGCAGCGCGCCCCTGGGAGGACCATGAATACTTGAATGCATGCCGGTGCTCAGCAACCCCAAGCATCTAGAGGGTTGCCGACGGCCCTGGGGTAGGGCGGAACGACTTCTTTCGATTTTGTTCCTCTGTGAGGCTCCATCTGGCCTTAGAATCAAGCGATAATTTTGGACTCATGCCCGATCAGACCGGCCCCCGAGGGCCAACCCACCGCCCCACAGGATGACTCTCCATGGCCATTATTGCCCTCAAAGCCTGGTACCTCGAAGCCTATGAACCGCTACGAGAGTTAGAAAAACGCCCCCACGACCTGCGCCTGAGCAAAAACAGCCTGCTCAAGTCGGCGCTGCGGGCCGATTTTCTTGACGACAGCGATGAGGTAAAGCAGTCGGCCTGGTTTCAGCGGTACCTCGATGGCGAGACGGTAGAGTTTTATATCGAGGGCAGCGGCGGCTATGCGATCGCCAACATAGACCTGATCAGCCACGAGATCTATTTCACCAAGCAGGAGGTGATGGCTCACCTAGAGCCGATCATCTATTTCTGCTACCAGCCAGAGTACAGCCCCTCTGCCGAGGCTCTGCACCAGGCGCTCACCGATGCTGTCGAGAGCTTGAACCAAAAATCTCGCGTAGCGCTCACCCTCGAAGTATCGCACCGGCTCAGCGATGGCCCCGCCCGGCTCAACAGTGCCCTGGCCCGCAAGATTCGCAAAGCGCTCTTGTTTGTGGCCGATGGCACCCCGATCACCATGGTAGAAGGCAGCCCTACGCTGCTCGTGCCCAGCCCCCATGTGTGTGTTGAGATGGGCTATGCTCTCCAGGCCAAGCCCGCTGAGCAGATCTTGCTAGCCCAGATGGATCGACCCGATATCGCCGGGCAATATCCCTTTGACCTGCCCGCTCAAAATCGGCTGACCTTTAAGACCAAAGCCGATATTGCCAAGCAGCTGCCCCAGGCCCTAGAGCAACATTTATCTCGCTTTAATCTCTGGGCCTAGGGAGCCGCTACCCTAGGAAACGTAGTTTAGGCTTTAGACCGTGCCCCGGTGGCTACCGCGCCGTTGGGTCGGATGATTTAGAGTAAAACCGTTGCATTCCCATGCTTGCCCCGAGGAATTTACCATGCTAGACACTCCCGATCTTCTCAGGCTCCTGCATCCCTTTCTGGCCGTTACCTTTTTGATGCCGCTGATTGGGGTGGCATTTTACTTTGCCGTACAAACTCGCCAGCGGCGCTTGGCGGTGGTCAACCAAGAGAAATCCACCATTGCTCCGGTGGTTGGCAAAGAGCATATGCGCGTTGGTCAGTGGCTCTCGGGGTCGGTGGTGGCCCTGGTGCTGCTGGGGTTGGCCCATCCTATTTTCAAGACCATTACCCGCGAAAACGCCTGGGTCGAAGACCCCTTTCGGGGATTTTTTGTGCTGGCGATATTTGCCCTGACCATTGCCTCTCTGGTCTTTTTGTACCGGGCTACAACACCTCTGTGGCGAGGGGTAATGGCGACCCTCACCGGTACGGGGCTGTGGCTGCTGGGTATGCAGCCAGGCGTATGGCGGCGCGGCATTGAGTGGTATGTTTCCCACTTTTATCTGGGCATGGCGGCAGCAATGCTGATGATTTTTGCCCTGGCGACCCTGCCTGAGATCTACAAGTCAAAGCGCTGGCGCTTGGCCCATGCCGCCCTCAACACCGTGGCGGTGCTGCTGTTTATCAGTCAGGGCATTACCGGTGTGCGCGATCTGTTAGAGATTCCGCTGCACTGGCAAGAGCCGTTTATATTTCAGTGCGACTTCGCCAATAAGACCTGTTAGAACATGAGTTCGGGATAAGAAAACTCCCTACATAATTCAGAGTCACTTTCCCCTCCTGGGAGGGGTAGGGGTGGGTTAGTCAAGGTCAGCAGGGGATCTTCCTATATTCAGAAGCTTATTTTCCGTAGCAGTTTTGACCCACCCCGCCCTTCGGGCACCCCTCCCAAGGAGGGGAAGTCGTTATCTCGAAATGAGGTTGCTTAGGGTTCGCTGCGGTCAACACCTCGTACAGACCCCAGATGGCCATGGGGCGCAGTAGTGGCAGGCGCGGTAGGTGCCCAGGGTGGCGATCGCCCCAAAGCCATAGCCTACAATGGGGGCAGCCCGATCGCCCCCTTGGAGCCGCTGCGATGGAACCCGTGAGCCTGACTGCCGCCGCGATCGCCACTCTGGTGGCCACCAAAGCCTTTGAAAAAACCGGCGAAAAGCTATCCGACAGCCTGTGGAACCTGGTCAGCGGCTTTCTGACCTCCCTGCGCAAAAAAGACCCCGCCACCGCTCAGGCCATTGAGCAGGTGGCCCAGCAGCCTGCATTGGCCGAGCAGCAGCCCGCCACCCACGGCACTGCCGCCCTGGTCAAAACCGTGGAGACCCTGGCCGCCCAGGATGGTGAAATTCAAAGCGCGGCGGCGGCCATCCAGACCGCTGTGCAGGCCCAGCCGGGGGCGATCGTAAACATGACCCAGCTGGCGGAAAAAATCGGTGTCGTCAACCAGGGCACCATCATCAACCAGCAAAACACCATCAACCTGTAGGGCCAGCCGGTGGTTGAAAAGATTGGGGTCGTCAACCTGGACAAGGTTGAGTACCAGACCAACATCATCACCATTCACGAGGCCGAAAAGGCTCGACTGATTTATAGCGACCCCCTGCCCGACCTGCGCTACTTTCAGGGGCGGCAGGCTCAGCTTGGCGACATGACCACCTGGCTGCAAGATGGCACCACCGCCATTGTGGGCGTGCGGGGCGAGGGAGGTATTGGCAAATCAACCCTGGTGGCCAAAGCCTTTGCCGACTGCCCCGGCTTTGCCAGTAAGTTTTGGGCCGATGTGCGTACGGGCACCAACCTGGCGACTCTGGCTCGGCGGGCGTTGCAGGAGCTGGAGGTGCCCCTCGACCAGGTGCAGGCCATGGATGACAAAGACCTGCCCCAGCGACTGCTGCGCCATCTGCAAACGGGTCGCTACCTGCTGGCGATCGACAATATGGAGTCGCTGCTGACGCCGGAGGGGGAGTGGCAGGGGGGCTACGCCGACTTTTTGCGCGATTTTCAGCAGTTGGGCAGCCAGAGTGTGCTGCTGCTGGCCAGTCGAGAGTATCCGCCCAGGTACTTTGGCTGGCGACAGTCGGAGTGGCTGCTGCTGGAGGAGGGACTGAGCCCGGAGGAGGGGGCGGCGCTTCTGGTGGATCTGGGGGTAGAGGATGCCCCCGCCGATCTGCTGCCCCTGGTGCGGCGGGTGCAGGGCAACCCCCTGGCGCTGACGCTGGTGGCTGGGTGGCTGTGCAATGAGTATCGCCCTGGCAACCGCCGGGTGAGCCATCTAGAACAGTTCGAGAACCTGTTTCATCTGAGGGGCGATCGCCCCTACGAGACCAATATCAGCGCTGAGGAGGTGCTGACCTGGAGCATGGAGCGGCTGCCGGGGCCGCTGCGGCACCTGCTGAACCAGGTGAGCGTGTTTCAAAACGAATTTACGGCGGAGATGGCCGCTGCCTTGGTGCTAGAGCAGCCTGTAACGGATGCTGACCTGCGCGATTTGGATCGGCGATCGTTGCTGCAAGAGCTGGCCCAGCCCAGCGCTGCTGGTCACCTGCAATTTCGTCTACAGCCCCGCATTCGTGAGTTTGTGCAGCGGCAGGCGGGCGATTTGACCACTGCCCATGAGCGGGCGATCGACTATTTTTGGAGCCATCGGCAACAAGAGTTTGGCCCCAACGACAGCCAAGAGGCTGCGAAGGAATCTCTGGAAACTTTCTACCACCTGATACAGCTGGGGCGGTTCAACGATGCGGCCACCGTAGCGATTGAATGCGACAGTTTTTTTAATTTGCGGGGATACTACACTACCCTGGCTAACCTGTATGGACAGCTTCATCAGCAGTGGCAACCCACCACCGCAGAGAGGCTCAATTTTGCTTCGGTTTGCGGCAATTTGGGCATTGTGTACCGTTCGCTGGGCCAATACCCCCAGGCCATTGAGTATCACCAGCAGCAGTTAGCGATCGCACGGGAGATCGGTATTCGCGAAGCGTTCCCGCAGGAAAGTCGCTACTACGAGGCCATTTCCCTAGGTAATTTAGGCAATGTATACAATTCGCTAGGACAATTCCTACAAGCGATTGAGTGCTTTCAACAGACATGGGCATTCGCGCAGGAGACCAGCGATCGAAGAAGCGAGGCTAATTCTCTAGGAAATTTAAGCAGTGCATACATTGCGCTGGGACAGTACCCACAAGCAATCAAGTGCCTTCAGCAAACGTTAGCTATTGCACAAGAGATCGGCGATTGCAGAAGCAAGGCCAACTCTCTATGCAATTTGGGCCTTGTGCACCATTCGCTGGGACAATACTCACAAGCAATTGAGTACCACAAGCAGGCATTAACAATCGCTCGGGAGATCGGCGATCGTAGATGTGAATCAAGTGCCTTGGGCAGTTTGGGCAATTCGTATCATGCGCTAGGGCAATATCGCCCAGCGATTGAGTATCACCAGCAGTGGTTAGCGATCGCACGAGAGATTGGCGATCGCCGGGGCGAAGCCGATTCCTTAGGTGGTTTGGGCAATGCATACCGTGCGCTGGAGCAATACCCCCAGTCGATTGAGCATTATCAGTATGCATTAGCTATCAAGAGGGAGATTGGCGATCGTTATGGTGAGGCCATTGCCCTTTTTAACATTGGCAGAGCTTTGGCTAGATTGGATGAGAAATGGGACGCTCGCCAAGCCTACGAAGCAGCAAACGTGCTGTTCCACAACATGGGCTTACAACAACACGTTGAAGACTGTGAGCAAGCACTCTATAAACTGGCCGAAGAAATTGTCGTAGAGCCCAAGCAAGCTCCGACCATTGGCAACCCAATACTGCTATCTCGCCTGAAAATCCCGATCGCTCTATGGTTCTTGCTCGGCATTGGATTTTCTGCCCTGCTGTGGTGGCTCCTGCGGTAGGGTGCATTCGCGGCCCCAAACCCACGCCCATAACCCACCAATTCTCGCACCGCAATGCACCGCCCACTCATCGCGAGAATCCCCAAAACCGGGTTCCTCGCTGTGGTGCATTGCGGCGGGCGGGGGTGAAAGGGTTAAAGCAGGGGGTGTCGCGCCGCGAATGCACCCTACGACTGTATTGATTTGGCCTATGATCGCTCTATAGCCCACGGTTACTCGCCCATGCTGACTCGCTACATCCAAACCGCCATGCATCAAGCGGTCTACGAGCTGTTAGACGACGGCACCTTTTACGGCGAAATTCCCACCTGCCCAGGGGTTTTGAGCAACGCGGCCACCCTCGAAGCCTGTCGTGAGGAACTCCAGAGCACCCTAGAAGAATGGCTGATCCTGGGTTTACGCCTGGGCCACCCCTTACCCATTCTCGACGGCATCGACCTCAACCTCGCCGCTGTTGAGGTGGCCTAATGCCTGCCTTTGGCCCCATCCAGCGTAAAGACCTGATTCGCTATCTCAAACAGTTGGGTTTTGAAGGGCCATATTCTGGCGGTAAGCATCAGTTTATGGTCAAAGAAATGCTCCGGCTCACCATCCCTAATCCTCACCAAGGAGAAATCAGCAAAGCTCTTTTGGGCAAAATCCTGCGTCAGGCTGGCATTGGCCGCGACGAATGGGAGAACTTGCGATAGTTCAAGATCTCTATGCAGCAGTTCTAGCGGTAGGGTGCATTCGCGGCCAACGGATTCTTGTGCGAAGGCGATCGCCTCCGTGCCGCAATGCACCGCCCACCCATCGAGAGAATCCCCACAATCGGTTTCTCTCGATGGTGCATTGCGGCGGGCGGGGGTGAAAGGGTTGAAGCAGGGGGTGCCGCGCCGCGAATGCACCCTACGGATTGGTGCTGGCGGTGAGCACATTGTACAAACCCCAGATCGCCATGGGGCGCATGTAGTGGCAGGCGCGGTAGGTGCCCAGGGCGGTGATCGCCTCGGGAGTACGAAATTGCAGGCCATAGTCATAGGTTTGCTGGATGACGGCGGTGGCGATCGCCATCGCCTCTTCCCGCTTACCCATCTGAGCAAAAAACGCCGCCAGACCAAAGTTGATGCCAATCCACACCTCCTGCTGGTGGGTGCTGTCGGGGTCCTCCGGGCTACCGTCCGGCAGAACGCCGTTGGCCGCACCGATCGCCATCTTTAAAGTTGCCGCGCTAAAGTTGCCCAGCTGTGCCCCCTCAAACTTTTGCTGGGGCGGGCGTTCTTGGCTCTGCACCACCTGGTTAAACTTCACAAAGCAGGCGTCGTAGATGGCATCGAGGGCCGACAGGGTGAATTCGTCCTCCACCAGGTCGGGCAGGCCCAGGTGGCGCACCATAAACTGGCCGCAGAGCTGGTCGGCCATCACCACATCCGAGCCGCTGCCCGTATCCAGCCGGTAGTAGCGCCCGTTCCACAGCTTGGGGTGGTAGGCCTTGAGGCCGTTGTCGAGCCAGCGGCGGTACTGGCTGAGCAGAATGGGGGTATTGCCGGGGGCGAGGTTATTGGCGGTGAGGATTTCTGCAATCGCGATCGCCGCCTCCATGGCCCCGAGCCACAGCCCGCCGCAGTAGGCGCTGATGCCCTTGAGCTGCCAGTCGTCGAAGGTCTGGTCGGGGGCACCCTCGTTTTCGGGAATGCCGTCGCCGTCGCGGTCAAACTGCTTCAGGTATTGCAGGGTATCGACCACCGCTGGCCAGCAGTCCTTTAAGAACGCTACATCCGTCGCGCCCGTGAACTGGTAGGCGCGGTAGACCTGGAGCACAAAGTCGCTGCCCAGGTCTTTCCACAGGTTGCAGTCTTGGTAGCTGGTGTAGTTGGTCTGCTCCCAGGGGTGCTCGTTGGGCGCTCCCAGGTCGTGGGGCGTCGCGCCTTTGAGCTTGCGGATCGCCGGGGGATTTTCTAGCCCCATGGTGACGTAGTAGCCGATGATCCGCCGCCGCTCGTCTTGGGTGGGGATGGCGCGGGCAAAGGCGCGCAGCACGGCTTTCTCTAGCTCGGGCCACAGCAGTAGGGTGGCAAAGCCGCCGTAGAGGCGCACGTCCAGGCTTTCGTACCAGCGATAGTCGATGCACTCTAGCACCGCAAACTGGCCCACGGGGTCGGCCTCGGTGGCGGCGCTCCACAGGGTGCCGCCGCTGGCCAGGTCGTAGAGCTCGTTAAACAGCGCCATTTTGAAGGCGTCGGGCAGGTCGGGGCGATCGAGAATCGGCTGCTGCCAATCCACGATGTGCTGCTGCCAGGTTTTGTAGTCGCTGAGGGCAGTAAAGGCGATCGCCCTCGCATTCCGCCCCGTTTTGCCAAAAAAGTCGGTATAGCGGCGATAGTTCACCACTCCAGCGGCAAACTCCGTCACGGGCAAATCCCAGGCCAGGGCGACGGGGATTTGCTTGGTTTCGCCGGGCTGTAGGGTAAAGCGCAGGGCGATCGCACCCCCAATCTGCTCCCCCTTGTTTGCCGGGGACGTGTCCAGCAGATTCATCAGCCGCCCCAGCTTAGCGAAGCTATCCCACAGGTCGCGCCCGTCGCCCGCTGGGTTCCAGCGCAGGTCGTAGGAAACTTCGATATTCGGATCGTCCAATGTGGCGATGCACCACTGGCCGTCGCCCTCTTTGGGTTCACCCTGCCAGGCCCCGTCCATCACCAGCGCCTTGAGGCCGTCGGCGTTGATGAACTGGTTAAAATTGCCCTCGCTTTGGGCGATCGCAGGCACGTAGTCGTAGTAGGGGCTGCCGTCGTCGCGCTGGAGTACCTCGGGAGATTTTTGGGTGTTGGTAAACCAGCCCACCATGTTTTGCCAGCTCACCAAAATGCTCAGGGTGATGGGAAAGCGGGTGGGGTTGTGGGCCGTCCACTCAAAGGCCACCACCGGATAGCTGGCTTCTTTGTAATTTTGGGGCCAGATCGGAGTGATCTGTTCACAGGTGATCTGAGCGCGGAAGACATGCTCGTAGTGGTACCAGCTGCGCGGGTAGAGGGCGTGGTAGCTGCCCGTAGTTTGTGCTTTGGTGGATGCGGGATACCACTGCCAGGAGGACAGAGTCTCGTCCTGAGGCGACTCGGTGCTGAGGGCGTAGGTCTGGGTGCCCGCCCCGGTGCTCTCCCACAGGGCGAACTGGCAGCCAGGAAAGCTCTGGAACACATGCTCGCCGCCATCGAGGTGCCAGAGGTTGAAGTCGCCATTGGGCGATCGCCCCACACAGCCCGCTCCCAGCCCGCCTAGAGGGGCACCATGGCTGGGGCCATCGTCTAGGTTGCTGCCGTAGCGCACGATGTAGTGATGCTCCCAGGGCTGGCCGAGAGGCCGCTGCCACGCCTGGGAAGGAATTTTGGGCAAAGAACTGGAGGGAAGAGGTGGGATTTCAGTCATCCCCAAATCTTACCGGAAGAGGATTACCAGAAGCGTATGCCGGGGGTACGGGCACAACAACGCCTCTCCTAAACGCCTTTCCTAAGATAGAGATATTACGAGCGGCAGCCTTCTATGCTAGGTCTGCTAAGGCGCTGGTGCTTTGATCACCCGTAACGTTTCTCAACCATATCCCCCCCTTGCCTAAGCCTGAAGCCAGTACCCTGAGTCCAGATTATTCACAAAATTGTCTATCAGGAGCTGTCGTTCTTGTCTTGACCGACATTTAGGTGAGGCAGCCTACTTCAGCATGGATTTTTACCCCATGCCTTGGCGGGGGCAGGTTTGACGTGAGCATGACGAGATCTTCAACAATTTGATAAACAATGCTGGTTGAGTCTACTGCTGTGATCTGGGGCTTGGGAATAGTCGCTAGCTTGGGGCTAGTGGGGCTGGCGGGAATGCTCTATCTGCGAGGGGTGCTGCGGGTAGAGGCTGACTATGGCATTGTCAACGTTCCCCTGGTTGATGACCCCACCTTTGATCTCATGCTCAAGGGGCTGACCAACTCCACCGCGACTACCGGGCGGCTGACGGGTTTTTGGCATGAGATCGACGATATCTATGCGGCTCGCTGGGCTGCGATCGCCGGGGCCGAGCAGCTGATCCAGTACGAGACCTACTTTATGACCCCTGGTCGCCGGGCCGATGCCTTTGCCGAAGCGATCGCCGATCGCGCCCTGGCTGGAGTCAGGGTGCAGCTGCTGTTTGACCACCACGGCACCGAAGCCATGCCAGAAAAATACTGGCAGCGGCTGCGCAATGTGGGCAGCGAGATTCAGTTTTTTCGGCAGCCCAACTGGCGAGCCCCGATGCAATACAACTCGCGATCGCATCGCAAACTGCTGCTGATCGATGGGCAGCGCGTCTACATTGGCGGGGCCGGTGTTTCCGACTGTTGGGATGGCACCGAGTTTGATCACGACACCGCTCCCTGGCTCGACTTTGAAGTCGCCTACGAAGGGGAAGTGGTGAACATGCTGCAGGGCAAGTTTTTGCGCAACTGGGTCTATGCCGGTGGCCAAATCAACCTGGCCAATGACCTGCACCCGGTACCGGCTAGCGCTGCCACGCCCCAGCAAGAAACGCCCCTATACATTACCGATGACACCTCCAGCCTCAATGAATCCACCATTCGTATGCTCATGCAGATTGGCATATTGACGGCCCAGCAGCGCCTGTGGATTGGCAGCCCTTATTTTGTACCCGATGGCAACACCACCCGCGCTCTGCTAGAGGCCCACAAAAACGGCGTCGATGTGCGAATTCTAACTATGGGTGCCGCCACCGATAAACGCATGGTGCATCTGGCCAGTCGTGAGCTCTACGGCCCTCTGCTCCAGGCGGGCATTCCCATCTGCGAATACCAGCCCAGCATGATGCATGCCAAATTTATGCTGGTAGATGATGCCTGGGTGAGTACTGGCAGCGCCAACTTAGATCCCCGCAGCTATTTTCACAACGACGAGCTCAATATCTCAGGCGTCTACCCCGAGCTGGCCCAGAAGGTAGAGCAATTTTTTACCCGTGCGCTGTCCGACAGCCAGTGTCTCACCTACGCCGAGTGGCAAAACCGACCGCGCCCCGAAGCTCTCAAGGGCCGGGCAGCACTGCTGTTAAAAAACTTGCTGTAGAGCATTGTGCCTAGACTATTGCACCCGCCAGCAACCCAACCACGGCCCCGGCGGGTACCAGTTGCCAGGTGGGGCGACGGAAGTGCACTAGGGCCACCAGGGCAGCCAGGCCTACGGCGACGGCGACCAGGGTGCGGGGCAGGGTCGGTTGCAGCAGCGCCGCGCCAGCGAGGGGAATGGCGGCGGCGGCGATCGCCCCCAGGGCCGCAGGCATTACCCCCTTGAGAAAGCTCTTGACCCAGGGGTTTTGGCGCAGCCGCACCAAAAAGGGCGAGGCAAACATGATGAACAAAAACGACGGCGTAAAAATGGCGACAGTGGCGACCAGCGCCCCCAAGGCTCCAGCCACCTTGTAGCCCACAAAGGCGGCGGTGATCACCACCGGGCCGGGGGTGAGTTCGCCCAGGGCGACGCCGTCGATAAACTGGTTGCGGGTCATCCAGCCAAAGTCATCGACCACGGCGGCTTCGAGCAGGGGAATGATCACCAGACCGCCACCAAAGATAAAGGCCCCGGTCTTTAAAAAGAAGGTGGTGAGGGGTACCAGGTAGTCTTGAATGCGGTCAAATCCCCAAAAGCTGGCGGCGGCGGCAGGCTCGGCAGGGAGGTTGGCTAGCCAAACGGCTGGCCCCTGGGTGAGGGGCAGCAGCGGGGCCAGCCAGGCGCTAGCGGTGGGGGATGGCCCCGCTGGGGGGGGAACCCTGGGACGATAGATGATCAACCCGACCAGGCCCGCCAGCAAAAACAGCAGCAGAATATTGACCCGAAAGGCGAGAAAAAGAATGAGCACGGTGAGGGCGATCGCCACCCCCTGCCAGTCTTTGATCGCCTTTTTGCTCAGCTTGTAGCAAAACCCAAAAATAATCGCGATCACTACCGGCGAAACGCCCAGAAACAAATGCTCGATCTGGGGCACCCCTTCGAACTTAAAGTAGGCCCACGACAGGGCTAAGACAATCAAAAATGCTGGGGCAACAAAGCACAGCCCCGCCACCAGCGCCCCCAGCTGGCCCGCTCGCAGGTAGCCGGTGTAAATGCCCGTCTGGGTAGAGGCGGGGCCAGGCAGCATTTCACAGATGGCCACCCCTTCGAGAAACTGCTCTTCGGTAAACCAGCCCCGCCGCCCCACCGCCTCATCGTGGATCATGGCGATGTGGGCCTGGGGGCCACCAAAGCCAATCAAGCCCAGCTTAAAAAACAGCCGGGCTAACTCCTGAAGGCGGGCCGACAGAGACTCTGGGGCAGGGGCCAAGACCGATGACTCGGGCGCGGGAAGCTGGCTCATAGGATAGGAAAAATAACTGAAAGCAGTCTATCGACTTTCGATAGCGAAATCCTATAGCGCAGACTACATTTCTGGGCGATCGGGCTCCTCAAAGAGTTCGCCAAATAGCTCTTTTACCTTATGCTTGGCCTCCTCTAGCTGCTGTTTGCCCAGGTCGGTAGCCCGATAAAAGCGCCGAGTCTGCCGCCCATGCTTCTCTTCGCTAGATGATAGAAAACCCTTGCGCTCCATAGCGTGGAGCATGGGGTAAAGCGTGCCAGCGCTGAGCTTGTAGCCGTGGCGGCCCAGCTCATCGATAATGCCGAGGCCAAAGATCGGCTCCTGCACAGCGTGGTGCAAAATGTGCAGGCGAATCAGACCAGAGTAAAATTCGCGTCCATCCATAGGGTTGGCTATAGGGTCTAGTCAGGCGATCGCCCAGGCCAATGTGCGGGGTAGAAACCGGTTGCCTAGCACCAGCAGCCCCAGCTACCTGGTTTCTTTGCCCCTACTATACCGAGCCTTGCCACAGCGGGAATATGAGGAATCGATCGCCTAGCCTGCCCCAGGTCTAAACCGTCACCGCACTCGCAGTCTTAGGATCTGGCAGTTGGGTGGTGATCAGCGCCGCCGCCAACACAAACACACTCGACGCCCACAGACAGCCCACCAGCCCAAACCACTGGTAAAACAGCCCCGAGGTAATCGTTCCCAGCAGCCGCCCCCCCGAGTTAGCCATGTAGTAAAAGCCCACGTTCAGCGTCACATCCTTGTCTTCGGTGTAGGCCAGAACTAGATACGAGTGCACCGCCGAGTTAAAGGCAAACACAACACCAAACACCACCAGCCCCACCGTCACCGCAATGTCACCCCGCACCCCCACCCTCAGCATCAGAGCGATGAACGCCGGAATCACCGTTAAAATCGAGGTCCAAAACAGAATCGTCTTGGCTCTGGGCACTACCTTCCCGGCGCTGTTTTTTCGCAGCAGCTGTGGGGCCAAAAACTGCACAATGCCATAGCCAATCACCCAGGTGGCCATGTAGGTGCCCACCTGCATAAACGTCCAGCCCAGTACCTCGTACAAAAACACCGGTAGCGCCACCACAAACCACACATCCCGCGAGCCAAACAAAAAGAACCGCGCCGCCGACAGCACGTTGATCGCTTTGCTCTTAGAAAACAGTTGCCGAAAGGTCACCTTCTTGCCAATCTTGCCCATGCCAGCGGGCAGCAGCGCTCCCGAAATCAAAATCACCCCCAGCACCGCCGCCTGAATCAGCAGCGCCGAACGAAAGCCCACCCCCTCCAGCAGCGCCGCCCCTACAAAAAAACCCACCCCCTTGAGCGCGTTTTTCGAGCCAGTCAGCACCGCCACCCACTTAAACAAGCGCGACTCGGCCTCCTTCGGCACCACCAGACGAATGGCGCTTTTAGAACTCATCTTGGTGAGATCCTTGGCAATGCCCGAGAAGGCCTGGGCCACCATCACAAAGCCCACCTGCACCGGCACCACCCAGTCAGGGTTCAAACAGCTCAGCATCCCCAGGGCAAAAATTTGCAGCGCAATGCCGCCGTAGAGGGTCTGCCGAATGCCCACCTGGGAACCAATCCAACCGCCAAAGAAATTGGTGACCACGCCAAAAATTTCGTAGAAGAGAAACAGTGTGGCAATTTCAAGCGGCGTGTAGCCCAGCACATGAAAGTGCAGCAGTACCATCATTCGCAGGGCACCATCGGTGATGGTAAAGCCCCAGTAGGCAGCGGTGATGATCGCGTAGTTGCGAATGCTTTCGGGTTTGAAGGTGGAGGGGGGCATGGGGGTGGGTGAGCAGATGGGTGGATGGGTAGGGGCACACTGCGGTGCGCCCGCACGGGATGGATGAGGCTATAGGCTCTGGGCTACCTTGCGGGCTAGCTCAGCCATGCGACAGGAGTAGCCCCACTCGTTGTCGTACCAGGCGAGAATTTTCACCTGGGTCTCATCGACCACCATGGTGGAAAGGGCATCGACAATGGAGGAGCGGGGATCGTTGAGGTAGTCAATGGATACCAGGGGACGAGTCTCATAGCCAAGAATGCCTTGCAGAGGGCCGTCGGCAGCGGCCTTGAGCATTTGATTTACTTCGTCTGCGGTGGTGGAGCGCGCCACCTCAAACACGCAGTCGGTCAGCGAGGCATTGAGCAAAGGCACCCGCACCGCCAGGCCGTTGAGCTTGCCCGCCAGCTCGGGGTAGATCATTGTGATGGCGGTAGCTGACCCCGTGCTGGTGGGAATCAGCGACAGCCCCGTGGCGCGGGCGCGGCGCAGGTCTTTGTGGGGGGCATCGACAATGGTCTGGGTGTTGGTGTGGTTGTGGATGGTGGTGATGACGCCGTGGCGAATGCCCAGCCCCTCATGGATTACTTTGACTACCGGAGCCAGGCAGTTGGTGGTGCAGGATGCGGCGGTGAGCAGGTGATGTTCTGCCGGATTGTAGAGATGGTCGTTGATGCCATAGACCACGTTCAGCGCGCCTTCCTTCACTGGGGCGGCAACGATCACCTTTTTGACGCCGTTGTCGTAGTACGGAGCCAGGGTTTCAACGGCGCGAAACTTGCCGGAGCACTCCAGCACTAGGTCAACGCCGTAGTTGGCCCAGGGCACCTCGCCGGGGGCAGCGTGGCCGCTAACGGTGAGGGGAGTGCCGTCGATGGTGAACTTTTCGCTGCCTACGGCTTCCACATCGCGATCCCAGCGCCCGTGCACTGAGTCGAACTTGAGCAGGTGGGCGCAGGTTTCGGCCTCGCCTTTGATCTCGTTGATGTGGACAAATTCCAGCTCTGGGAAGGCCCAGCCAGCCCGCAGCACCAGCCGCCCGATGCGGCCAAATCCATTGACGGCAACTCTGACCATACGTTCTCCTGGGCGCGATCGCGCCAACACATCCACGCATCAAGCAGTGGCCAAAGGCAAGCTTGCCCTGACCTACGAATCGTTATTTCAAAAAAAGTTGATGCTTTTATTGTTTCAAGGAAACTTGATTTGTCAAGTTTCCTTGGCTACATTGAAAATTGGCGACTCCTCAACCCGTCGGGGCTCTCCATGCCCTACAGCGGTAATGCGCCATAGCCGCCACCGCCCGGCGTAGCAATTTGAATGCAGTCTCCCGGCTCCACCGCCACCGTAGCCTGCCCCGGCAGCACCTCCACCCGCCCATTGGCGCGGATTACCCGGTTTTCGCCCACCTTTCCCGGCTGACCCCCTGCCAGCCCAAACGGCGGCACTAGCCGATGGTTCGAGAGAATCGCTGCCGTCATCGGTTCGCGAAATTCTACTCGGCGCACAATGCCGTTACCGCCCGCAAACTTCCCCGCCCCGCCGCTGCCCGGTTGAATGGCGAACTCGCGCAGCAGCACCGGAAAGCGCCACTCCAGCACCTCGGGGTCGGTGAGGCGCGAGTTGGTCATGTGGGTATGCACCGCATCGGTGCCGGGGAAGCCGGGGCCAGCCCCCGAGCCGCCGCAGATGGTTTCGTAGTACTGGTGGTGCGCGTTGCCGAAGGTGAAGTTGTTCATGGTGCCCTGGGAGGCCGCGATCGCACCCAACGCCCCATATAGCGCATCGGTCACCGCCTGCGATACCTCCACATTGCCCGCCACCACCGCCGCCGGGTACTGCGGGTTTAGCATCGAGCCTGCGGGAATGACAATTTCCAGCGGCTTCAGGCAGCCCGCATTAAGCGGAATATCGTCATCCACCAGGGTGCGAAACACGTAGAGTACGGCGGCCTTGCACACCGCCGCCGGGGCATTGAAGTTGCTGGGTCGCTGGGGAGAGGTGCCAGAAAAGTCAATTGTGGCGCTGCGCTGTTCCCGGTTCACTGTCACCTGGACGGCGATCTGACTGCCATCATCCATTTCGTAGGTAAACTGGCCGTCGTGGAGGCGATCAATGACTCGGCGCACGCATTCTTCGGCGTTGTTTTGTACGTGCTGCATGTAGGTCTGCACCGTGTCGAGACCATAGTGATCTACCAGTTTTTGCAGCTCTTGTGCCCCCTTTTCGTTGGCCGCAATCTGCGCCTGCAAATCAGCGATATTCTGCGTCGAGTTCCGCACGGGATAAGGTGCTGTAGTCAGGATTTCCAGTAATTCAGTTTCTAAGAAATGGCCCTGATCCATGAGCTGCACGTTGTCGAGCAGCACACCCTCTTCTTCGATACTCGTACTGTCGGGTGGCATTGAGCCAGGGGTGATACCGCCTATGTCAGCGTGGTGCCCCCGAGACGCAACGTAGAAGAGGGGGCGGGTGGATGGGGAGTGGTTCGTCCCCTCCTGGGAGGGGCGGGTCGCCGCCAAAAATACGGGTGTGATTACGGTGATATCGGGCAGGTGGGTGCCGCCGTTGTAGGGGTTATTTTGCAGATAAACATCGCCGGGTTTTAGACCGTCGCCCTTAGCCTCAATCAAACTCCGCACGCTCTCGCCCATGGAGCCCAGATGAACCGGAATGTGGGGCGCATTGGCCACGAGCTGACCATTTTGATCAAACAGCGCGCAGGAGAAATCTAGCCGCTCTTTGATATTCACTGAGTAGCTGGTGTTTTGCAGCGTAATCCCCATTTCTTCAGCCACGGCGCGGAAGAGGTTGTTGAAAATTTCGAGCAGAACAGGATCGGGTAATTTTGAATTTTGGACTTTGAATTTTGGATTGTCTTCTGCCTTCTGCCTTCTGCCTTCTGCCTTCAAAATCAAATGCCCTTTGGGGGTAAAAGTGGCATTCCAGCCGGGTTCAACCACGTTGGTGCCGGTAGCTTCGATGATGAGGGCGGGGCCTGCGATCGCATCCCCCGGACACAAATCTTCCCGATGGTAAACAGGCGTCTCATGCCATGCCCCAGCAGTGTAGACGGGGACGATAGTTTTGGGCACCAGAGGTGTGGTGCGAACCTTGTGGATCTCGGACTCTTCGGGGCTGTGGGTGTGGCCGATTACCTCCACGGCGGCGGTATCGACAATTAGGCGCTTACCCTCCTGGGCAAAGCCGTAGCGCTGGCGATGCAGAGCGGTGAACTGCGATCGCATCGCCTCTACCCCCGCAAAATCCACAGCCAGAGTCGAATCGGTGCCCTCATACTTGAGCAGCAGGCGAGGCAGCACTTGGGGGGATTTTGAGTTTTGAGTTTTGAATTTTGGCTCGTCCCCTCCTAGGAGGGGTAGGGGTGGGTCTATGAGAGAATCCTGAACTTTAGACTTTGGATTGTCGAGGGTAAACCCTTGCTGTTCCAACTCCTCTAAACCCTTAGCAGCAAGGGACTCTACAATTTGCTGAATCTCAGTCAGCGTATCCTCCCCCAGGGGCAGCTCGACCGATCGCTCGTTCAGCGCCCGCACATCCGCCAGCCCCATGCCGTAGGCCGACAGCACCCCCGCGTAGGGATGCAGAAACACCTCCCTCATGCCCAGGGCGTCGGCAATTAGGCAGGCGTGCTGGCCCCCCGCTCCGCCAAAGCTGCACAGCACATATTCAGAAACGTCGTAGCCTCGCTGCACCGAGATTTTTTTGATCGCGTTGGCCATTTTTTCGACGGCGATCGCCAAAAAGCCCGCCGCCACCTGCTCAGGGCTACGCACATCCCCTGTGGTCGCCTGAATTTCTGCCGCCAAAGCCGTGAATTTCCCTCGCACCACGCCGCTGTCCAAGGGCAGATTGCCCTCTGGGCCAAACACATGAGGGAAAAACTCCGGCTGAAGCTTGCCCACCATCACGTTGCAGTCAGTCACCGCCAGCGGCCCGCCGTGACGATAGCAGGCCGGCCCCGGATAGGCCCCCGCCGACTCTGGCCCCACCCGGTAGCGGCTGCCGTCAAAGCTGACGATCGAGCCGCCCCCCGCCGCCACCGTGTGAATCGCCATCATCGGTGCCCGCAGCCGCACCCCGGCCACCTCGGTTTCAAAACTGCGCTCGTATTCACCTCGGTAGTGCGACACATCGGTGCTGGTGCCGCCCATGTCAAAGCCAATCATGCGATCGTAGCCCGCCTGGCGACTGGTCTGCACCGCACCGACTACACCCCCGGCAGGCCCAGAGAGAATGCTGTCTTTGCCCTGAAACAGCGCCGCATCCGTCAGCCCGCCGTTGGACTGCATGAACATGAGGCGAGGAGGCGAGTCTTGAATTTTGGATTTTGGATTTTGGATTTTGGCAGCGTCTATCCCCTCCTGGGAGGGGTAGGGGTGGGTTTCCGACCGGGAGGGGTAGGGGTGGGTCTGCAACTGCCCCGCCACCCGATCCACATACCGCCGCAAAATTGGCGACAGGTACGCATCCACCACCGTCGTATCGCCTCGGCTGATGAGTTTGATCAGCGGACTCACCTGGTGGGAGATAGAAACCTGGGTAAAGCCGACCTGACGGGCCAATTCTCCCAGGCGCAGCTCGTGGGCGGGGTAGCGATAGCCGTGGAGTAAAACAATGGCACAGGCCCGAATCCCTGAGTCAAACGCCCGCTGAAGTTCCTGCCTGAGGCGACCCTCCTCTTGATCAGTCAGCGGCGTCAGAACCTCCCCCTGGGCGGTGAGGCGTTCGTTAACCTCAAGCACCTGCTCGTAGAGCATCTCCGGCAGCTCGATGTGACGGGCAAAAATGTCGGGCCGGTTTTGGTAGCCAATGCGCAGAGCGTCGCAGAATCCTTTAGTGGTGAGCAGCAAGACGCGATCGCCCTTTCGTTCCAGCAGCGCATTGGTCGCCACCGTCGTCCCCATCTTCACCGCCTCAATCGTCTCAGCGGGGATCACCTCATTCGCTCCTAGGCCCAGCAGATCGCGAATGCCGTGAATGGGGGCATCGGCATAGCGATCGGGGTTTTCGGACAGCAGTTTGTGGACGACAATTTGCCCATTGGGGCGGCGAGCCACAATGTCAGTAAAGGTACCGCCGCGATCGATCCAAAATTGCCAGCGCTGGCCAGGTAGAAAAGATGGAATCATAGGGTCAGGGGAAATTGTAGAGCAGCCTAAAACCCATTGTGAACTACGGCTAAACTCTAAAGGCAACCCGTTGGCATTGCCCACAGCCAATGCCAGACTCATGCCAACGGGGTTCAGCCATCTGCATGAGTGCTCGTGTAATTGCTATCTCAACTAACTGTTATGGATACTCGCTCTAAAGTCTACGTTGCTGGCTCCCGTGGCCTCGTCGGCAGCGCTTTGGTCAGAACCCTCAGAGCCCAGGGCTATGAGAATTTACTACTGCGCTCTAGCCAGGAGCTAGACCTGCGCAGTCAGGCGGCGGTGGATGAGTTCTTTGCTGCTGAAAAGCCAGATTATGTCTTTCTAGCCGCCGCTCGGGTTGGTGGCATTCAGGCCAACAACACCTACCGGGCCGAGTTTCTCTACGACAATTTGATGATCGAGGCCAACATCATCCACAGCGCCTACCGCCATGGAACAGAGAAACTCTTGTTTTTGGGGTCTTCCTGCATTTACCCCAAGCTGTGCCCCCAGCCGATGCAAGAAGACTACCTGCTGACGGGGTTTTTAGAGCCGACCAATGAACCCTATGCGATCGCCAAAATTGCTGGCCTCAAGCTCTGTGAAAACTACTGCCGCCAGTACGGGGTAAATTTCATCTCGGCCATGCCCACCAACCTCTACGGTCTCAACGACAACTTTGATCTGGCCAACTCTCACGTGCTGCCCGCGCTGATGCGCAAGTTTCACGAGGCCAAGGTCAACGGCGACCCCACGGTGACCGTTTGGGGCACTGGTACCCCCCTGCGCGAGTTTCTCTACGTCGATGACCTGGCCGACGCCCTGGTGTTTTTGATGAACACTTACAACGAGGTCGATTTTGTCAACGTCGGCACCGGGCAGGAAGTCTCCATTAAAGAACTGGCGCTGACTATCAAAGCCGTTGTCGGCTATGAGGGTGAACTGGTGTTTGATACGACCAAGCCCGACGGCACCCCCCGCAAACTGCTGGATGTAACGCGGCTCAACGCCGCCGGATGGCATGCCCAAACCGATCTCAAGACCGGTATTGAGCACACCTACAGATGGTTCTTACAAAATTATGACAGCCTGCGGGGGCGCGAGGCCGCCTAGGTCGGTTCACACTTGCCGCTGCGGATGAGGCCTACCCTCCGGGCGATCGCCTCATCTTGAGAGGCGTAAGGCCCCCACATAGGCCGCCGGTCTTGTAATTGCCCACGGCTGACGTTTTCGGCAGAGAGCACCTGGCAGGTTCCATCTTCCCCCTGCACGACATACCAGCCCTCATTTCGTTCAGTCATTGCCACGTTCCTCAACCACACGGTGCTAATCCATTAAACTCGGTTTTGCCCCGGCTGAGGATAGAGATTCAGTAGCAAAAGCGGTCATTGTTATTCGCTATGGTCTGACCTTTGCCCTTGCGCATGGCCCCCAGCACGGTAGAAACGACCACGCAGCGGTGGGTGTGCCGTTCTCCCGTAATCGTCACCGTGATCGTGCCCTGTTCCCCAATCGCCTTCGATTTGAGGTTGCCGTACATGTCAAATCTGGTGTAGTGAATGCCACCGGCCTGGGTTAGGGTATTGTCGATATCTGCCAAGACCACTCCGTCTGTTAAGGGTCGCCAGGCAGCCACCTGCACAGCGGGCATTGATTCAGGATGGCTAGCCCACTCGATACGCCCGTTGCGCTCTCGCAGACTAAAACGGCGATCGTGGCGGTTTTGGGTGGCATCGGCTTGGGTTGATCGCAGTGCCTGGTAGAGCATGTCTTGGGTGATGTTGATTTTGCGCTGGTTCAAAAACCCAAGGAAAGAGGG
Organism: Pseudanabaena sp. PCC 9330; assembly: GCF_055795045.1. Classification (NCBI taxonomy): domain Bacteria; kingdom Bacillati; phylum Cyanobacteriota; class Cyanophyceae; order Pseudanabaenales; family Pseudanabaenaceae; genus Pseudanabaena; species Pseudanabaena sp. PCC 9330. The sequence continues at coordinate 16,808 of NZ_JAYFES010000073.1, read as the reverse complement.
GGCGGCGATCGCCGCCATCAGCCCAATGATCACCACCACGATCAATCCTTCCAGTAGGGTAAACCCGGCAGACTCCACCCCTGGGTAAGACGGTTTGCCCGACCGCCGCCAAGGTTGAGACATATTTTGCGTCATAGTTGTAGATGCCTAAAGCCTGATGGGGTCAAGGTGCCCATCTGCCGTTGGCCCTGGGCCGTAGTTAGGGCAACAATCGGTCATTGTGCCGAGGACTGTCTGGGAAGGCTGACACATAGCCTAAGAGCCGCAAAGTCGGTAAGCTGACAAAGGTGTTGCGATGGCCCCTGGTCTAAATCTTTAAACCAATGCCCACTCAGTTGCATTTTGCCCTGGCCATCTCCCTGGGCTAGGCTACGCTAGCCCAACATTTCAACCGTTGCTTTCAACTGCTCATAAGGAGACCCCGCCCGTGGATGTTAGAGCCGCCGTCGCCCTAGGCCCAGGCCAACCCCTCACCATCGAAACCGTTCAGCTCGAAGGCCCGCGCGAGGGCGAAGTGCTGGTCGAAATTAAGGCCACCGGCATCTGCCACACCGACGCCTACACCCTCTCAGGCAAAGATCCCGAAGGGCTGTTTCCGGCGGTGCTGGGCCACGAGGGGGCAGGTATCGTAGCCGAAGTCGGCCCCGGCGTCACCAGTCTCAAACCTGGCGACCACGTGATTCCGCTGTACGTGCCCGAGTGCCGCCAGTGCGAATACTGCCTCAGTTTTAAGACCAACCTCTGCCAGGCCATTCGCCTCACCCAGGGGCGGGGGCTCATGCCCGACGGCAGCAGCCGATTTTCCCTCGACGGCAAACCGCTGTTTCACTACATGGGCACCTCGACCTTTGCCAACTACACTGTGGTGCCCGAGATCGCCCTGGCCAAAATTCGCCCTGACGCGCCCTTTGAGAAGGTTTGCTACATTGGCTGCGGCGTCACCACGGGCATCGGAGCGGTGATCAACACCGCTAAGGTCGAGCCGGGGGCCAACGTAGTCGTGTTTGGCCTCGGCGGCATTGGCCTCAACGTTTTGCAGGGCTGTCGTATGGTGGGGGCCAACAAAATCATTGGCGTTGACATCAACCCCAATCGGCGAGAGTTAGCTGAGAAGTTTGGCATGACCCACTTCGTCAACCCCAAAGACGTCGAGGGCGATCTAGTGGCTCATCTGGTAGAGCTAACCGGCGGCGGGGCCGACTACAGCTTTGAGTGCGTCGGCAATGTCAACCTCATGCGCCAGGCCCTAGAGTGCTGCCACAAAGGCTGGGGAGTGAGTGTGATCGTGGGCGTTGCCGCCGCTGGCGAAGAGATCAGCACTCGCCCCTTTCAGCTGGTGACCGGGCGAGTGTGGAAGGGTACCGCCTTTGGCGGAGCCAGGGGCCGCACCGACGTGCCCAAAATTGTCGATTGGTACATGGACGGCAAAATCAACATTGATGATTTGATCACCCACGTCATGCCGCTGGATGAGATTAACACCGCCTTTGACCTGATGCACCGGGGCGAGAGCATCCGCAGCGTGGTGACGTTTTAGGGAATCCTCACCCCTGCCTCTCTCCCCAGGGAGAGGGGTTCTGCTTGTAGTCCTGGCAGGGAAGACATGGGGGTCTGCCCCTTCCCACCACCCTCCACCCCCATCACCCTTCCATCCTCTATGTCCCTCACGCTTCACAATCAACATGCCTGCTTTGGTGGCACCGTTGGCTACTACAGCCACCCGTCAGATGTCTGTAACTGCGAGATGCGGTTTGCGGTGTACGTGCCACCCCAGGCCCAGGCTGGCCCGGTGCCAGTGCTCTACTACCTGTCAGGCCTCACCTGCACGGAGGATAATTTCACCAGCAAGGCGGGGGCGCAGCGCTATGCAGCCGAGCACGGCATTATGCTGGTGGCCCCCGATACCAGCCCCCGAGGCAAAGAGGTGCCCGATGAGGCCGACGCCTGGGATTTTGGCACCGGGGCGGGTTTCTATGTGGACGCCACAGAGGCACCCTGGAGCAGCCACTACCGCATGTACAGCTATGTCACGGCAGAACTGCCTGCGCTGATTGCCCAAGAATTTTCCATTCGCCCCGATCGCCAGGGCATTTTTGGTCACTCTATGGGGGGCCATGGCGCGCTGGTGTGCGGGCTGCGCAACCCCGATCTGTTTAAGTCGATCTCGGCCTTTGCCCCGATCGCTGCACCATCCCAGTGCCCCTGGGGACAAAAAGCATTTGCGGGCTATTTGGGGTCAAATTCTGAAAGCTGGAAGACCTACGATGCGACCGAGCTGGTAAAAGACAGGGCTCGGCCCGATTGCACCATTTTGATTGACCAGGGCACGGCTGATGCTTTCCTCGATCAGCAGCAGCTTTTACCCGAGGTGTTTGCCGCCGCTTGTAAGGCTGCTGGGCAACCTCTAATGTTACGCAAACAGGCAGGGTACGATCATGGCTACTTTTTCATGGCTTCCTTCATGGGCGATCACCTCCGTCACCATGCCGATGTGCTGACGAAGGGCTAGTCTAGGAGAGATATAAGCCCCATCTAAGTCCTAAAGGAAGTTCTCCCCCTGGTAGAACTCTAGCTCCTGGGCTGGACTGGGTATAACTGCCCCTTTCACTATGTAATTAGGAAATTAGGAGACCCGTTATGGTGAGATATTGCGTTGCTGCGCTGCTAATGATGCTGGCCTGGCTATGGCCTGCTTCGGCCTGGGCTAGCCCGTCGACGGTGCTGCTGGCCCAAGCTCCTGGAGCTGAGGTAGCTGAAGCCGCTACTAAGGCCCTGGGCGATGATGAGATTGCTATTTTTGCTAAGGCCTACCAGGCGGTGCAGACCCTGCGCATGCGGGCAGAGGGAGATATGGCCAAGGCGGTTGAGGATGAAGGGCTGACCATTGACCAGTTTAATGCGATCGCCGAAACCCAGCTCGATGGCCCAGCCCAAACCGCTGACGACATGGCTAAAGTTGCTGCTAAAGCCAAAATCTCTAAGGCCGACAAGAAGAAGTTTGACGCCGCCGTTGAGCGCATTATTGCTATTCGCCAGAGCACCGAAGGAGAAATGGAAACGGCTATTGAATCTGAGGGGCTATCGATCGACAGCTTTAATAGCCTGCTAGAGCAGTCTGCCGACGACACCGATCTACAGCGCAAAATTAGCGATCAGATCGTCAAACAAACCCTTCAATCTGCCAAGTCAGCAGATTAAGCTCAAGTCTAGAAACCGGAGGCGATCGCAGGGCTTTCTCTAGATCTGTGCCCCAGCGCAGGGTGGAGCAGCTACTTTGTAGTAGTTATCTCAGGTTTTGTGAGTTTATGTAAACCTCGCCCCTGCCCCCCAATTAATCAGCGCACAATGAGCCACAGGAGCTAAGTTCCACTGCTTGAGGGTTTTGTCATGGTGCCTTTCTTTAAAGCCGCCCCTGTGGAAGTTGATACCGAGACAAAGATTCTCCAGGCGGCGCTGAAGCTGTTTGCTAAACGGGGCTATGGTGCCACCACCACCCGCGAGCTAGCCCAGACCGCTGGCGTGGCCGAGGGCACTCTGTTTCGCCACTTTGAAAACAAAAAGGCCATTTTGGTGGCGGTGGCCAGCCAGGGCTGGGTCGAGATTCTCACCGATCTGCTGACCGAGCTGAGCGAAATGGCCAGCTACAAGGCGATCGGCCAGGTGATGCAGCGGCGCATGTTGAACCTGCAAAAAAACTCGGCCCTGATGCGCGTCTGCTTCATGGAAGCCCAGTTTCACCCCGAACTGCGGGAGCAGATTCAAACCGAGGTGATCGGCAAGATGATCGACGTCGCCGAGGCCTTTTTTCAAACCGCGATGGATCGCGGGGTCTATCGCCCGATGAATGCCCGCATGGTGGCGCGAGTTTTCTTGGGTATGTTTACCGTAGCGGGCTTTAGCCAAGACACCCTCGGCGATGAAGCCGCCTCACCCCAGGCGATGAAAGACCTGGCGGAATGTTTGACAGATATCTTCTTGAACGGTGTGCTGGCCTAATCGCTGAATATACCTCTCCCCTGGATGCCTTGATTGACCTGACTAGGCGACTCACGCTCTACGAGCTTCAGGACTCCATGGATTCGGCAGAGTTCTTTACTCAGTACAACCAAGTTGCCCTTGGGTGAGGTTTAAGGCCACCTTTGATCACAAGAACCCTGATCACAAGAATACCGAAGCATCTTGCTTCCTCCTGAGGGCGCAGGGCCTGCGCCCCTACAGCGGGGTATCTTCTTTGCCAAAAATCTCCTAATCGCTATCCTCACTAGACTGATCACCAGCCTTAGCTAGCCCAGGCTTTAGAAGTAGCCCCCAGACGGGGTTGAAGGGGTGTACGGTGGCAGTGGGGTGATTTTTGCTGACGAGCGATCGCCCCTCATTGGCCCACTGAAACGCCGACCCGGCTAGGTTGTACACCGCACCGTAGCCCGCCGATTGTAGCTGACTCACCAGTCGGGCCGAGCGATAGCCCACCGAGCAGTAGGCGACAATGGGCTGGGCTGGATCTAGATGCAGCTCGATCATGTCTTCGAGCTGAACTGCACGACGGGCACCGGGCAGATGGCTCACCGCAAACTCGTAGTCTCGACGCACATCTAGCAGTACCGGCGCGTTGTCTGTGCTCAACCAATCGGCCAACTCCTGGGTAGTAACGGTCGGCACCGCCGGAAACGATCGCCGCACCCAGAGATTTACCGCCCACCAGGCCACAGCTCGAATCGGTTGCATTAGCATCAGAGGTAGAGACTGTTTTTTCCAGGCGTCGGCGCAGGAGATCACCATGCTGGATTTTAACCCCTGGAATGATCTGCTTCAGACCTATGTGGACGATCGGGGCCGGGTAGACTATGCCCGCTGGCAGAAGAAAGACTCTGCCACCCTCAAGGCCTGGCTAGAGAGCCTGCCCTCTAGCCTTGACGGCCTGAGCCAAGAAGAATCGCTGGCGCTGCTGATCAACCTCTACAACGCTCTGACCATTCAGCAGGTGATCGATCGCTACCCGATCGCCTCTATTTTTCCCCAGGTGCTGGGGGTGCCCAACTGGCTCAGCTTTTGGCGGTTTTTTAGCCGATCGCTCTACCCCCTCGACGGCCAGCGCATCAGCCTCAACCACCTTGAGCACGGTATTTTGCGGCCCCAGTTCCAAGAGCCGCGCATTCACTTTGCTCTGGTTTGTGCCTCGGGGGGCTGCCCGATTTTGCGCAACGAGGCCTATCTGCCCGACATTGTCGAAGCCCAGCTCGAAACTGACGCCCACCGCTTTATTCACAACCCCGATAAGGTGCGCTACGCCGCCGAGACGGGGGTGCTCTATTGCAGCCAAATTTTTAAGTGGTATGGCGAAGACTTTCTCCCGGTGGCCCCATCGATGCCTGACTACATTGGCGCTTACCTGGGCCTCCAGCCGCCGCTGTCAGCGCTCACCAAGGTAGAGTATTTGCCCTACGACTGGGGGCTAAACGATCAGCGCCAAGGGGTGATCTAGCCCTGTTCTTCGCTCTCTAGCTGCGATCGCGACTCGCCCCAGTAGGCGCTGACGGTAATCACTTCCTGGCTACCTTTGATTTCTGATGTCCACCGGTAGACGGTGTTTTTGGGGTTGACGCCCACCTCTAGCAGCTTGGCACCCATGTAGTACTCCATAGAGTCGCGGGTGCGCTTTTTAAAGAACTCAGACTGATCTTTGGGCACCGTGCGGGACAGGTGGGCCTGAGTGTGTTTGGGCTTCGCCATGGACGTTAACAAAAGGAGTTCTAGGACGTACTTATCATAACCAGAGAACAGGCCGTTCTGGGGGCTAGGATCAGCTTAGGGAACTGCTGGAGAATAGTTTTTAGCAGCCATTTGCGGAGATTTTTTGACAAGGAGATATCCCTGATCAGGGCAAACGACTGTCTGCCCCTAGGGTAAAACGACTCGTTGGTGGGATAGCTACTGTGCTGAGAATCTCTATCAGCTGTGGCGATTGCCTAAAACCCCCAGGTGCGTTTGGGGCCAGTATCGAGGTGAATGATATTGGGAATGTTGCTGTAGATGCCAACGCCCCCCGGCCAGGTGAGCATGACGGCATTGGCCACCTGGCGACCACTCATGCCCTGTACCTGAATGTCGGCGGCCCGGCCAAACAGGTGCTGACTCTGGGAGGCACCGCCCACGGCTGCGTTAACGGCAGGGGGCCGATACCAGGAGTTGATTTGAAACGGGCGACCAAGGCGATCGCGCACCGGCTGCAACGCCCGCGCCAGACCAATGATGTTGTCGACAATGGCCTGGGTCTCGGGAATACGGGTGGCGTTGCGGGTGGCCTCGCCCCAGGTAAAGCTGCCGCCGGGGATGATCGGCTGGTCGGTATAGAAGGTGGAGGTATTGCCCGGCAGCCGGAACGGGCGGCCCACGTACTGGGGCGGCGGCGGTGGCGACGGCGACGCTGGTGGCGGATAGACCACTGCGCCAGCCCGCTCTACCTGAGCATGGCCCTGGAACACGTACCAGGTATTCAACCCGTTGATGTCGTCTTTGACATACTTGAGGGCAAAGCGAATGTGGCCGTTAAACGGCCCCTGGGCATCGGCAAAGGCGTAGCTGCTGAGGGTGAGGGTGGTGCCGGGAGAGACGGGGGTCTGCTCGGTGGGGGCTAGCTGGCTGCTGTCAACCGGGCGGCGCTTAAGCAGAGTGTTGGCGGTCACCCGCAGCACAAAGGCGTTGGGGTCTGGGCGCGGAAACACCACTTCGTTGTCGAGGGTGACGAAGGCGTGGGGGGTGAAGACAAACCAGGTGCTCAGCCCGTTGACAAAGTCTTGGGGGTTGCGAATGGCAAATTTGATGTGGTTATTGAAGTTGCCCTGGCTGTCGCTAAAGGCGTAGGAATGCAGGTCAAAGGCCCGTCCCCGAGGCACGGCCACGGTTTCATTGGCGTTTAAAAGGCTGGAGTCGAGGGGGCGACGCTTGATCAGGGTGCCGGTGTTGATCCACAGCACGGGCATGCTCTCCTGGTCTTCGTGGGGGTAGACCACCACGCCATCGGCCTCAACCTGGGCCGCTTGGCTGGGCACAAACCAGGTGTTGAACCCGGTACCGGGGGGGCGATCGCCCAGGGCGACTTTGATATGGCCATTAAAGCCGCCGTTGATGTCGGCATAGGCATAAGATTGCAGCGGAAAAATGCTGCCAGCGGCGATCGCCACCTGCTCATTGGCCGCCAGCTGCCCCGGCGGCTCTGGCCTCAGTACAAAGGTGGTGGCCCGATTGACTCGTAAAACTTGATTCACCATGCACCCTCTGCGATCGCATTGCCCTGGGCCAACCCATCATATGGCATGGTTAAGGGACTGTTCTCATACCTGGGAGATAGGCCCGAGGAAAAAAATTAGGGAAAACACCAGGGAGAGCATCGCCGTTTTGGGTTGGGTACCACTATGACTGTTTGGCAGGCCGATCTGCACCGCCCGCCCCTGGTGAGCGATCGCGGCGAACCCCTGTGGGAAATTTTGCTGTGCAGCGACGACTTTAGCTTTAGCTATGGGGCCACAGCGCCCCAGGCAGCCATCAACAAAGCCTGGGTTACTGCCCAGGTGCAAACGGCCTTAGAAAAAGCTGGCACTGCCCCCAAAAAAATCCCCGAAAAAATTCAGGTATTTCGTCCCCAGGCGCTGTCGCTACTCACCACCGCCTGCGAACCCCTGGGCATTGCCGTAGAGCCGACCCGCCGCACCCCCACTCTGCACCAGTGGCTGCGACAGCGCACCCAGTGGTACCCCACCCAGCCCAACGCCATTGCGGTGCCCTACAACCCGCTGCACATTGATCTGTCACCCCCGGTGCCCCTGCCCGAAAATCTCTGGGGCGACAGCTGGGGCTTCACCGCCCTCTCGGCCTACGACTTTGAGCAAACCCTGCCCTACGAACCGATCCCCCTCCGCGCTCTGCGGCCAGAGCTGATACCCTCCCGATTGGGCCTGGCCAGCACCACCCCGATTCCGGGCGTAGTGGTCGATGCCGGACGGCAGGCCATGGCCCTAGCTCAGTGGGTGCAGTCCCAGGCCCCGGCCTGGCTGAGCTATGGGCGCGGCGAACCCGATGGACTGATTTTAGATGCGGGGCTGTGCGATCGCTGGGTGTTTACGACCTTTAGCGACCCTGAGGTGGCGATCGCCGGTCAGCGCTTTGAGCAGCGCAAACGCCAGAGCCAGGGCCTCCATTTTCTCATCATTCGCCCCGATGACTCAGGCATGACCACCACGGGGCTCTGGCTGCTTCAGCAGCCGATCAGCCGTCCCTGATTGCCCCTGGCAGATCGGTATAGACTCTGTCGATGGGGTGAAATGCAGTGAAGCCAACAGCAGTGAGCTTGGTTGGGTGCTGCTGGCGCGCCACCCAACCTACAACTTTAGAACTGACAGACCACTAGGCGACATTTTTGTGTACAAATGTTGCGGAGAGAAAAGTGCTGAACCCCTTTTCCCGTAAGAATTAGAGAGCATCACAGAGTGATAAGCTAACGGTTACGCTTTAGTTTGCTTTGAGCCGGGCGCTTTTGTGGCGCTGCTTGTTTCAAGGGCAGGCCGAAAAGGTGGATTCTCCCTTGGTAGGACTCCGCTGTTGCCCCTGGCTTTGGGTTAGAAACGCTTTTTTGTAACGCTGTTTTTGTAAATTGGTGACGCCTCAAATGACCGCAGTGAACCAGGTACCTCTGTTGCTCCGCGCCGCTCGCCACGAGGTGCTGGAGCGCCCCCCCGTGTGGATGATGCGCCAGGCGGGCCGCTACATGAAGGTGTACCGAGACCTGCGCGATAAGTATCCGTCGTTTCGCGATCGCAGTGAAAATGCCGACCTGGCGATCGAGATCTCGCTACAGCCCTGGCGCGCCTTCCGCCCCGACGGCGTGATCATGTTCTCCGACATTCTCACCCCCCTGCCGGGTATGGGCATTCCCTTCGACATTGTCGAGAGCCAGGGGCCGATCATCGATCCGCCCATCCGCACCCAGGCGCAGATCGACGCCGTCCACGAACTCGATCCCGAAACGGCGCTGCCCTACATCCGCACCATTCTGCAAACCCTGCGCAGCGAAGTGGGCAACGAGGCCGCCGTGCTGGGCTTTGTCGGCTCCCCCTGGACCCTGGCGGCCTACGCCGTGGAGGGCAAGACCTCCAAGAACTACACCAAGATCAAAGGCATGGCCTTCTCAGAGCCTGCAATGCTACACCAGCTGCTGGGCAAGCTGGCCGACAACATTGCCGCCTACGTGCGCTACCAGATCGACTGCGGCGCCCAGGTGGTGCAGCTGTTTGACTCCTGGGCTGGGCAGCTCAGCCCCATGGACTACCGTACCTTTGCCCTGCCCTACCAGCAGCGGGTGGTACAGCAGGTGAAGCAGACTCACCCCGACACCCCCTTGATTCTCTACATCAGCGGCAGCGCCGGAATCTTTGACCTGATGGGCGAGTCGGGGGTCGATATCGTCAGCGTTGACTGGACGATGGATATGGCGGAGGCCCGCCGCCGCCTTGGCCCCACCATTGGCGTGCAGGGCAATATCGATCCCGCTATCCTGTTTGGCTCCCAGGCGCTGATTCGCGATCGCATTCTCGACACCATTCAAAAAGCGGGCAATCGCGGCCACATTCTCAACCTGGGCCACGGCATTTTGCCCGGCACCCCCGAAGAAAACGCCGCCTACTTCTTTGAGACGGCCAAGAATGTAGATAAGCTGCTGGCGGCTGTGTAGACCTGCACGTTAGACCGTGCGAACGTTTTAGGACAATTCTGACAAGGAAAATACCTCAGGACTTTGCTTCCTCCCGAGGGCGCAGGCTTTGCGCCCCTACGTGGAGGTATCTTCTTTTCCAGAGATCTCCTTAACGCTTCTTTTAGAGCTACTTGCCATGCTCTCTCTCACCCAGGGCCACCTCAAGCTGCTGGAGATGTGCCCTCGGCGCTACCAGTACACCTACCTCGATCGCTACACAGCGCCCACGGCCCCGGATCAGCTCTTGCGTCAGGAGTGGGGCACCCAGTTTCACCTGGTGATGCAGCAGCGGGAGCTGGGGCTGCCGGTAGACGATCTGCTGCGAGAAGATGCTGATTTGGCCCAGGCCGTAGAAGGCATTTTGGCGGCTGCACCCGAGCTGTTTAGTTCTAGCCCCGGTGAGTTTCGCCAGAGTGAGCACCGCCGCACCCTCGTGTTGAATGGCTATCTGCTGACGGCGGTTTACGATCTGCTGGTGCTGGGGCCGACCCAGGGTCAGATCATCGACTGGAAAACCTACCAAAACCCGCCGACCCAACGCCAGCTGACCCAGGAGTGGCAGACGCGCCTGTACTTGTACCTGCTGGTCGAAACCACTGGCTTGACCCCAGAACAGGTGACGATGACCTACTGGTTTGTGCCGCCGCCTGGGGCTGAGGGCACCTCGGCCCCGCCGAGCAGCATTGCCCTGGCCTATTCTGCCGTCCAGCACCGTCGTACCGAGGCTGACCTGCAACGGCTGACCGATCGCCTCACCACCCTGCTGGCAACCCCCGGTGACCTGCCCCAGGTTGATCGAGAGCGAGGGCTTTGCACCCACTGCCCCTTTGCGGTGCGCTGTCGGCGATCGTCAGAGCGCTACGGGCTGGCTGGATTGGCCAATCTGCCCGCGATCGCCGATATTGCCGAAGTGCCGCTGTAGGGCTGTTCTATTCTCACTATCAGCGAGACCCAGCTCACCACCCCTGTTTCGCCATCGAGTCACCGAAATAGATAACAGCGATGAAACCCTACCAGGCCATTCCCATCGATGACTGTGGCGAGCCGCTGGTGCCTATACCGCGCGATCGCTTTCCTCTGGTGCAGCCTCACCCCTACCAGGTGCTGGGGGCACCCTACGGCGATCGATCGCCCTATTGGCTGCGCCAGGGGGTGTTGATGGCGCTGATCCAGGCGCAAGATCGGCTTCAGCAACAGCAGCCCGGCTGGAAGATTCAGGTGTTTGATGCCTTTCGTCCTCTGGCGGTGCAGCAGTTTATGGTCGACCACACCTTTCTGGCCCAGGTGCGGGGGCGGGGTTGGCCGACCGAGGGGCTCACCCCCGCCCAGCGTGAGGAGGTGATGGCTGAGGTGGTGCAGTTTTGGGCGGTGCCCAGCGATGACCCGGCTACGCCGCCGCCCCACAGCACCGGGGCCGCTGTGGATGTGACCTTGGTCGATGATGCGGGGGTGCCGGTGGCCATGGGATCGCCTATCGATGAGGTGTCGCCGCGATCGCACCCTGACCATTTTGCCGCTAGTACTGCGATCGCCGAGCAGGAGTTCCACGCCCACCGCACTCGGCTCCATGAGGTAATGCAGGCCGCTGGGTTTTGCCGCCACCCCAACGAGTGGTGGCATTTTTCGCTAGGCGACCAGCTGTGGGCCTGGCAGCGGCGACAAGAGACCGGCAGCAACAAGTTTTTGGCCCACTATGGGCGAGCCTCGGTAGACTTGGGGGAACATTAAACCCCACGGGTCTCGCAGCGGTAAGGGAGAGAGCAGCAATGGCATGGACTAGGCTAGTCAGAGCACAGCAACCGCTGTCTGCAATGCGGGGACGACTGACCTGGAGCCTTGCCCTGGTGAGTGCCCTGGCCAGCGCCACCCCTGCCCTAGGGCAAACTACCGAGACGGTGCAGGCCGCCCTTCAGCTGGCGGTCTGTCTCAATGACTGGGATAGCGCGATCGCCCGCACTATTCAGCTAGAGCAGGTGCCGGGGCTACCGATCAAAACCCAGGCTCAGCTGGTGCAGTTTCGTCGGCAGATGCAGATTTGGCGACAAAACCAAACCGTAGTCAGCAACATCTCGGGCTGTGAGCCCGTGCTGGCTGGGTTCGGTATTCCTGGGTATACGGGGCGACCGCTCGAAGTCGAGCGCGCCCTGGCCAACGCTGGGCTGATCGACCCCATCGTCGTGCCCGATGTCATTTTGCAGGAGCAGGCGGCGCTGTGGCAGGCCAGCCTAGGGGTCACTGCTGATACCCCCCTGACGCCCCTGGCGGCGGCCCAGCGCATCAACACCCGCACCGGCAGCGGCGTTTCTACCGGGGCGGTCAGCCGTCGCGTCGATATCTATGCCTTTGTGGCGGCCCAGGGCGACCTGGCTGACCTTAGCCTGACCGTCACCCAGCAGCGGCCTGGTCTGCTGTTTACAGACGCCCAGGCGCTGCTCTTTGTGTTTGACGCCGAGGGCCGACTGCTGGCCGAAGCCCGCACCGCTGCTGCCACACCGCCCCGTTTAACGGGTCTGCCCTTGCCCAGCACCGGCGGCTATTACATTGCTGTCACCACCCCCGAGCACCGCCCCGTGCTTGACGAGGGGGGCTTTATCGTTGGCTGGCAGGGCATTGGCACCAGCGCCATCACCTACACGCTGACTCTGACGGGGTTGACCCCCTCGCCCCAGCTGGGCGTTGGCACGATCGGCCTGGGCGCACCGTAATGGCTCACCGTCACGGCGTGGAAACAGGACAGACATAGGCAGCCTTCTCGCCACTTGAGGAAAATCCAGTCCCCATCCTTCCTGCTGTTCACCCCTAACGTCAGTTCGAGCTAACGCCGTCCCCTCCTCGGAGGGGTGCCCGGAGGGCGGGGTGGGTCAAAATGGCGACGGGACGTCAGCTTCTGAAGCTGGGCAAAAGCGTCTTACCGCTGAATTAACCCACCTCTACCCCTCCCGAGAGGGGACGGGCTGCCTGTTGGCCCAAAGGACCATTCTCAGTCGAACCCATGTATCCCTAAGGTTGGCGGCAAATGCCAAATACCGAGGTAAACCCGTGGAGAAAGGTAGTCTGCCCCACTGGGCCGATCTCACCGCCACAGAAAAAGCCGCCCAGGGGCACCCCCGGCAGGTACTGGGCAAACAGGCTAGAGTCAAAATTGGGCTGTTCGTAGAGGCCTTCGCCGCGCCCCATACAGGCAAACATCAAAGCCCCTACCGGGGCAGCTGTGGTCTGCTGCTGGTAGCGCTGTAGCAGCGTCTCTAGATCGATGGCTGAGGTCTGGGCATCGCGCAGGTGAAACTGCACTCGCTGGCCGGGGCGCAGGCGATCGCCCACGGCAATGGCCCCTGTTTTTGGGTCTACCCCCAGCAGGGTGCGAATGAGAAAGTCGCCGGGTTCGAGGCTGAGCTTAAAGCCGTCTTGGGCGATGCCAATAAATAGGGAGCTTTGGGCTAGCTGGCGATCGCTCTCCGACAGCGTCTCAAACATGGTCTGCAACAGTTCTAGGGGCGGGCGCGAGGTGTCGCTCTCTGGTGCCCCGAGGGACAGCAAGATATTGCGCTCGACCTGGTCAACCCGGTAGATCGGGCCGATGGGGCGACAGCCCTGGGCGACAATGGTGTCGAGCACCACGGGGCCAGACAGGGCTACCCCTACTACCCCTTCGGTGTACAGGGTGCGATCGCAGAACAGCCCGCTGTGGCGGCGAAAGGCGTCAACGCCTGCCAGACCGCCGATTTTAACCCCGTCGGGGTAGGCAAAGTCGAGCCCCTGGAGCAGGTCAGTCACCTTCGACGAAAACGGATCGGCCATCAAAATAAACTGCGGATTGTCGGCGGGGGCAACCCCGATCAGCTCGGCCCAGGCGTCGGGGGGGCTGTCGAGGTCGGGCAGGTCGTCTGCCGCTAGGGCAAAGGTCTGCACCGCGACCCCCGGCAGACAGGCCACCGTCAGGCTGAGGGCCGGGGTGCCCTCTAGCTCTTGGGGGTGGCCCTCGGCGTCAACGCCAATGATGCCGCCCCCGCTGCACCCCACTAGAGCGGGCATGGGCAGCAGGTCGTGGATCAGGGGCAGCAGCCGAGCAAACTCGCTGGTAAATGACGACGAAATAAACACCAGCCCCAGGGTAGGGGTGCCCGTCAACCGGCCACGCAGCTGATCGACCACATCTTTGACGGCCCCCTCTAGGGAAGGCCGACTAGAGACGGCATTGACCCACTCCATGGCTGGCTGAGCTGAGGGATGGGCCACTGGCTGGGTTTGGGGAGAGTCAGTCATGGGTAAAACCCCTGCTTTCAGTGGTTACAGTCTAGATCGGATTGTCTAGGGCAAACGCATTGGCAAAGGGAGCGTAACAGCGGCAGAAGTGAAGTAGTGAGGGAGGTGTTGAGCGGAGAGGATGCGGGTGGTGCTGCGATCGCTGCCTGCATCCCCAATTTCTCTGGGGGTACCATAGCGATAAGGTTTTCTCTGCCGCCGTGGATCGCACCCAGCTCTTTGCCACCCTCAGCAATTTGTCGCCCGCCGACTTTGAGCGGCTGCTGGTTGATATGAAGATGCCCAGAATGAATCGAGCTGGAACCTCAGCGAAAATTGGCGAGCAGGTTAGCGCTTTCCTAGAATGGGCCGATAGCAATATTGGGCCGGGGGTGGAGGCGATCGCCCGGCACCTGGCCGACCTCAATTGCTTTGAGTTTGATGGATACCTGCGATCGCTCGTCGCCACCTACGAAAAATGGCGGGAGCACTACACGCTGACCGATGCCACGGGCAAAGTTGAGCTACCACAGCCAGAGCAACCCTCGGTTTTTGACTTTGGCCTGATGGTGCAGGCTGTCGGCAAAGAGAAGGATGCCCTCGGTTCTGAACCGCGATCGGAGGAACGGGAGAAAACGGAGCGGTTGCCCGTGCTGAAGGGCATTCGCAAGTATGCCGATGGCCATGTGCTGCTGGTGGGCCGTCCTGGCTCTGGCAAATCGACGGCGCTGATTCGGCTGTTGCTGGAGGAGGCGGTGGCCCTCACCCCCGGCCCCTCTCCCAATTTTGGGAAAGGGGATCTGGAGAAAATTCCGGTTTTGGTGGAGCTGCGCTATTGGCAGACTTCAATTTTGGAGCGCATTCGGGCGTTTCTCTACCAGCACGACCCCGGCCTCAATTTAGAGGATGCCGATCTCAATGCTCTGCTGCGCCAGGGGCGGTTTTTGCTGCTGATCGACGGGCTGAATGAGCTGCCGTCTGATGAGGCCCGCAGCCAGCTGGCCAGCTTTCGCCGCGACCACCCCAGGGTGCCGATGATCTTCACCACGCGGGATCTGGCCCTGGGGGGCGACCTAGGGATTGAGAAAAAGCTGGAGATGCAGCCGCTCACCGAGCCGCAGATGAAGGAGTTCATTCGCGCCTATGTGCCTGACCAGGCGGAGGCGATGCTGCGGCAACTAAATAACCGCCTGCGGGAGTTTGGCCAAACGCCGCTGTTGCTGTGGATGCTGTGCGAGGTGTTTCAGCAGTCGCCCAATCGGCAAATGCCTAATAATCTTGGTGGCATATTTCAAGTGTTTACTCGCACCTATGAAAACAGCAGTGTGCAGCAGCACAAAATCGCAGCCCTAAAGGGAGATGTTAAACCACTGACAGATCGCCGCCTGTGGAAAGACGCCCTCAAAGCCTTGGCAGCCCTAATGATGCAGGGCGAAACCCCGGTCGATTTTCGCGTGGCGATTCACCGCACCGAAGCCGAGCGAGAACTCGGCAAACTCTTCGCCAAGGAGAGGTTCCCCGTTCGCGACATTTTAGACGACTTACTTAAATACCACCTGCTGCAAAACCGCACCACCGACCAACTCGAATTTCGCCACCAGCTCATTCAGGAATATTACGCCGCAGAACATTTGCTGCGGTTATTGCCAGAGCTAAGCGATGAACAACTCAAGCGCGACTACCTCAACCTGTTGAAGTGGACAGAACCTATTGCTTTGATGTTGGCGCTGGTGAATGAAGAAGCCCAGGCTCTGCGGGTGGTGAAGTTGGCGATCGATGATGTGGACTTGATGCTGGGGGCGAGGCTTGCAGGGGAGGTGCAACCGGTGCTTCAATGCACGACAGTTAGCTGGCTGAATACTCTTAGCGTTCCACTCCTCCTTAAGTGTAATTGTTGGTCAAACAGCCACTCTGATAGAGCTATAGAGGGCTTGCTAGACGCACTCAAAGATCCCGCTCCTAATGTTTATCGAAGTGCAGTTGGTGCATTGGGAACCATCGGCAGTGAACGTGCCATTGAGGTATTACTAAATGTTCTAAACGAAGCTGAATATTCTGATGTTAATGACATAATTAGAGCATTGAAAATAGTCGGCAGCGAACAAGTTGTCAATGGTTTATTAAATGCTCTACGTAGTCACAATCATGATGCCGATTATAGTGTAGATATTGTAGAGGCATTAGTGAATATTGGCAGCGAGAGTGCTATTAATGGTTTGCTGAATGCCTTAGAGGATAGTCGTTCTGATGTTCGGTGGCCTGCTGCTTTTGCGTTAGGGTTTTCTGGCGATAAGCGTGTCGTTAATGGTTTGCTGAATGCCCTCCATGATACTGACACTACTGTTCGCATTGAAGCAGCAACAGCATTGCAATTAATTGGTGGCGAGGAAGCTGTTGATAGCTTAATAATTACTCTGAACGATACTGATTATGATCTTGGTTTTTGCGCAGCAGTAGCCTTAGCAAAAATCGGTAATGAGCGTGCCATTGCAGAATTGCTGAATTCGCTAGATAGTACTGATATTGAGATGCGCAGGATTGTGACCACTGCCTTGAAGTACGTTGGCAGCGATCGTTTCAATGGGAGCTTGTTGAACCTGCTAAATGATGCTGATCTCTATATTCGATTAAGAGCAGTAGAGGCACTAGGCAAAATCAATAATGAACGTGCTATAGATGGTCTGCTAAATGCCTTAGATGACACTGAGGCTTTTGTTCGAAAAGATGCGGCAGAGGCATTGGGGAAAATCGGTAGTGAACGTGCTATAGATAGCCTGCTAAATACCTTGGATGACACTGAGGCTTCGGTTCGAAGAAATGC
>NZ_JAYFES010000072.1:0-95640 GCF_055795045.1 Pseudanabaena sp. PCC 9330 | reverse complement strand
TGGGAGCAAAGCCTTGGCTCATGGGGACTCACTAAAGGTCGCAGCGATAGAAGGCCCCTAGCATGTCACAGTCCTATTTTTCTTGCGCTTACCCTGGGTCTATGCCCCGCTGAGCACAGGCTTCCGCTAGGGTTCTTTGGCCCCCGCAGCAGTAGTCAACCTGGGCCGATTCAAACAGGCGGGAAAGGGCCGGATGGTCGCGAACGATCGCGCCAACGGTGTCGTTAATTTGAAATGTAGGCATCGTGCAATCTCCTTAGAAATATAGCGCCCAGGGTTCTTTGAGAACCCTGGGAGTTGGGCGTAGCTAACTGGCTTCAACTACCGGCACGACTGGCTCCGGAGCATTCAACTGGGTGGGCTGCTGAAAAAGGGAGTACACCGCCCGCGCCGTAAACAGCACCATGGCGATCGCCCCTAGGGTAAAGACAATGTCGCCGGGGATACGCAGCCACACCGTCCACTGCATCCAGGGTGAGCCAATTACCTCAGCGCTACGGGCATACCAGGTGCCATAGTTCACCGACTGCATCAGCTGGTAAAAGCCGTTAGGAATCAGACCCAAGACCATCATCATCACCAGGCCGCCGTTCAGGCTCCAGAACGAGAAGCGCAGAATCTTCTCACTCCAGGCGCGATCGGGCACAATTTCGCGCAGAGAGAAGAGCATTAGGGCGATCGCCAGGCAGCCATAGACCCCAAACAGGGCGCTGTGGGCGTGGATTGGGGTGGTGTTGAGCCCCTGGGAGTAGTAGAGCACGATCGGCGGGTTGATCAAGAAGCCAAAGACGCCCGCACCGACCAGATTCCAGAAGCAGGTGGCCAAAAAGAACCGGAGCGGCCAGCGGTAGAAGCGCTCGGCCTGCTCAGACATGCGCAGGGTCTTCACCACCTCAAAGCCAATTAGGGTGAGCGGCACGACTTCTAACGCAGAGGCAACCGCCCCCATCGCCGCAATAAACGACGGCGTGCCCGCAAAGTACAGGTGGTGCAGGGTGCCAATTACCCCACTGCCCAGGTACAAAATCGTGGTCAGGTAGGTGGCCCGCAGGGCTGAAGACTTTTTCAGGAATCCCAGCTCGCTACAGAGGTAGGCAATGGTCACCGTGGCAAACACCTCAAAGAAGCCCTCCACCCACAGGTGCACCACCCACCAGCGCCAGTATTCGGCCACGCTGAGCGCCGTGTGGTTGGTATACATCAGCCCCGAAGCGTAGAACAGCGGAATGGTAATGGCGCTGTAGAAAAAGAAGTGGTTCAGCCCGGTTTTGCTGCCCTCGGCCTTGAGCGCCGGGCGCAGGGCGCGAAACATCAGCCACAGCCAAAACACCATGCCGCCAATCAGCAAGAGTTGCCACAGGCGACCCAGTTCCACATATTCATAGCCCTGGTGGCCAAAGAGAAAGCTGTTGTCGCCGGTCAGAAAGCCCTGCACGCTAGCCCAAGAGCCAATTAAGGATCCCACCACCACGACCGTCAGGGCAATTAGCAGGCCACCGTTGCCCCAGGCCTGCCCCTGGGGTTCTTGCTTACCAAATCGGGGGGCAAAATAGAGCCCCGCCGCCAGCCAGCAGGTGGCAATCCAAAATACCGCCAACTGTAGGTGCCAGGTGCGGGATGCGGCGTAGGGTAGGTACTGCTGGAGCGGTAGACCGTAGAAGCCATCGCCTTCGACCGCGTAGTGGGCGGTGACCATGCCCATGGCAATCTGCACCCCAAACAGCGCCATGGCGACCCCAAAGAAGAGGCTGGTGACTTTTTGGCTGGGGGTGGCGAGGCGAATGGCGGGGCGATCGGCGACCACCTGCACCTCATCGGCCTCTTCTTGGGTGAGATAGACGAAGAGAAACGCGGCGATCGCAAAAATCAGCACCATCACCGACACAATTGACCACACCAAGAATTGCCCCGGTGGCTGGTTGCCAATCAGATCATCGTGGGGCCAGTTGGCGGTGTAAGAAAAGGGGGCATGGGGCCGATTCGCCGCCGCCGCCCAGGCCGTCCAGGCAAAGAACGCGGTGACATCGCGAATGTCTTGCTCGCTCTTAAACCAGCCATCGGGGATGGAGTGGATCCGCGACCCGTGGGCCAGCAGCTCCTGGTAGTCGGCAAACACCTGCTTGAGCCCCTGGGTTTGGGCAGCGGTCAGCAGTAGGGTCTCGGTCTCGGCATCGTAGCGGTTGGGCTTAAACTGCTCCTGTACTTGAGCTTCGAGCAGCGCCCGCTCGGTCGGGCTCAGCGCTTCGAGCTCGGTCTGAGAAAAGCTGGGGTCGTTGGCATAGAGCACCCCTGCGGTGGCCAGTCCCCAGCGGTGCAGCACATCCGCCGTCCAGTCGGGGGCCAGGTAGCTGCCGTGGCCCCAAATGCTGCCCACATGCTGGCCGCCCCGGCCCAAGTAGGTGACCTGGCCCTGTTCCACATCGGCGGCGGTGAACATGACCTCCTGCTGGGGCGACTGGGCGATCGCCGGATGCGGTGGCGCGTAGTTAGAAATGGCGGCCCCAGCTCCCAGCAAAACGCTGAAGGTGACCACACAAATGAGCACCAGCCATACCGGTAGACTCAAGTTTTTAAAGCGGGAGCGAGCCAAGCCCGCGACCCCAAGGGATGGATTAGCCATAGTACGAAAGTGGTTCTTGAAACGTCTGTCTCGACTTCATTCAGCTCTGGAGGCAGCCCTGGCGGTTGATTTGAGATAAATCTCCAGGGCTGACCTCAAATTTGGCTTAAGTATCTAATTTGACCGTTTGGCCCTAGTCTGACAGACCGTTCTCAGCTCCTTCATGAGGTAGCTCATAGTTCGATCAAAATCTTGTCAATCCTTAAAACAAAGGCTTTTACTGTTTAGTCAGCCTGGCGCTGCACAATGGCTGCGAGTTTTGCAGCGTCAAGCAGGGTAATTTTGCCGCCCCGCTGGTAGGCTACGGCGCCCTTGAGCTGCTTAAATAGACGCACGCATTCTTCGTAGGTGATGCCAATGCTGCGGGCAATCTGGTAGTAGGTGAGGCGCGATCGCAGCCGTTGACCCTCCGGCACTGCCTCGGTACCCGCACTGGCGGCAAAATATTCCAAGTAGTGGATCAACCGCACGATCGCCCGTTCCGACACGAGACCATGCACGCGGTTGTGCAAATGCTGAAGCCGCTGGTTAAAGATGCCCAGCAGGTGCAGCGCCAGCTCTGGGGCTTCTCGAAATCCCTTCAGCAGAGCTTCTTGTTCGATAGTCAGCACCTCTATCGGCTCCATCGCCGTGGCGGTGGCCGGGGCTTGGCCATTGCCAAACAGAGCCGGGGCCGCAAAGACTTCATCGGCCCACAGCAACCGCAAAATCGTCTCTTTGCCCGATTCAGAAAGTTTAGTCAGCCGCAGCGAGCCCGCTACCAGCAAATAGAGACAGGTGGGCAGGGCATCGCCCTCATGAAACACGACTTCATCGGTGTCGTAGGTTTTTAGGCGGCTGTGCTCAGCAAGTTGCCCCAGCAGAGATAGCTCCACGCCTTTAAACAGGCTGATCTGCTGAAGCTGCTCGACATTGACCTGCATAGCCAGTCTTGACTCAGAGAGACAGGTGAACCGTCCTTAGACTATACCGATAAGCCGTCTATCTGAGGTACTTCCCATGAGCTACAGCCCATGCAGCGTCAAGCTCTTGGCTAGGTTTATGGCCCCTGATTCGGGCGAACCATGAGCTACCTCATAAACAGGGTTAGGCATCTCTGCCAGAGTAAAGACATCCTCCCCTGGTAAATGCCATGACGGCCACTCCGCTCAATCTCAAGACTGCTCCTGGCCATGAGGTGTTGGCCGCAGCGGGCAAAAAAATTCTGCGTCCGGGCGGGCGCAGGGCCACAGAGACTCTCTTTACTTGGGTCAACTTTCAACCCGGCGACACCGTTCTAGAGCTGGCCGCCAGCTTTGGCTACAGCGCCATTGCCCTGGCTCAGCGCTACGGCGTTAAAGTCGTGGGGATTGAAAAAAATCCCCTGAGTGTGGCCCGCGCCCAGGCCAATGTCGAGGCGGCGGGTCTGAGCGATCGGGTAGATATTCGCGAAGGCGATATGTTTCACCTAGAGCAGATCCCCGAGCAGTTTGACTACGTGCTGGGCGAGGCAGTTTTGTCGATGCAGTCGGCCCCTGGTAAAGCCAAAATTTTGCAGGGGGTGGGCGATCGCCTCAAACCCGGCGGCCAATACCTCAGCCATGAAATGCTGGCTCAGGGTGACCACATTGATGACATTTACCGAGAACTGGCGACCACCATTCGCGTCAATACCGCCCCGCTCAGTGAGACAGGTTGGCAAGCAGCCTGTGAGGCCGCGAACCTAGTCGTGCAACAGCACCAGACTGGCCCGATGGCCCTCCTCAACCCGCTGCGCATTGGTCAAGAAGAAGGTCTAGATACCCTGCTCAGCCTGGGCTGGAATTTGCTCGTGCATCCGCTCATGCGGCAGCGCATTTTAGCGATGCGGCGGGTGTTTACCCAGTACGGCAACGACCTGGGCTACATCATTTTTCGGGCTGAAAAACAGCATGATTCGCCCCAGGGCTAGTGTTCTTTCGTTGAGATCACCATGACAACTTCAATTCTCTCATTACAGCCGTCCTTTATCCAGCTACAGGCGCACATTGAGTACCCTAAAGCAGGGGTATTGAGCAAAGTGCTGCTGCAAAGCAAAGTCTGTCAGTACACGCTCTTTTGCCTAGCGGCAGACACCGAAATTTCAGAACACACCTCCACCCGCAATGCAGTCGTGCAAGGGCTAGAGGGCAAAGGAATTTTGACCCTGGAAGGTAAGGATATTGCCCTAGAGCCGGGAGTGTTTATTGTCATACCGGCTAACGCTCCGCACACTCTCAGAGCCATCGAGAATCTGGCCTTTTTGCTCTCACTATCACAGCCCTAAACTAGCGATCGCACCCTAGCCCCTCTCATCTCCCTACAGACCCCTCACAGGACAGCGGTGCCCGTGAGGGGTCTTTGATATAAAATTTTGCATACCGCTATAAATTTACTGACTGCCATAATCAAACTCGTGAATAATATAGATAAAGCCATTTCCATTTAACTCTCCATACCCATGGCCTCTCTAGCTCAATCCTTCGACACAACCCGCGCCGAGATCGTCGCGGCGATGGAGCAGCGCATTGAAAAGGGCGATCGCACCAAACTCACCAAAAAAGAGCTGGAGGAGTTGATCGCTATCCTCGTGGCCAAGCTGGTGGAGATGAATGCCCAGGGCACCGACACGAAGGCGGCGATTGACCGGCTCTGTGCAGCAGAGCAGGCGCTATTGGAAATGGCCTATCCCCTCAGCAGCATCAATTCGGTTTATTTCCCGCGCTATACAAAAGCGATTAAGGCGGCGATTGAGGCGGGGCGCATTTCCCTCAATGGCAAAAACTCGTACCCTCGCCGGTGGACGAAGCGCAATCCGCTGCCGGGGGAGCCCAGCAGTGGTTCTGAGGCGCGACACTACGCTTTAGACGGGTTTACTTACCCCATTGAGGTGCAGGCCCAGCTCAGAGCCGCTACCACCCAAAATGCCAATGCTCGCCAGGACGATCGCCAGCCCGTCGATCTCGATGCCTATATGGGCAAAATCAATCTCCTGTTGGCCTCCAATGACCCGATCGACTTGATTATTGCGATCGCGGCAGTGACCGGGCGGCGGCATACAGAGGTGGTCAGCCTCGGGCAGCTCCAACCTCATGTCGGGGAGATGGCTCAACTGATTCCCCAGGGGCATCCTTACTTGCTGCACTTTACCGGGCAGCAGAAGGCGGCTAAGCCGGCCTATGACTTGCTGACGTTGGTGCCCGCCCAGGATGTCTTGCTGGCGGTGGAAAAGCTCAGGGCAACGGCTGATATTCATGACTTAGACGGGGTCGCCTCAGATGACCCCAGGATGGAGGCGCTAAATGCTCGAGTCAATCGCCGGGTGGTCAAGGTGCTCGATCAGGTGCTGCCGACGCCGAAGGGGTTTACCAATATTTCCATTCATCGCTGCCGAGCGGTCTATGTGCCGATCGCACTCCACTACTTTTGCCCGGCCAATATGGCCGAGCAGCGGCTGGCTCAGCATCTGCTCGGCCATGTGCTGTTGGATGAAACCACCACCAGCAATGCCTCAGTGACAGGCCATTATTACCAGTATTATCTGACTCGTAAGGGTCAGCCGCTCACCGCTCGCGGGGTGAAGCTGGCGGCCAGTGGCCCGATTCCTCTGCCGCCCGATGAGTTAGATGCACCCGTTGAAAAATTCCCCACAGAAACCCAAGGAGCACTGATCGTGGCTGATTCTCTTCCCGCTAAGCTGAGTGAGTCGAAGGAGGGTGACCCGGTTTGGGCGACGATCTCGTCTCAGGCGGCGACAATCTCGACTCAGGCCCAGACCATCTCGGCTCAGGCGGCGACGATTGATCATCTTGCGCGCACAGGCGGTAGAGGACAGGGTGATGATTCAGAATTCAAGGCGTTGAAGGTCGAACATGAACGACTACTAGCGATGCTCGATGAGTTGAGGGCGATCGCGGCTGACCCCAATCAGCTCCAAGCCGCTCAGCGCTTCTTTGCCTTTGATTTTGCCTTTGAGGGCGATGGATTCGATGGCGAGGGGGCTGAGCCAGCGGTGGGAGCACCGGCTGTGTCTAGACCAGCTCGGCTGAAGAAGGAAGACAATGACCACGGTAAGGCCCAAGGGACTAAGCCTTATCAGCGCGGGGTGCGACTGCTTGAAATCGCCCAACAGTGGGCTCAAGAACATCCCGATGCAACGGTCAAGTTCTCGGGGGCGTTGCTCAAGGCGGTCGGCGTTCATGCCGCTGCCATTAAGGCTATTACCACTGACCTTGCCGATGAGATTGAGGCCTTCAATCAGTCCCTCGGCAATGACTCTCTCAAAACCCATAACAAGGGTAGAACTGAGCCTTTCCTCAATTTCGCCAGCCAGAAACTCCAAAATGAAGGCCTCTATCAGCCCAGAAGTTAAAACGGAGGTGAAACAGGTACAGGTGTAGTGGGCGCGGTCACCCTAAGTAGGCATACAGATTTCAGGAATTGAGCTTTAGCTGAAGCTCAATTCCTGAACCGCTCTTTCTCGCAATATTGGCGTCCGCTGGCCCTCACTCTAAAGCCTTAGGCGCGCGCGCTAAACCTGGAGAACTCATTGCTTAAACAGATATTTGATTGGCATCGCTATCCAATCAGGCGTCATCCTCATTGCCCTCGTCATCCAGTTTGACCAAGTGAATGTGCTTGTAGCCCAGCTTAATTTTGAACTCATCGCCAGTCTTTAGGCCCATCTCTTGGGTATAGGCCGCGCCAATCACAATCTGACCATTCTTGTGGACAGTTAGGGTGTAAGACGCTTCTCGGCCCCGACCATCGGCACTCTTTTGGGGTTCAAGCTGAATGCCCTTGGCCGCCAGTAACGCATCGTAGAACTCGGCTAGAGCGACACGGGTCTGTCCATCTTTGCTGACGGTGTAATAACCACATTCCTTAGCCAGCTCCCGCTTGCTCAGTCCATCATTCTCCTTGACCTTGGCCAGAAGCGCTTTGCCAGTCAAGGCTTCTCTCTCTTTTACTGCCATAATCTAGAACGCCCAAAAAATACAGGTCAAAATGCTAAACGATCCATACAAAATTATTCTAGGGTCGTTTAGAACTTCTTTCCTACTCTATCTAAAAACTTGAATAAAAAGACAGTATTTTGGGGAGGATCAGCCTCAGGCATAATTGTTAGATTCGGAGTTTTTAGATAGCGCTATCCCTATGGCTCAGATAGCGCGTTGCTCAGATCATCCTCTGCCATCCTCGATGCTCCTAGTATTTGCCCCATAGCTCCACCTTGCGCAGCAATCGGTGTCTGCCTGTAGCTACAGAATTGGGCAGTTCTCGCCCATTGACTTGCTCACGCAGCTAGCCGAGTTCTCCCCTAAGATTAGGTGAAGGGCAGAGCTACCCGAGGCGCCCATGTCGATCTTCTTACTGTTGACCCAGGGCAGAGCAAACCAAATCGGGAGGTACTAAAGGCTAAGATCGTTGATGACGACAGGGTAACCTCAGCGGTTTTACATTGTTTACTCCAAGGGCATTTTCTCTATGTCGCAGCCCCCTGATTTGCCGTCGATAGCGGCCCTGACCCAGCAGCTCCAGGTCTGCGAGGCCCGCTACCGCACCCTGTTTGACTATGCTCAGGTGGGCGTTGTGCTGGCCGATGCCGAGAGCTACTACATTGACGTCAACCCCAGCGCCTGCGACATGTTTGGCTACAGCCGCGACGAGTTTGTAGGGCTGCATGCCGCCGACATTGTGGTGCCGACCGAGGTGCCCCACATTGGCTCAGCCCTAGGGCAAATTCACGATCGCACTGACCACCAGCGCGAATGGCAGTTTCGCCGTAAAGACGGCACGGTGTTTGCGGCGGAGGTGGTGGCCACCAAAATGCCCGACGGCACTCTGCTGGGGATGATTTGCGACTTGAGCGATCGCCATGCGGCCCAGACCTACCGCGATCGCATGGCGGCCATTGTCGAATCGACCTCCGACGCGATTATTACCACTGACCTCACCGGCATTGTGACCAGCTGGAATGCTGGAGCCGAGACCATCTACGGCTACGCCGCCGCCGAGATGATTGGCACCCCCGTAGCGCGACTATATCCAGCAGAAAAGCTGGACGAGGCCACCCTAATTTTGGAGACCATCCAGCGGGGCGATCGCATTGAGCACTTAGAGACCCAGCGGCAGACTAAAGCTGGGCAGACCATCTACGTTTCCATCGCCGCCTCACCGCTGAGAGACAGCCGGGGCAGCATTCTCGGTACCTCGGCCATTGTGCGCGATATTACGGCGCTGAAGCAGCGCGATCGCGAGCTTGCCCGCATGTCTCGGCTCTACGCCGCTCTCAGCCAGATCAACCAGGCCATCGTCTGGACTGCCGATCGCGACGAGCTGTTTCAAAAGGTGTGCCAGGCCCTGGTCGACGACGGCGGCTTTTGCCTGGCCTGGATTGGCTGGCATCGGGTCGACACCGACGAGCTCAGGCCAGTGGCCGTCTCCGGCGACGACGACGGCCTACTGCCCAGCCTCATGGTCGCTAAAGACGAGCAGTATCCTGCTTCAGACCTGTCGGTCAGCCTCGCGATCACTGCCTTGCGATCGCACCAGCCCTATATCTGCAACGATGCCCTCAACGACCCGGCCACCGGGGCCTGGCGCGGCGCGATCGCCCACGGCAAGTTTCGAGCCTCGGCCCACTTCCCCATTCGGCTCGACGAGACTGTGGTGGGCGTGCTCAACGTCTATGCCGCACAGCCCAACGTCTTTCACGACAAAGAGATCGCCCTGCTCGAAGAAGCCGCAGGCGATCTCTCCTTTGCCCTCAACGCCTTCGCCCGCGACGAAGCCCGCCGCCAGGCTGAGCAGGCCCTGCGCGACCAAATGAGCTTCACCAACACCATGATCGAGAGCATGCCCGGCATGCTCTACTTCTATGACACCGAGGGGCACTTTCTGCGCTGGAACCAAAACTTTGAGCGCGTCTCTGGCTACTCTGCCACCGAGATTGCCCACATGCACCCGCTTGACTTCTTTGCGGGCGACGATAGAGCCAGGCTAGAGCAGCGCATTGGGCAGGTGTTTGCCGACGGTGAGTCTTTTATTGAGGCCGACTTTGTGGCTAAAGACGGCACCGCCACACCCTACTTTTTTACCGGGCAGCGGGTGCAGTATGAAAACACCTGGTGCCTGGTAGGGGTCGGTACTGATATTTCAGATCGGCGGCGGGCCGAAGCGCAGCTAGCCGAGAGCGAGCGCAAGTATCGCGAACTGGTAGAGCACGCCAACAGCATCATTCTGCGGTGGAATGCCGAGGGGCGCATTACCTTTCTCAACGGGTATGGCCAGCGCTTCTTTGGCTACAGCGAAGCCGACATTCTCGATCGCCACGTCATGGAGACTATCGTGCCGCCCACCGAGAGCAGCGGGCGCGATCTAGAGCAGCTAATGGCTGCCATCTGCGCCGACCCCAGCGCCTTTGAGCAAAATGTTAACGAAAATATTCGCCGCGACGGCGAGCACGTCTGGGTCGCCTGGACAAACCACGTTGAGTTTGACAGCGAGGGCCGAGTGGTAGAGATTCTCAGTATCGGCACCGATATGACCACCCGTCTACAGGCCGAAGCCGAACGCGAGAAACGCCACCGGGCCGAGGCCGCCGATCACATCAAGTCGGCTTTTCTCGCCACCATGAGCCACGAGCTGCGTACCCCGCTCAACTCGATCATTGGCTTTACGGGCATTGTTTTGCAGGAGCTGGCCGGGCCGCTCAACGCCGAGCAGAGCAAGCAGCTGGCCATGGTGCGCACCAGCGCCCGCCACCTGCTGGCCCTGGTCAACGACGTGCTCGATATTTCTAAAATCGAGGCGGGGCAGCTGGAGGTGGCCCGCGAGCCCTTTGACCTGCACCAGTCGATCGCCAAGGTGGTGGCGATCGTGCAGCCCCAGGCCGCCGCCAAACCCTTAGATCTGCGCGTCGAGGTCGCCCCCAACCTGGGGGAAGCCATAGCCGACCAGCGTCGCTTTGAGCAGATTTTGCTGAATTTGCTGAGCAACGCCATTAAATTTACGGACCATGGCGAAGTTGCCCTGGTCGCAGACTTAGTCCATGATTACCGCATGTCTGGGGCAGAACCAGGGGCGGCGGTTCGCCTGCAGGTGTCTGACACGGGCATGGGCATCCAGACCGAAGATCTGCCAGCTCTGTTCCAGCCCTTTCAGCAGATCGACTCGGGGCTGGCCCGCAACCACGACGGCACCGGGCTGGGCCTGGCCATCTGCCGCCGCCTGGTTGACCTGATGGGGGGCGAGATTGAGGCCGAGAGCACCTGGGGGAAAGGCAGCACCTTTACCGTGACGCTGCCGCTGCAAGCACCGGAGACACCATGAAAAAAACCATTCTGCTGATTGAGGATAACCCCCAAAACCGCTACCTGGTGCAGTTTTTGCTGGAGACGCGGGGCCACCACATTCTTCAGGCAGAAACCGGCCTCCAGGGGCTAAAGCTGGCCGCTAGCCACCATCCCGACCTGATTTTGCTCGATATTCAGCTGCCCGGTATGGATGGCCACGCTGTGGCCCGCGCCCTCAAGAGTGACCCGCAGCTCAGCTCTATTCCCATTGTGGCGGTGACGTCTTATGCCATGGTGGGCGATCGCGACAAATGCCTTGCCGCCGGGGCCGAGGGCTACATCGAAAAACCCATTGACCCCGAATCGTTTGGCGACGAGGTAGAGCGGTTTTTGCCCGCCGTCCAGGGAGATATCGCCCCATGAGCCCGGTGCTGATCGTAGACGACAACGCTGAGAATCTCTACCTGCTGCGCATGCTGCTCCAGGGTCACGGCTACACCGTTGAAGAGGCCCGTCACGGGGCCGAAGCCCTCACCAAAGCCCGGCAGCAGCCCCCTGTACTGATCATCTCCGACCTGCTGATGCCGGTGATGGATGGCTACAATCTGCTGCGCCAGTGGAAGGCCGACGAGCGGCTCCAGGCCATTCCCTTTATGGTCTACACGGCCACCTACACCGATGCCAAAGACGAGCGCCTGGCCCTTGACCTAGGGGCCGATGCCTTTGTGGTCAAGCCCGCCGAGCCCGAGGCCTTGATAGATTGCATCACAGCTCTGCTAGCCCCCTCCACCCAGGCCAGATCGCCAGTGCAGGCGTCACCGGTCGAAGAAAATGCCCTGCTCAGAGACTACAGCGCCACCCTATTTCGCAAGCTAGAGAAGAAAATTCAGGGTCTAGAACAGATCAATCAGCGGCTGGGGGCCGAAATTGCCGAGCGCAAACGCGCCGAGGCCGCCCTGCGCGACAGCGAAGCCCGCTACCGCCAGCTGTTTCACGCGATTACCGACCCCCTGTTTGTCTACGATCGCGACACCCTGGCCTATCTGGCCGTCAACGATGCTGCCGTCGCGGCCTATGGCTACAGCCGCGATGAATTTTTGACCCTGACTCTTCGAGATCTCTATCCTCCTGAAGATGTGCCCGATTTGATCGAGCCGTTAGCCCAGGCAGGGGCCTGGCCAGAGCAGCGAGGCATCTGGCGGCATCAGACCAAAAACGGTGACATTATTCATGCTGAAATTTCTGCCTACGGGCTCATCTTTGCAGGTCGCCCCGCCTGCCTGGTGCAGGCCCGCAATGTGACCGAACAGCTGCTGCTCGAAGAGCAGTTTCGTCAGGCCCAAAAAATGGAGGCGATCGGCCAGCTGACCGGCGGCATGGCCCACGACTTTAACAACCTGCTGACGGTCATTATGGGCAATGCCGAGCTGCTGGTTGAGCAACTAGAGGCCCAACCCCAGATGCGATCGCTGGCCGATATGATTGGCGTAGCCGCCCAGCGGGGGGCCGATCTCACCCAGCGGCTGCTGGTGTTTGCCCGCCGCCAAACCCTCGACCCCCAAGCCGTCGATGTCAACCGGCTGATCGTCCGCATGCACGGGCTGCTGCACCGCACCCTCGGCGAACAGATTGAAGTGCAGTGCCACTACGACACCCTTCTGTGGCCCGCCCTAGTCGATGCCAGTCAGCTAGAGAGCGCCCTGCTCAACCTCTGCCTCAACGCCCGCGACGCCATGGATGGGGTAGGCTGCCTGACCCTAACGACGGCCCCGGTATCGATCGCTGCCAAGGGCGGTGCCCCCGCTGGCGACCTCCACCCCGGTGACTATGTCATGGTGTCTGTGGCAGACACCGGGGTCGGCATGGGGCCAGAGCTACTGGGCCAGGTGTTTGAGCCGTTTTTTACCACCAAGGCCAAGGGCAAAGGCACCGGTCTGGGGCTCAGCGTAGTGTATGGGTTTGTGCGCCAGTCCAAAGGCCACATCACCATTGACTCTGAGCTGGGGGTGGGCACCACCGTGCGGCTATACCTGCCCCGCTGTGGCGAGGGCCAAAGACCAGACTCAGAGGGCCGCCCTACAGAGCTCGATGGCCCGCCGGTCGAGGTCGCCCATAGGGGCAGTGCAGAGCTGATCTTGCTGGTTGAAGACAATGCCCTGATCCGCGACTACGCCCAGCAGCAGCTCGAAAGCCTAGGGTACCGGGTGCTAGCCGCCGAAAACGGCCCGGCAGCCCTGGAGATACTACAGCAGCAGCCGATCGACCTGCTGTTTACCGATGTGGTGATGCCCGGCGGCATGAATGGCCGCGACCTGGCCGAGGCCGCCCACCGCCTGCGGCCCCAGCTGCCGGTGCTGTACACCTCCGGCTATGCCGAGAACATCTTGACCCAGCAGGAGGGGCTGGAGGCAGGGATACAATTGCTACCCAAACCCTACCAGCGGGCCGATCTGGCCCGTCACATTCGTCAAGCCCTAGCCAATGGCTAACCAGGGGATATAGTCCAACCTTATCGCTATGACCTTCCGACGACTCATCTCCTCGCCCCCCCTTGTCAAAGGGCTTGTCCTCGCCGGGCTGGCGGTGGTGTTTGCCACTGAGACGCTGACCCCCCTGGGCTTTGGTCACGCTAGCCTGTACGCGCTGGTGGTGGCAGCTGCGGGGTTTTCTCGCAGCGATCGCTGGGTGGTGATGGTTGCCGTTGCCAGTTTGGGCCTGACGGTGGCAGGCTTTTTTATATCGCCGCCCGCCCCGACAGAGGTTGACCTCATCTACCTGATTGCCAATCGGCTGATCGCCGCCCTGGCGATCGCCACCACTGGCGGCCTCACCCTGGCAGTTTTGCGATACATCAGGCAGGTCAATGCCTCCGAGCGGGCGCTGAGCGACACCTACGAGACCCTGAGGTCGCAGCAGACCCTGCTGCAAATCGCCAGCAAAATTGGCCGCTTGGGGGGCTGGCTGATGCCCCTCGATGGCGCTACCGTGATTTGGTCAGAGGAGGTCTGCCGCATCCACGAGGTGGAGCCGGGGTTTGCCCCCACCCTGGCTGAGGCCATTGAGTTTTACCCAGCCGAATACCGCGATCGCGTCAACACCGTCGTTACCGCCTGTATTGAAACCGGCCAGCCCTTCGACGAAGAGCTGCAAATTATCACCGCCCGCCAGCACCGGGTGTGGGTGCGCGCGATTGGTCAGGCCGTGCGCAACGACCAGGAAAAGATTGTGGCCATCCAGGGAGCCTTCCAAGACATCACGGCTCAAAAGCAGGCCGAAGCGTCTTTAGAGCGCAGCGAGCAGCGGTTTCGCCAGTTGGCCGACGCCATGCCCCTGATCGTGTGGACGGCTGAACCCGACGGCACCGTTGACTACGCCAGCCACGCCCTGCGCCTCTACACCGGCATCTATGAGCCCGACCCCCACCCCAGCCAAATCTGGATGACGCTGCTGCACCCCGGCGATCGCGACCCCTGTCTGGCGGTGTGGAGTGCAGCGGTGCAGGCCAGCAGCCCCTACCGGTTTGAATTTCGTCTGCGGCGCTACGACGGCGACTACCGCTGGCATCTGGTGCAGGCCGTGCCCATTCGCGACGAGGCCGGCACCATCGTCAAGTGGTACGGCACCGCCATCGAGATCCACGAACAAAAACAGCTCGAACGCGAGGCACGCCAGATCGCCGATCGCCTCAACATCACCCTAGAGAGCATCACCGACGCCTTTTTTACCGTCGATCGCGAGTGGCGCTTCACCTTTCTCAACCACCAGGCCGAGCGACTTTTACAGCGCCAGCGGGCCGATCTGCTGGGCAAAACCATGTGGGATGAGTTTCCAGAGGCAGTGGGCAGCGTGTTTGAACAGCAGTATCGGCAGGCCACAACCAAAGGGCGATCGGTTGAGTTTCGAGAATTTTATCCGTCCCTTAACTGCTGGTTTGACGTGCGGGCCTACCCCTCCAGCGAGGGGCTGGCCGTCTATTTTCAAGACGTCAGCGATCGCATTGCCCTCGAAGAGCAGTTACAGCAGTCCCAGCGGCTAGAGTCTGTGGGCCAGCTCACAGGCGGCATTGCCCACGACTTTAACAACCTGCTGACCGTCATTTTGGGCAACGCCGAGCTGCTCAGCGAAATGCTCGAGACCGCCCCCCGTCTCCACCCCCTCGTGGAGATGATTGGCACGGCGGCCCAGCGCGGGGCCGAGCTGACTCAGCGGCTGCTGGCCTTTGCCCGTCGCCAGGCCCTAGAGCCTGAAGCCGTAGACATCAATCAGCTCATTGCCACCATGGATAGTCTGCTGCGCCGCGCCCTAGGGGAGCACATCGAAATTGAAATAGTTCAGGGGAAAGGGCTGTGGCCTGCCCTAGTAGACCCTGGCCAGCTCGAAAGTGCCCTGCTCAACCTCTGCCTCAACGCCCGCGACGCCATGGGTCGAGGGGGGCGGCTCACCCTCGAAACCGCCAACACCCATCTCAGCCAAGACTATGCCGACCAGCACGTGGAAGTAGTGCCAGGGCAGTACGTTCTGGTGGCGGTGTCAGACACGGGGCTGGGTATTGCCCCCGAAAACCTAGAGCAGGTGTTTGAGCCCTTTTTTACCACCAAAGAACGGGGCAAGGGGACCGGGTTAGGGCTGAGCATGGTCTACGGCTTTGTCAAACAGTCTGGGGGCCATATCAAGATTTACTCTGAGCTGGGCCAGGGCACCACCATTAGACTGTATCTACCCCGTTTTGGCGGCAGCACCGAGCCTCAACCCCGCCAGATCGACAGCTCGGTAGTGGGTGGCTCAGAGCTAATTTTGCTAGTCGAAGACGACGAGCTAGTGCGCCGCTATGCCCACGACCAGCTGGTCAATCTGGGCTACCGGGTGCTGGTGGCCACCGACGGCCCCGCCGCGCTGGCCTTGGTGCGTCAGCGCCACGACATTGACCTGCTGTTTACCGATGTGGTGATGCCCGGCGGCATGACCGGGCGCGAGCTGGCCGACCTGGCCCGGCAGCTCAGGCCAGAGCTAAAGGTGCTTTACACCTCGGGCTACACCGAAAATGCGATCGTCCACCATGGCCGCCTAGACCCTGGGGTACAACTCCTGGGCAAGCCCTACGGCAGAGCCGAACTCTCCCAAAAAATTCGCGATGCCCTGGCCTCTCCCCGCCCCTAAACTCAGCCCTCTGCAAAGCACGTTGACGTGGCGAGACCGCCGATTTGAGCCTTTTTTTCTACACCCTAGAGACAGAGACAACGCCGCCGGTTCTGAGTATAAAATAGTGAAAAATCTTGCTCAGCCCTTTAGTGGCTGTGTCCTGAATATATCTGAAGCCAACGAACGGCCCAATAGTCAGGCTGTACCTACTCAGAGATTTGAGAAACCTAGGCAGACGTATCTGAGAGCTTAACAATGACAGTCTCTGACAGTGGTTCAGAAAAGATTCTTTTGGTCGAAGACGACGACCTAGTGCGCAGCTACGTGCAAAGCCAGCTAGAGCAGCTGGGGTACCACGTCACAGTGGCCAGCAGCGGCCCAGCTGCCCTAGAGATGATTCAGCAGCAGGCTGAAATTGATCTACTGTTTACTGATGTGGTTATGCCCGGCGGCATGAGCGGTCGAGAGCTGGCCGATGCGGCGCGGCGACTGCGGCCCACCCTCAAAATTCTCTATACGTCGGGCTATTCAGACCAGGCGATTGTCCATCAGGGGCAGCTCGCCCCCGGCGTTAGGCTATTGAGCAAGCCCTACCGTCGAGCTGACCTGGCCCAAAAAGTTCGCGATGTGCTAGATAGCTAACCTCAATTGGGCAGGCTTAGGGGTGAGTGGCTAAGGCAATGGTAGAACCCTGGCAACAGGGCAACTAAAGAGCGGGAACAGATGGGCGATCGCCGACTGTTGATTTTAGACGACGACCCCATGACTGGGGAAACCATTCAGCGAATTGCTGAATTTGCCGGACTGGAGGTGTACTTTACCCCCGACCCCAGTCATTTTTTTGATTTGCTCGACAAGTGGCAGCCCACCCACATCGCCCTTGACCTCATCATGCCCACTATGGATGGCGTGCAGGTGATGGCCCGGTTGGCCAAGCTGTCGTGCCGGGCCAAAATCATCATTACCAGCGGTGTGGGTAGCCGCGTGCTCGATGCCGCCGGGCGATCGGCGGTCGAGCATGGTCTCAACATTGCCGGGGTGCTGGCCAAGCCCTTTTCGCCCACCCAGCTGCGGGAGATGCTGCTCGGCCATATCACCACCGCGCCGCCGCCCCTGGCCGCCGCCACCCCAGCTGAGCCACCGGAGATTACGCTGGCCGATCTGCACCAGGCTCTCGATCGTCAGGAGTTTGTACTCAATTACCAGCCCAAAGTGCTCTGCACCACGGGTGAGCTGGCCGGGGTAGAGGCGCTGGTGCGGTGGGCGCACCCCACCTACGGCCTGCTGCCGCCGGGGCGGTTTATTCCCCTGGCGGAGAGCTGCGATCTAATCGACCCTCTCACCGACCAGGTGATCGACCAGGCCCTGGCCTGGTTTGGGCCGCTCTGCGTTGGGGCCACCCCGCTATCGCCCGCCACCTGCGATCGCCTGATGCTGTCGGTGAATATCTCAGCCCGCACCCTGACGAACGTAGCCCTGTTTGAGCGCGTGCAGGAGCGCTGTGAGACCCACTGCGTTGATCCCGCCCGGCTGATCTTTGAACTCACCGAAACCAGCGCCATGGATGACCCCGTGGCCTCCCTCGACCTGCTCACCCGGCTGCGGATGATTGGCTTTCACCTGTCGATCGACGACTTTGGCACCGGGTTTTCGTCGATGCTACAGCTGGTGCGGCTGCCCTTTTCTGAGATTAAGGTCGACAAGTCCTTTGTGATGACGGCCATGACCTCGTCCGAGTCGCGAACGGTGGTCAAGTTTATCGTTGATCTAGGCCACAGCCTGGGCCTGCGCTGCACCGCAGAGGGGGTTGAAGATGCCAAAACTCTGGAGTATCTGAATGATATTGGCTGCGACCTAGCCCAGGGCTACCACATTGCTCGGCCCCTGGCGGGCGATGCTTTTTGGGCCTGGCTGTCCACCCGGCCCAGCTAGATAGAAGGGGAGCGATCGCTTCTGTCTAGCGCCCAACGTCCATGGCCATGGTGAGCAAGGCCTGTAAACCTTGTTTAAGCTCAGTCAGAGACCGCTGTGTGAGGGAACGCTAACAATATAACTGATCCGTATTTTTGGATTTCGCTTGTTTACTACCTCCCATAGCCCGGCCCGGCCCATGCCTATTAACTCTGTGTTCCCGCTGTCTAGGGCCATTAACCCGCAGCCGCTGGTGCTGGCGGGCGATACGGCCATGCCCGCTGTGGTCGCCACCATGCGTCAGCGGGGCAGCAGCTATGTGCTGGTGACCACCCCCCAGCACCACCCCGTCGGCCTATTTACCGAACGCGACCTAGTGCGCCTGACCGCCGCCAAGCACCCCCTGGCCGACCTTACTCTAGCCCAGGCGATGACACCCAACCCGGTGGTTTTAGCCGACACCGAGCTGGTCAACATTCTGACGGTGGTAACCCACATGCGCCACCATCGGGTGCGGCATTTGCCCATTGTCTCGGCCCAGGGCACCCTGACGGGAATCATTACCCACGAAAATATTCGCCAACTGCTTCAGCCCATTGACCTACTGCGGCTGCGGCGCGTTGAGGAGGTCATGGTGCAGCAGGTGCGCTGTGCCAGGCCCACCCTATCGGCGATAGAACTCGCCGAAATTCTCTATCAGCATCGCATTAGCTGTCTGGTAATTACCGAAACCGGGCAGTCTGGTGCCCCGCCCGTTGGCATGGTGACCGAGCGCGATATTTTGCGACTGCAAGATAGCCAGTCGCCCCTGGCCGACTGGACGGTGGCGGAGATGATGCAGTCGCCGGTGCTGCGAATTCAGCCCCAGGCGTCGCTGTGGCAGGCCTATCAGCAGATGCATAGGCATGGGGTGCGACGGCTAGCAGTAGTCAATGACCAAGATCAGCTGGTGGGGCTGCTCACTCCTACCAGCCTGCTCCAAGAAGTCGATCTGGTCGAAACCCAGATCACCATTGACACCCTGCATCAGATTGTGGCCGATCGCACCCTCGGCCTGGCCCAGGCCAATGAAACCCTGCAAAAACAAGTGGATGAACGCCGCCGGGCCAAGGCAGCCCTCCAAGACCAAATTGACCGCGAGCGCCTGGTGAACCGCATTGTCCAGCACATTCGCCAATCGCTGAATTTAGGCGATATTCTGCAAACTACCGTCACCGAAGCTCAGCAATTTTTAAAGGCCGAGCAGGCGTTTATCTACCAGTTTGAGCAAACCACCGTTGGGCATATTGCGGTAGAGTGCACCAGCGATCGCTGCCCTCAATTGCAGGGGCAGGCTGAGATAGAGGCGGTGTTGCGGCAGCTTAACCCGTCCTTTTACCAGACAGGCCGCCTGCACTCAATTCCAGACTTACAGAGCACCCGGCTACCGAGTGCAGATCTTCAGCTGTTTCGTCACCTGCCCATGCGATCGCTGGTGGTGGCCCCGATTATTACCCAGCAGACCCCCTGGGGGCTGTTGATTCTCAACCAGTGCTCGGCCCCCCGGCGCTGGGAAAAGCGGGAGATTGATTTGCTCAAACAGTTGGGAAATCAGGTGGGCATTGCCATTCAGCAGGCGGAACTCTACGCCCAGCTCGAAACCGCCAACGCCCGTCTAGAGCTCATAGCCCTGGTCGATGGCCTCACCCAGGTGGCCAATCGCCGTCGTTTTGACGAACACCTAAGTCAAGAATGGCGGCGTATGCGGCGCGATCGCACCCCTCTAAGCCTAATTTTGTGCGATATTGACCATTTCAAGCCCTATAACGACACCTACGGCCACCCAGCGGGCGATGCCTGCCTGAAACAAGTAGCCCAAGCCCTAGCCCAGATTGTTAAGCGCCCCGCCGATCTGGTGGCTCGCTACGGCGGTGAAGAGTTTGCCGTGGTGCTACCCGCCACCGATATTGGCGGGGCCACCACGGTGGCTGCCGCCATGCAGCAGGCCATTGCCCAGCTCGGCATTGTCCACAAGACGTCTCTGACCCGGCCCTACGTCACCATCAGCCTGGGGGTGGCGTGCACCGTACCCAACTCAGACCCGTTGCCCCAGGCGCTAATTGACCAGGCCGACGCAGCTCTCTACGCCGCCAAGCAGCAGGGGCGCGATCGCTACCAGGTCTTTGTCGCCGAGCTAAGCTGCCAAACATAACGTTCCGTAACGGTTTTGTCCCTAGGATGCTCAACCTAGCCGCCGGTAGGCACCCTTTGGTTAAAGTGCTCTGTTGGCGTTATGTAGGGTTTAGCGGCTGCTATGTCTCAATTTTTGCCTGCTGCCAATGGCGGCGTTGCCCTGGCTGTCAATGCTGATCTCGACCTCAAGGCCGTAATCGAGGCCCTCGATCACGGTTTGGTGGTGTGCGATCGCGACCAGACCATTACCCTAGCCAACGCCGCCGCCCGCCGTCTGCTAGGGCTAAGGGTGGGCGAGGTGACCGCCGCAGATCTAACGGAGGCAGTGACGTGTTACATACCGGGCGATCGCACCCCGCTGCCCGACGATCGATTTCCCCTGTGGCGGGGGCTGGCGGGGGAGACCCTGGGAGATCTGGAGCTGGCGATCGTACATCCGGGGGGCGATCGCTACATGGTTTTGATCCATAGCCATCCCCTGCTCGATGCCGCTGGGCAACCCCAGGGGGCGGTCATGAGCCTCTACGACATCACCCAGCGCTACCGGGCCGAAACCGCCCTGCGCGACAGTAACCGGGGGCTTCGCACCCAGGCCCATCAGCGCATGGCAGACCTACAGGCCATCAACCTTCAGCTTCAGCAGGCCGAAGCCACCCTGCGTCTCTTCTACGATCTGCCGTTTTTAGGCATGGCCATTATTGCCGCCGACGCCCAGACCTGGGTGCGATTTAACGATCGCCTCTGCGACATGCTGGGCTACCGGCGCGAAGAGATGCAGCAGCTGCTCTGGATAGATCTCACCCATCCCGACGATCGGCCTCTAGTTCTCGATCAGGTCGCCCAACTCTCTGCCAGCACCGTCGATAGCAGCGTTCTCGAAACTCGCTTTGTGCGCCAAGATGGCCTGATTGTCTATGCGTCTTTAGAGATCAGGGTCATGCTTAACGACGACGGTAGCACCAACTTTTTTGTCACCACCATCAAAGACGTCACCGAGCGCAAGCTGGCCGAAACCGCCCTGATAGAGAGCGAAACCCGCTTTCGCGCCACCTTCGAGCAGGCGGCGGTGGGCATTGCCCACGTCGCCCCCGATGGCCTGCTGGTGTGGCTCAACCCCGCCCTAGGCGAAATTCTCGGCTACCCCCACTACGAGCTGATTGGAAAATCGTTTCAGGAGACCATTCACCCCGATGACCGGGCTGACAACCAGCGCTACCTCAATGAGATTTTGCGGGGCGATCGCCAGAGCTACACCTGGCAGCAGCGCCACCTCTGCCAAGCTAGCCACCTGATTTGGGCCAGTCTGACGGTGTCGCTGGTACGCGATCAGGGGCAGGTGCCCAAATACTTTATCGTGGTGCTGCAAGACATCACCCTGGCCAAGCAGGCCGAAATCACCCTTCAGCAATACGCCCGCCGCCTG
Source organism: Pseudanabaena sp. PCC 9330 (assembly GCF_055795045.1). Taxonomy (NCBI): domain Bacteria; kingdom Bacillati; phylum Cyanobacteriota; class Cyanophyceae; order Pseudanabaenales; family Pseudanabaenaceae; genus Pseudanabaena; species Pseudanabaena sp. PCC 9330. Next base: position 74,081 of record NZ_JAYFES010000072.1, on the reverse strand, counting down.
CGCGGGCTGCACGATATGGATCGGGCCATTCTCACCAACTTTGAACCCCAGGATATTGCCCAGTCTGCCCTACAACTGCTCAGTCAGCTGCTCAGCTGTCCCCAGGGCATGGTCGCCCTGTTTAACCAAGACAGTCAGCTAGGAGAAATTTTGGCCGATACCAGCGCCTGGGACCAGGCCCCCGCGACTCTCTTGCCCCACCGGCTGGTGCTGCCCCTAGAGGATTTTGTCTTGGCCCAGAGCCCTTACCCCACTTCAGTTTTTCGGTTGCAAAGCCCTGGGCAGCTGACATTGCCCCCCGCCATTTTGCAGCGGTTGGCGACCCCAGTACAGTCGGTGATGACGATTCCCCTGGTGGTCAACGGAGATGTGATCGGCGAGATTACCCTAACCTCGCCGCATCCGGCCCACTTTAGCGACGACCATGAGGAAGTTGCCCAAGAGGTGGCCGACCACCTGGCTATTGCCCTACAAAATGCCCGTCTGTTTGAGCAGGTCAGGCACGATCGCGCCCGTCTGCACGCCCTCTCTAGCCAGCTGCTAGAGGCCCAAGAAACCGAGCGCCGCTTTTTGGCCCACGAGCTGCACGACGAGGTGGGCCAGGCCCTCACCGCCGTTAAGCTCAATCTGCACCGCCTCGATCGCATGGTTGACAACCCCAAGGCCAGCGCCCCCCTGCAAGACTGCCTCTCCATCGTCGATGGGGCACTCCAGCAGGTGCGCAATCTCTCCCTCGACCTGCGCCCCTCTATGCTCGACGACCTGGGCCTGGTGCCCGCCCTGCGCTGGTACATCAATCGCCACGCCGATCGCACCGGTCTACAAGAAACCCTGGTGTGTGACTCACCCATCGAGGGGCTACCCGCTTCCACCGAAACCGCCTGTTTTCGCATTGTGCAGGAGGCGCTGACCAACATTGCCCGCCACGCCCAGGCCCACACCGTCACCGTTGGTCTGGTGCAGACCGACCATACCCTGCACCTCTCCATTCAAGACGACGGCGTAGGGTTTAACCTCGAGGCCATTGGCCGGGCCAAAGCCGAAGGCACCAGCCTCGGCCTGTTGGGTATGGAAGAACGGGGCATGCTCATAGGCGGACAGCTGACGATTACCTCCGCGCCGGGAGAGGGCACCCTGATTTCGCTGCGGGTGCCGATGCGGGCCTAGAGGGTCGAACTGAGGCTATACCCCTGGGCCAGCCTCGATTCACCCCCTATTCACCCAAGCCTGACAAAGCCCTGCCGGTAGGTGTTGATGGCCGCATCGACATTGTCTAGCCGATCGCCTGTGGGGCGATCGCCGTAGGCTGCCGCCAGATGGTTGGTCACCATCGCCCAGGCCACGGGCTGAGTGTGTCGAGGAATAGCGCTCAGGGCTTGCTCGTAGGCCGCGATCGCACTCTCGATATTCTCAGCGGGGTTGCCATAGATGCGATCGCGATAGGCCGCCGCCAGCCCGGTCAAGGTGACTGTCCAGGTCAGGGGCGATTGCACCGCCAGCGCCTGTTTGTAGAGTTTAATGGCCTGCTCCAGGTTGTCGGCAGGATCGCCTATTTGGCGGTGGCGATAGGCAGTGGCCAGGTTGTTGAGGGTCGTGGCCCAGTCAACAGAATTGGTCGCCAGCTCTGTGAGCACCCAGTTGTAGGTGGCGATCGCCAGCTCAATCTGGGCAGCCCGCTCGCCCATGGCGCACTGCTGCATGGCGTTGGCAAAGGTAGCCAGCACCCGCAGGGCCATCGGGCGCGTGGCCGGGTCGGCGTGGGCCGCCAGCCAGCGCGTGGCAGCGAGGGGTAGTGCCGCCTCCAGGGCTTGGGGTGAAACCTCAGCAGGGTGAGCTAAGAGCCATTGATACACCGGGGCGGCATCGCCCTGGTGCTGGGCAATCAGCTGCCACAAAAAGCTCAGACAGCCAGCGTAGTACTCGCGAGAGGCTGTTTTCATAGGGAACTCCAGAACCGTGATGGGGTTAGCTTCAGTGGAGGAAACAGGTTTCCTCATCCCACTAGCCAGTTCCTGAATTGGGCAGCGGTGGAGACGGTTGAGCTGGGCTCAGGGGTCAGGAGAGCGCTTTTGGCGGGGTCACTTGCAAAAGTGACCTGGCAAGAGGTGGCTGGATGGATGTTTGGGAACAGGTGGCTCACTCACCGTTAAGCGACGCCGCTCCGATTCGCCCATACCGAATCCAAATTCCATACCCCTGATTCCCAACCGGCAAACCTGTAGGGCGTTGGCTTAGCCTGGCCAGAGGCCTGACCGCTGTTCGCCCTGCTGAATCGGGGGCAGGCGAGCAGGATTTGGTGTCTGATCCGACCCAATCCGAGCCATGCCAAACCCGAGTTGCATAACCCCGATGCCCAAAAGGCCCACCCGTAGGCTTGGTGGCATTAAAACCCTTGGGTATTGTCGTTGCCACGATTGTTTTAAGAAAACCCCAGGTCGTGAAGCGATCGCAGCCCAGATATTTCGGTAGATCAGGAAATCTCTGAGGGGATCTCAGGTATCTCCTGATACGTCATTCAGTGGGTTGCCCTTAGGTTAGAGAAGAGATAAGGCAAGATCCCCTCAGCCCGCACGTTGACATCATCGACGTAACCAGCTCGACTACCGTTGCCGTCTTGTCACATCTCCCCTCCCTATCGGCACTCATAGCCATGCTCCACACTCAAACTGCCGATTTTACCCAAAGCCACAGACCCGAGACCCTCTGGTCTCTCGGTACAACCCCAGCGATGGTACTTCAGAGCGCCACCCTACAAGAGGTGATTGGCTACCTAGGCAACGACTCACTCCAGGGACATAGCTGCGTGCTGGTGGTGCAGGGGCACCAGTTAGTGGGGCTGATCACCGATCGCGATGCTATTCGCCTGGTAGTTACTGGCGTCGATCTAGACACCCCAGTGCACCAGCTCATGACCGACTCGCTAACCGTGCTGCCGGTCAACGAAACCCACAGCGCTCTCACTGTATTAGACCTCATGCGCCAGCGGCAGATTCACCATGTGCCCTTGGTCGATGCCGATCAACGTCCGGTGCGGTTAATTACCATCAGCTCGCTCCAGCAAGCACTCCAGCCGCCCCACGTGCTCAAGCTCCAGCGAGCCCAGTCACGGATGACTACCAACCTGGTTACAGCACACCCCACCGACACCGCCCTCACCGCCGCCACTCTGCTGGCAGAGTATCAGGTCAGCTGTGTCGTCGTGGTTGACCCCGCCGGAGCACTGCTCGGGTTGGTGCTGCGGCAGGATGTGCTGCGTTTTCAAACTCGGCAGCTCGATCTGGCCCAGCTGCCAGTGCAAGCCATTATGCGAGATCCACAACTTTGTCTACAACCCAACGATTCGCTCTGGCTAGCCTATCAGGAGATGAGCCAGCACCGCCTGCCCTGCTTGGTGGTGAGCACCCCCGAGCAACAGCCGCTCGGGGTGATCAGTCAGTCAGACCTGCTCTACAGCCTTGACCTGCGCGAGCTGCAAGCCTCCTTTAGCCATCTGTGGCAGACCTTTAAGCAGTCTGACAACGAGAAGGCTGAGATCTGGAAAAGCCACAGCTCAGAGCTAGAGCGCCTGGTGCAGGGACGCACTGAGCAGCTCGAAGAACAGGCCAAGTGCGATCGCCTACTCACCACCCTGACCCAGCGCATTCACGAATCTCTCAATGTGCAAGATATTCTCGCCACCACGGTGGGGGAAGTGCGGCAGCTGCTGGGGGCCGATCGCGCCCTGATCTACCGGTTTGACAGCGCCGCCAGCGGCACCGTAGCCGTCGAGGCAGTGGTATCTCCGTGGCACTCACTGCTGGGCCACACCATTGAAGACCTCTGCTTTGAGCAGCACTGGGCCGAGGCCTACCGCTACGGCCGCTTTCAAGCGGTAGAAGATATTCAGCGGGCGGGCCTCAGCCCCTGCCACGTGGACATGCTCGAAGCCCTGCAAATTAGGGCCAATCTGGTGGTGCCCATCGTCTGCGACCACGAGCTCTGGGGGCTGCTGGTGATCAACCAGTGCGGCAACGCCCGGCGCTGGCGCGATTGGGAAGTGCGGCTGGTAGAACAACTGGCGCGATCGGTGGCCATTGCCGTGCGCCAGTCAGGTCTGTACCAAAAGCTCCAGGAAGATCTCGAAGCCCGCAAGCAGTACGAAATTCATTTGCAGCAGCTCAACGATCAGCTAGAGCAGCGGGTAGAAGAACGCACCGCATCCTGGCGGCAGGTCACCACAAAGCTGAGCCAGGAAGTTGACCAACGCCGCCATGCCGAGCAAACCCTAGCCACAACCAACCAGCAGCTTCAGGCCGTACTCAACGCAGTGCCCGCCATGGTGTCGTGGGTGAGCCAAGACGGGCGCTACCTGGGCTGCAACCACCGTCTGGCCGCCTCCTTTGACCTCCTCCCCGCCGATTTTATCGGCCAGCACGTGGGCTTTTTGGGGCAGGCCTCGCCCTTCTGCCAGTTTGCCCAAGATTTCTTAGACGGCAGTGCCAATATCATCAGTCAAGAGATGCAGTTCTCGGCAAAAGGGGTGGCGAGCCACTGGCTGCTGGTAGCCCAAAAATATGACCAGGGCAGCGCAGCGGTGTTTGTAGGGCTAGATATCAGCGATCGCGAGCAGGCCAAAGCCGCCCTGCAAACCAGCGAACTCAAGTTTCGCAGCCTGGTCGAGCAAACCAACGACTGGGTATGGGAGATCGATCGCCAGTTTGCCTTTAGCTACATCAACCCCCGCGCCACCGAAATCCTCGACTGCCCCGCCGAGAGCATTCTCAGCCACCGCTTCACCGACTTTATGGCCGACGACGAGGCGGTGCGGTTTAGCACTATTCTGGCCCTGCTGGTGGGTCAGCGCCAGCCCTTTACCCAGCTCGAAGCCACCTGCCTGCGCCCCAGCGGCGAGGCCGTCACCCTCGAAATCAGCGGCTCGCCCATATTTACCCCCGAGGGCAATTTTGAGGGCTACCGGGGCATCACCCGCGACATCACCGAGCGCAAGCAGATCGAAGTCGACATTCGCAAAGCCCTCACCCGTGAGAAAGAGCTGAGCGACCTCAAAACCCGCTTTATTTCCATGGCCTCCCACGAGTTTCGCACCCCGCTGACCACCATCTTGGCCTCCGCCGAAACCCTAGAGCGCTACGCCCACAAGTTCACCCCCGAGAAACAGCAGACGGTGCTGAAGCGCATTCAGACCTCGGTGCACCACGTGATTGGCCTGCTCAACGACGTGCTCACCGTAGGCAAAGCCGAGGCGGGCCGGCTCGACTGCACCCTAGCTCCCCTCGATATCAAACAGCTCTGCACCGACCTAGCCGAGGAAATTCAGTTTGCCCAGGTCAACACCGCCAGCCCGATTGAGTTTACCGCCGCAGGCGATCGCTTCCAGGTACTGGCCGACGAAAAACTGCTGCGACACATTTTGCTCAACCTGCTCTCCAACGCGGTGAAATATTCTCCCGAGCACACCCCGGTCACCTTTACCCTCGCCTGTGGGGCTGACCAGACCGTTCTGCAGGTGAGCGATCGCGGCATTGGCATTCCCCCCGCCGACCAGGCCCAGCTCTTCGGAGCCTTTCACCGGGCCGACAACGTGGGGAATATCTCCGGCACTGGTCTCGGCTTGGTGATTGCCAAGCGAGCCACCGAAGCCCACCAGGGGCGGATCTCGTTTGTCAGTGAAGTGGGTGTAGGCACCACCTTTACCGTTGTTTTACCCCTCGTATTATGGAGTGACCATCATGGCTAAGATTTTGGTAATCGAAGACGAAGCTGGGGTACGCGACAGCATCGTTGATATTCTCAACGCCGAAGACTTTATTGTCGACAGCGCCGCCAACGGTGAAGAAGGGCTGCGGCAGATCCGCGAGTTCCATCCCGACATGGTGATCTGCGACGTGATGATGCCTGTGCTCGATGGCTTTGGCGTCTTGCAGCAGATCCGCCAAGATCCCGGCTTGGCCACCCTGCCCTTTGTGTTTCTCACCGCCAAAGCCGAACGGGTCGACTTTCGCAGCGGCATGGATCTCGGGGCCGACGACTACCTCACCAAGCCCTTCACCCACGACGACCTGCTGCGCATGATACACACCCGCCTGGGGGCCAAGAGCGCCGTAGAAGACAAAACCCAGCAGCAACTCAACGCCCTGCGCAGCAGCATTAGCACCGCCCTGCCCCGTGAGCTCGGTGCCCCCATGCGCGAAGTGCTCAAGCTAGCCACCACCCTGATCGACGAGGCCGAAACCCTCGATCCTGAAGAGGTTGTTACCCTGGCCAAGGCCATCCACCGCAACGCCCAGCGCACCGCCCACCTCACCCAAAACGTGATGCTGTTTGCCAAGCTACAGCGGCTCAGCCCCGAGCAAATTTCTGCCCAAACCTTGCAGCACCAGCACACCGATCGCGCCGACACCGTGATTGCCGAGATCGCCCATACCCTCGCCGCCGAGTACCTGCGTGAGGACGACTTGGAGATCTCCCTAGAGCACCTGGACATGCCTATGTCTGAGGCACAGCTGCGCAAGGTCTGCGAAGAGCTGCTCGACAATGCCTTTAAGTTTTCTGCCATAGGCACCCCGATCAAAGTATTTGGATCGCGCGGCGACGGCAAGGTCACCTTCTACGTGATCGACTACGGCCAGGGTATGACCTCTGACCAGATCGCCCAGGTAGGGGCCTACCTCCAGTTTGAGCCCGAGGCCGAAGCCACCGGCACCGGACTGGGTCTCACCATTGCCAAACGCCTAGTCGAGCTGCACCGGGGTGAGGTGCTCATTGAGAGCATTCCTGGGCAGCAGACCATCGTGCGGGTGGCATTGCCCGACGGAGAGAGGGGAGGAGGGGTTTGAATATTGAATTACAACCCAAAACCCGATCCATTCCTGACCTGTCACTCTCAAACTGCATCTATCTACGGCTGAAGCGCCATTCTCAAACTGCATCTTTTCACCGCTGAAGCTTTCCGTTAAATCATCAGGGCCTATCACATAAAGGGGAGGTGCGTCTCATGGGCAGCCCAACCCACCTCGTGCATCTAAAACAAAACATCGAAACCTGGAACCGCTGGAGAAATGACAACCCAACCATAAGACCCGACTTAAGCGAGGCCTATCTCTGCGCCGCCGCCCTCAGCGCGGCCAACCTCAGCGGTGCCAATCTCCACCAGGTCGATCTCTACTCTGCCGATCTGTGGGGGGCCGACCTGAGCCATGCCGATGTGCGGGCTGCCAATCTCAGCAGCGCCAATCTGGGCAGCGTCAATTTGGCCGGGGCCAATCTCGCCGAGGCTGAGCTGCTCAGCGCCAACCTCAGTCAAGCTGATCTGTACGGGGCCAACCTGCACCGCGCCAACCTCAGCATGACCAATTTGGCTGGAGCTAACCTCCAAGGGGCCGACTTGACCGGGGCTAACCTTAAAGGAGCCAAGCTCACTAACGCCAATCTCACCAACGCGCGACTAACTGGGGCTGAGCTGACCGGCATCATGGTCAGCGATCTCGATATTGGCATGCTGGCCACCCTACAAGAGGTGAACTGCGATCACGTCTATGTGTTGTCTTGCGTCCAGGGCGGCAATGGCGAGGTGGCCAACACCTACACCGCCTGCTTTCGCTCTGCTCTGCACCATTTTTACCAGAGCTTTGTAGAGGTCTGCAACAACGCTGGCACCGCCCAGCATTGCCGCATTAACTGGCCTTCATCAGGCATAACCACTGGCCCCGATTTCTACCTGCAATCGGTAGAGCGCCAGGGCAACGGCGACCTCATGGTGAGAGTAGGGGTGCCTGGCCTTAAGGCACCTCCACCACCTGCGGTGGAAAAACCCAGTATGCAGCAATTGTTTAGCACCTTGGGCCGGGGCGATTTCTATCGCCAGCAGTTGCAAATTAGAGAAGAGCAAATGGCCACGGTGCAGCGGCAAAATGACGAGCTGCTGGGGCTGCTCAAGGCCATGACTCGAAAAAACGTTTACGTACAGTCTGTTTCTGTTTTGGAGAACAACATTATGACTGGGGTATCTAAGTACGATCTGCGCGGGGCCAACATCGGTAACTTTGCCGACACCATTGAAGCCGGGGGGCAGCAAAAGGCAATCCAGCACAACGAGCACAGCATGGATACCGTCGATGACCACGATATCGTAGAGCAGATGGAAGAGATGCTGAAACAACTGGCTGCCCAGGCCACCCAAGTGCCTGCCCACCAGCGCCCTCAGGTAGTCAGCAAGGCCATTCAAAAAAAGGCTAGACTCAACCCCGAGTTTAAGGCCCGATTGCTCAAAGCGATTGAGGCGGGCAGCGGCGAGCTGATTCGGGTATTTACCCAAAACCCCTACATCAGCATTCCAGTAGCCCTAGTCAAAGGCTGGGTGTCGGTGACTTAGCACAATTTCACCAACGCAAATCCTCAAACGCTTTTGCTTCCATATCAGGGCGCAGGGCCTGCGCCCTGATATGGAAGTATCTTCTTTTCTAGAGATCTTCTTAGCTCAGTTTCAGGTCTCATCTGAAGGACAAGTTCCTAGGGTTTTAAAGACCCCAGGGATTTTTTGCTGGGCCTAGGGAGGGCCAATCTGTAATGTGCCGAGATCGATGAGGCCTTCTTGATCAGGGAGGATTTCAAATTGTAGCGGGGCGCGATCGCGCAGTCTGATCTCATAGCGTCCTGGGGTAAACCCCAGCAGGGCAAACCGACCAATGCGGTTGGTAAACAGGGGTTGAGCGGCCCAGCTAGCGTCTGACAGCGACACCACTTCACCCGCCTGCAAACCCAGAGGTACCCCGGCCTCATCCACTAGCACGCCCCGAACAAAGGCCGAGGCCTCGGTACCGGCCATAATCAGGGTGCCGCTGCGGTAGCTGGGCAAAATCACATACTCATCGGTGCCCAGGTCGTAGCCCAGGGGGGCATCGGGGGCCTCAAGCCGCAGCCGCGAGACGTAGTAGGGCTGGAGATCGGGCAACACCGCCGGGCCAAACCCATCGACGACAGCCACATAACCTTCCTGGCTGGGGTTAACGCCAATGGTTTGCCCCCGCCAGCGATCGCGCGGCACCACCAGCACAAAGCTGTTGGTAATCGGTCGCGACCAGCCAAAGTGGCCATCGGCAAACACCAGCGCGGTGCCAAAGGTGAGTCGAGTGGTGTTGCTAATGGTAGCCCCCGGCTGGGATGGCCAGGAAGCATCGTGGGTCAGGCCCAGATCAAAGCGATAGTCAGTGTAGGTCAAGCGCCCCGACAGGTCGTAACCCTGGCTACCCCGGCTTAGATCGACCGCTAGACCTGGGCTTTGCAGCCGGCGATCGGGGCTACGGCTCCAAGACAGGCGATTGCCGATCGCCTCAGTGCTACTCACCGTGGTGTTGAGGGCCAGCGACTGGCGGCGCTGGGGCATCAGCCAAGACAAGCCCAAAAAGGCGCGCGTTTCATTTTGGCCCTGCTGGTTGCGGCTGTGGTTAAGGTTAACGCTGCCGCTGAGGCCGTTGCCTAGCGATCGCGACAGCCCCAGGTTAGCGCTGTAGCTATCTGGCCCATCGCGCCCCAGGCGATAGCCGCCACCCATATTCAAGCTGGTGTCACCCAAAATACGCTGGCTGTAGGAAGCCGACAGGGTGAGCCAGTCGGAGCTGGGGCTGGTTGAGCCCAAGGTGGTGAAGCGATCGTCCCGGTACTCTGCCGCCAGGCGCAGCGATCGGTTCGTAGCGTCTTGGGGACTAGGGGGTAACTCGTACTGCAACCGCAGGGCCAGGCCGGTGCCCAGTTCACTGGTGTGGCTGGCCGCCACATCCCAACCCCAGTTGCCTACCGCTGATGCCCACACCCCATCGGTTTCGACCATTTGATAGGAGGGGGTCAGTTGCGTATAGCCGCCCAGCGTCAGGGTGGGGCTGACTCCCCAGCGATGGGCTAGGGCCAACTGCGGCTCATCCCACTGATACTGGCGCTGCCCGCCCAGGGTGCGAGTGGGAACGCCCAAATTGTAAGAAAACTGCTGTAGCCCCGGTGCCAACAAGTTACCGGCCAGGGCGGTGGCAAAGTCGAGGCGCTGCACCTGGCCCAGGTCATCGGTAATCACCAGCTGAATATCGTTGGTCCCAGTGCTCAGGGCCAGATTGCGAATGTCTTGAGGCCCTGCCTCTAGCTGTAGCTGCTGCACCCTGACCCCGTTGATGTAGATTTCTACTCTGGAAGGCCGCTCTAAGAAAAACGTAAATTCTCCGGTGGGGCGGGTCACGCGGTAGGGCTGCAAGCTGTAGTTGCGAGACACTGAGATACCGCCCAGAGGCACCACCGTCTGAAACGCGCCACTCACCGGAATCGATAGATCCCCTGCTATGTAGCGCAGGGCGTTGGCCGGGTCATCGTGCACCAACCGCACATCGCCCCGGCTAAACCCCGGCGCACCCCCTTCGAGCACGTTGGCTCGGCCCTCTAGCACCCAGCCCGATAGATTTAGCGCTCCATCTAGGGAGAGCCGCAACGGCTGTCGCCCAGCGCTCGCCCCTGACCAGGCAATGTCTTCGCCCGCCAAGATATTGAGGTAGCCGCTGACGGTGCTCACGGGCAGGGCATCGGCGGCCTCGGGGGGCAACCCAGTGCCCCCCACCACATTGGTACGCCGCAGCGCCGCCGGAATCTGTAGATATAGCTCTAGCTGGGTTTGATCAAACACCACCTCAATGCCCAACTGTTGCAGTTGGTTTAGCCCTAGGTAGTCCTCGCTATCGACGAGGGCCGCCAACTGACTTTGCAAGTCTGGCTGCAAAATAGACGCGGTTTTGTCGAGCACCGGGGCGGCCTGCACCTGGCTAGCACTGCCCTCGGCAATCACCACGATCGCCTGCCCCTGGGGCTGATCGTTAATGAAAAAGGGCACAGCGATCGCCTGATCCTGCGGCGGCGGGCGACCAAATACCCGCTCAAACAGTTCAGCCTCAGTTTCAGCCGATTCCTCTGTAGAGTCAGTAGGCTCTGCTTCAGTAGAGGTAGCGTCCGGTTCTGCCTCAGAGGCTTCAGGTTCAGGGGCTTCAGGTTCAGGAGAAGGGTTTCCAGAGTCTAAATCAAGGATTTCAGCCTCTGGCTCAGGAGTCGCTGGGGCTGGGATTGTGCTCTCTGGTGTAGGAGGCTCAGGTTGACTTTCAGGCTCTACCGGGGAAGCGGCTGGTTCTAAGGCGAGGGTTTCAGCCTCTGAGGCAATTTCAAGACTAGGGGGTTTGGGCTCTGGGCTTAGTTCTGATGGTGCTGGAGGGGCGATGGTCGAAGACCGGCCAAAGGCCATCGCAGGCTCTGGCTGAGAAAGCGCAGCAGTATGAACGCTAGTCACCACCTTTGGACTCCAGGCAGCTTGGCTAGCAACCAGACCCAGTTCTGGCGCGCTGGGGCGAGCACCAGGGTGTAGCAAATTTGCATTTTTGGTTTGGGCAGCAGCGAGTTGAGGTTCTACCAGCTGTTGCTCGACCGGGGCCGCAGACTGAATTGTCGCCTCTGCTAGAGCAGGAGGAACTGCTGTAGCCAGAGACTGGTGGGCGGTAGAAAACGACGGCTGCGGGGTGGGTAAACCAGAGACCAAGGCGTGGCCCCCCACTGCTTCAGGGTTGGGGGCCGTGTCAATCTGGGGTGGAGTCGGGGCTTCAGCCGCAGCCGTAAGCGTCGACTCGGCCAGGGGGGTAGGCAGTGGATTGACCGGCAGAGTCGCCGTCGTTGCCGTGGGGAGATAAGGCGTTAACACGGGGCATTCAGAGGGGCGCTGAAACCAGCGCCCAGAGGGGTATGGCGATCGCCAGTAAACATCAGCCGGAGACAGCACTTTTGAAGTGGCGATCGCAAGCCAGATGGCGTTCCAGGTTTTGGCGTTGCCAGCTCCTGAGCCATCTGGCCAGCGCTAGGGGGCAGGGCTTAGCGCAGATCAAAGGTGGCGGTAACTGGCCCCACCGGCAACCCGGCAGGCCAGGGCAGGGTAAACTGCCGCTGATTTTGGGCTAGCAGGTTTTCGCCGCTGATCCCTTGCAGTTGCTCGGGGCTGAGGGTCACTGTCTGCCCGCCTGCCTCTAGGGTAAGGTGCAGACCCGTCAGCAGTTGATGGGCCGTACCCTGGTTGTGAAACTGCACCACCAGAGCATCTTGACCGTTGATGTTTTGATGGCTGGCGCTTTCGAGCACCACGTTGGGGCTGACGCCTGGGGGGGCAACGTAGAGAGTAGCTACATAGTTATAGAGGGCGTTAATTCTCACCACCGCAGTAGTGACCTCAACGTCAGGCTCGTCAAAGGCAATGGGCAACTGCTCGGCAATGAGTCGAAAGGGCAGTTCATGCTCTGGGTTAGGCTCGCCCAGCCAGGTGACGCGCACGGTTTGCACCTGGCCCGGTTGCAGCAAAATTTGGGGCGGGTAAACCACAAAATCGTCTTCTGCATCGGGGCGGGTTTCTCTGCCGTTCAAATCCATCTGGCGTTCGGTGACGCGAATTTCAACCGCTACGGGCTCATCGCCTGTGCTGCGTACCTGAAAGGAGCCAGTGGAGCGAGAGCCGCTGGGTGAGAGGGTGAGGCTAGAGGGTGAGAGCTGATAGCTAGCATCGGCCCAGCTGGGTGGGGCCATCAATGCCCCCACCCCCAGCAAAAGCGAGGCTAGACAGCCGATGGGTGCCAAGGTTTGCGTCAAAGTTTTCATTGTCGATTCTCCATGGAGTGCTGCGGAGAGACTGGGTTTAAAACTGCTGAAGGAATGCGGTAAATTAACCCTGGTTTTTGTAGCTCACCACTGGGTTAATCATGCCCCTTTTCTTAGTAATTTATCTGTCTCTCTAGGGGATTTAATGAAATGTCGCTGGGAATATCAAGATTGATTTATTTCTATTGATTAACGAGAGTAAACACCAGCGTATCTGAGTACGAACCAGAGGGCCGCCCCTGAAGATCGCCCGACAAGACGGTGGCCTGCACCGGATAGCTGCAACCCGTGGGCGGTGCACAGGTGAGGCCTGTTGTTGTGGTCACCGTCACCTCGTTGCCCCTAGCCAAACTGCCCACCTGAATGCCATTTACAGTGAGGCTATAGGCAATACCTCCCATATCAGCTTCATGCTTGAGCATCCCCCCCTGGACTGAGCGCACCCGCAACACCCACCCCGTTGGGCTATCTGACTGAAGGTGAACCACCCCAAAATCTTGGTTGGGGTTGCCGCTGGTGAGGTTGATCGTAAACGAAGACCCTGGGGTGTATTGAACTGTCTCCAAGGCTAGGGCCACGGCTGGATACAGGGTGCCCAGCCCCAACAGCCCTAGGGTCAGGAGTCTGCGGGAAATGCCCAACCGACGTGAAAAACCAACCTTGCCACCATATTGCCAACTCATAACCCACCTCCTTTTCAGCGCCATAGTGCGGAGATAGGTTATCTCCGCACTATGAACAATCTAGCTAGGAATAACCCTGGTCATCCTCTCTAACTAATTAGAGCTGAGGGTAAAGTAGAGGGTATCTTTGTATTCGCCAGCCGGCATACCTGCAGGAGCCACCCCGCCCACACCTCCAGCAGTCCCATTGCTGAGAGTAGATGCAATAGTAATTGAAGCACCATCGCTATCTGCAAAGGCTGCGCTGTAGGGTGCAACAACAAAAGCAGCAGCAGCAGCAGGATTATCGGGAATAGTCGCGAGTGTTACAGTTGAAGTATCAGGGGCACCAGTCGCGGTTAGGTCTGCATACGGGATATACGTGTCAGCCACAATGTCAGTCAGCCCGGCACCAGTACTAAGGTGCAACTTGCCACCATTTTCAGAGTTGACACTTAGAGTCCATCCATCCGGATTGTTATTCCGAATAACTAGGGTGCCCATGTCCCTACTGCCGGTTGCGGTAATCGCTCCAGTTAGACCACTGACTGGTGGGGTGTAAGAAGTAAGTTCGTTGATAACTTCGACAGTACCACCTACCTCACCTGAGCCCTCTGTTCCAGCCATAGCTGGGGCAGCAAGAATAGAACCAGCGACAACCAGTGTAGAGGCGATTAGGGTATTACGGAAAGTTTTAGCAAACATGATAAGTCTCCTGAAGTGGCAATGATTTACCTGAAGTGAGTTTGTTGGCAGGGTATTAGGTAATGCCCCCTGCGGCTTGCAGTCTGGGTTGGACTTAGAAATACATTCTTCTTTGTAGCTGAAGAAATGATCTCTTCTTTGACCAACCTTGCGGTAGCTTGCACCGAAGTAGAGAGATGACCAATTGAGGCTGTAGCGGAAACGCTAATCGTTTCGTTCTTCGAGTAGCAGATGGGTGAGCCGCTTGCTCACAATCAGGCTTTATCTCTTTCCTTCATGTTTACTACTTTAGTGGCATTGCCTCGATTAACCCATGCTAATTGCACCTAATTTTTGTCGTCTATATTTTTGAAGTTAGATTATCTTGCGTAATTATATTGAGATGCCTGAAGGCAAAATTTTAGCCAATCCATACCGCTTGATCCTGGTAAAAAATATAACGAAAAAGAATTAAAATCTCAGTGTACTGTAACTTTATGTCAATAGTTTTAAAAGTCTTCCGGATTATCCAGGTTTGACTATTTTCATGGTTTCTTGCAGATTTTTAACTTGTTCCTTGAGCCTCATGCATCCAATCTGCACAAACTATATCTCAGGTTTGTAAATTTATCATGTTGACAGCTAGCTAGTCAGTTATTTCTGTGCGCCCGCGAATCTACAGCAGATATTTTGCTCCCCAATGGCTTCTCATGCAAGTAGGAAGGCCCTAGGCACCTGCAAAAGTAGGATGCACGCGATCGCCTGACTTTCTGAGGTCTGCCCTAGAAAAATTGCTGCTCGATTGTGTCGGTGGCATCGTCAGGAGTTAGCGGTTGGTCAAATAAATAGCCCTGGCCATACTCGCAATGCATAGCTGCCAATAAATCGTGCTGCGCTGAGGTTTCGACCCCTTCTGCCACCACACTCATACCCAGGGCATGGGCCAAGGTAACGATCGCCTGAACGATCGCCGTTTTTTCGGCACCGTTTTCTAGTAGTGCAATAAATGACTGATCGACTTTGAGAGTATCGAACTTAAACTGATGCAAATAGTTGAGCGACGAATAGCCCGTGCCAAAGTCATCCATGCTGACTTGAATGCCGAGCTGCTGAAGCTCTGTCAAAATAGCGGTGGCCAGACCGGTGTTGCCAATTAAAACCCTTTCAGTAATTTCGAGTTTGAGGCGATCGGGAGCAATCTCAGCGTTCTTTAGGCAGGTTTGAATGTGCTCGACCAAATTGGGCTGTAAAAAATGCTGGCTAGAGAGATTAACGCTAATGCTCAGGGGCGGTAGGTTGGGCCACTGCTGCTGCCACTGGTGCATCTGCTCGCAGGCGCTCTGCAAACACCACTGATCAATCGCTACAATCAGCCCGGTCTCTTCGGCCAGAGAAATGAACTCTGCCGGAGAAATCATTCCCTTGGTAGGGTGTTGCCAGCGCACCAGCGCCTCAAAGCCCACCAGCGATTGGTTGCTCAAGGTCACAATCGGCTGGTAGTAAAGCACAAACTCTTGGCGCTGGATGGCTTTGCGCAGATCGATTTCGAGCTGCAGGCGGGCCAGCATCTGCTCCTGCATAGCAGGCTGAAAGCTCAAGATTTGCCCTTTGCCCTGGCACTTGGCCTGATGCAGAGCGGTATCAGCTTCTTGCAACAGGGTTTCGGCCGTAGTCTGGCCGGGGTGGCTGAGGGCAATGCCTATGCACCCGGTAAGAAACACTTCGGTATGGTGGCAATCGTAGGGACACTCAATCTCCAGGGATAATTGGGCAGCGATCGCCCAGATGCTGTCTAGATCAGTCATTTGTCGCAGCACAATGGCAAAGGTGTCTTCGCCCCAATGGCCCAAAATATGGACAGGGTCTAAAGCCCGAGCCAGACGGCTGCTCACCGCCAGCAGTAGCTGATCGCCGACCTCATGGCCCAGGCTATCTTTAATGGCCTGAAACCGATCGAGATTGATCAGCATGACCCCGGTTAGTTGAGAGACCTGTTCAGTAGCCAGTGCCTGAGCCAGCTCATGCAAAAAGTGTTTGCGATTGAGGAGTTTGGTCAGCGGTTCGTGTGACTGAAGGTGATGGAGCAACTGCTCTAGCCGACGCTGCTGGCCCTGGCTATAGTTGACCTGCCGCTGCAGCTCGATCAGTCTCACACCCACCATCAGCTGGGCCGCCATCTGCTCTAGGTGAGCCATAATGTCTACTGCCCTAGGCGCAAAGGGCGATCGCCAAAACCCCATCAAGTGACCCCAGAGCTGCCCGTCATACCACAGGGGAACGATCCAGCCACTGTCCATGTGCTGAAGCTGTAAACTCTGCTCCAGGGCAATGGGCAGCTGCTGGAGGGTGGCAGCGTTGAGACAATGGATATGCTCTAGATCGGGTGTACCCGCTACCCAGCGAAAAAAGCGAGGGCAGACCTCAGGCGTAGGCCCCTGACCGTAGGTTGTAGCTAGCAGGCAATCATCTTCATTAGACCATCGCTGGCTCACTGCCACCACATCGGCGGCGATCGCCCCACAGATTTTGGCCATGGCAGTTTGCAATAGGTCAGACAGGGTTGAGCAGCGCTGGAGATAGGCACTAAACTCAGCAACACACTGGCGCAGGGGCTGACCGGCGATCATGGGCATCTGAGCTGCCCCAGATTCAGCGGGGGGCACGAAGGGAATGCGCTGATAGGCAGTGGTGAGTAACTGTGCCATAGCCTTGCAAAAAATAGGGGTACGGGGGAATAATGGCTGCAACCCTACGGAGTAATGGCAAAAAACCGGAGGAAGATATAGCCGATTAGCGAACCCAGCCTTGGCTTACCCCGGCCACACCTCTTAGATAGTCCTAAATTAAGCTTTGAAGATGGCTTTACCCATCAGGAAATGCCTGAGTCAGACTCAGATTATTGCTGAGTTAGATTTGGGGGGAGGGCAGGCCTGGGCGAGGGTAGTCAGTAGGGTCGCGCCGTCGGGTGAGTCTAGGGTGGTCGCTGACACCTCGGTGAGGTCGCCCTGGCCTAGGGCCACCAGAGGTAGCATAGGCAAAATGTGGTGCATGCGACGCAGCATGGCTATGCCATTGAAGGTGGGCAGAGCCAGGTCTAAGACCACTGCCCCCAGCTCAGTCTGGTGTTGAATGAATAGGGCGATCGCATCGGCCCCCTCCTCGGCCACCAGAACTCGGTAGCCGTAGCCCTCTAGCAGGGTGCGGTGCAGTTCGCAGATAGGGTCATCGGCTGTTACCAAAAGCACGAGGGCATTACCGCCGTCTAGCCCGGCAGACACTGAGGCCAAATCTGAAACCAGCGCTGCGGGCTCCACGATCGCCGGTAGATAGACCTCAACGGTGGTGCCGCTGCCGGGTTGGCTATGGGTTGTGAGCCAGCCGCCGTGGCCTTTCACCAGTCCCTGGGCGGTAGACAGCCCCAGCCCAGAATGGCCGGCTTCAGCGCGGGTAGTGAAGAAGGGTTCGCTGCTGCGATCGCGCACCGCTGCTGTCATGCCCGTGCCCGTGTCGGTCACCGTTACCACCACGTAGGGCCCCGACTTGGTTTGGGGATGGTCACCTCGCCACCAGACATTGCGCGCCTCAAGGTGCAGGGTACCGCCCTGGGCCATAGACTCAAAGCCGTTAAGGCAGAGGTTCATAAACACCTGGTGCAGTTGGGCCGCATTGGCATCTACCGTCCACAGGCGGGGCTGTCGCAACCGCGAGGTCACTACAATGCCCGCTGGGCAGGTCTCTTGCAGGGTTTGCACCAGCTCCCCTAGCAGGTAGGCCAGCTGAATTTCTCCTCGCTGACCGCCCATACCCTGGGCAAACGATAAAATCTGATCGACCAGGCTGACGCCCCAATGGGCGCTAGTGTGAATGCGGTTAAGCCACCGCTGCTGCTGCTCGCTATCGAGGGCGGGCTGCTTGAGCATTTCTGCCGCCAGCATGATTGGGGTGAGAATATCGCTGAGGTCGTGGGCCATCCCCTTAGACAGCGTGCCAATACTCTCCAGGTGGCGATCGCGCGATCGCTCCGCCTGCTGCAATAGCTGAGCTTCTGCCTGTCGGTGAGTCGTGAGTTCTGCCTGCATCTGCTGGTACAGCTCCGCCTGCTGAATGGCCAAACCCACCTGCACCGACAGCTGACGCATGATTTGCACCTCCACCATCTGCCAGGGGCGCGGGGCAGTGCAGTGCTGGGCCACCAGCAGACCCCAGAGCCGACCCTCGACTAGCAGGGGCACCACCAAATTTGCCCGCACCCCCAGGCCTCTGAGCAAATCTCGGTGGCAGGGGGTTAAGCCTGCCTGCTCTATATCACCCACCGCCTGCACTCGGCCCTGGGTATAGGCGCTCACCCACTTCTCGGCAAAGCAATCGTCGTAGACCCGCCGACCTTGGAGTGGCAGACAGCCGAGGGCGCAGTCTTCGACCACCACCACCCCACTCCAGTCAAGCTCAAAGCGAAACAAAAACACTCGCTCTACCTGCAACAGCCGCCGCACCTCAGATACCGTGGTCGGCAGCAATATGTCTAGATCTAAGGATTGATGAATGCGTTGTAGCGAACTCAAGGCCGCCGCCAGAGAATGGCGATCGCTGTCTTCCCCTAGCCCCGGCTGGCTCACCTCCGGTACCGACGGCAGACAGGGGGGGGCAACGGCCGATGTTAGATAGGCATTGTGCGGTGCAACATCATTAGCGCAGGTATACATAGCTGTGTCCTAACCTCTTCATACCCCTGACAGTCAGCTCTTTTTGATGTCAATCTGTAGCTCTACGATAAGTAATGAAGCCCTGGCCGCACATCAGGAAAAGTCTGATCTTTGCCGTCTACTCTACCGGTTTGGTGCGCCGCTGCTGGCTGCGCTCCTAGCCTGCATGATTCATGCAGACATTAGAATGTCCTCATAAATAACGCAGGCTACTCCAACACCACCACCCCCGTGCGAATGGCATAGCGCACCAGCCCGGCAATATCGTGAATATCCAGGCGATCCATCAGCTGGGTGCGGTGGGTTTCGACAGTTTTAGGGCTGATGTAGAGCATCTCAGCGATATCCTTGGTGTTTTTACCTTCGGCAATTAGCTGAAGAATCTCGCGCTGGCGCGGGGTGATCTGGTCGAGGGGGTTTTGGTCTTGCCCCAGGCGGCGCACGTAGTCACTCACGACATACTTAGAGACGGCGGGGCAGAGATAGGTCTCGCCCCGAGCGATCGCTCGCAGGGCGATCGCTAGCTCTTCGGCACCGCTGTCTTTGAGCAGGTAGCCGCTGGCCCCCGATCGCAGCGCCTGGTAGACGTACTCTTCGTTGGCATGCATCGACACAATTAACACCCGCACCTGGGGAAACTCGCGGGCAATGCGGGCGGTGGCCTCTAGCCCGTTCATCTCGGGCATGGCAATATCCATCAGCACAATCTGGGGTCTACAGGTTTCGACCAAATGGAGGGCATCACGCCCGTTTTCAGCTTCACCAACCACCTCAATGCCGTCCAGCTCTTCTATCAGTGCTCGAAAACCCGCCCGCACCAGGGTGTGGTTATCGGCAATTATCAGCTGAATCGTTGACATACCTGAGCCTCTATGGCGGAGTTAACTTGTCATTGCCGTGGGTTGACAGGCAGCTTGCGGCAGAGATATCCCAAGTCTACACAGGTGTCTTGTCTTAATAACGGGCAGCGATCGCATCGCTCTCAGCCACTAACAAATTGACTTCAAAATACTGGCCATATGATCACAGCTATCTTCCCAGATTGCTCTGGGCAGGACTGAATTTAGGGCAACTATACCCACTTGGTTTGAATTCGTATCAGATATGCGGAGAGCCATCTAACCACCCCAAGGCAGCAGGGGGACGAGAGCCAACGAGAGCCGCTGCTGCTGAGTTCAAGGTTATCTACCGGCGCTGGTTAGGAACGTTAGCCTGCAAAGCCGAAGTAGGCTAGCAACGCAATCATGATCTGATCGCCCCCTACAGCAACCGCTCTCGGTACTCTGGGTGCGATCGCAGCCACCCCAACGCCTCACCCATCAAAATAGGGTCTTCAGAGACCAAATATCCTCTCATGCGCTCAACCATCGCCTGCTGGGCTGTCTGCTGCTTCATCTGCCGATGGGCAGCAGCAGCCTGGGCCTGCTGCTGCCGACGCTGCTCCTGGGCTTGGGCGATCGCCTCCCTGATCTGCACCGGAGAGCAATGGGCAGCATGGGCGTTACACACCTCAGGCTGCCCATCCGCCGCATTGCGATCGCTGTAGCCCTGATCTGGCAACGGGTTACACCCCCCTTCTACCAATAAGCTTGGGTGACTGGCGGGGCTGAGCGCCTCAAAGCGCTCGTGCCCCGCAGTCATCTCTAAATCGATCGGGGGGTCCGGGGGGGTGTCCCCAGGGTCAACTCCACGCAGGTAATTTGGGTGCCACAGGTCTTTGTTCTTATAGAGGGTTGGCCCACCAATCGCAAAGCGCTTGGTCAGCATCGTGAACCGTTGTTTTACCGTAATGGGGAGCTGGCCTTCATCGAGTAGAGTTGCGATCGCCAGTCGAATTTTCTCTCGGGCCTGTTTTGCCTTTCCCTCGTTATAGGTCGAGAGCCCAGTCGTAACAAGCACTTTAGAAGCTTTGTTTACGCCATAGGGGTAATAGTGGCTATGCTCAACCGCCCTGGCCCAGTCCTTTGCCTTTGCCTCAATTTCGTGAATGTGGTTGCTCCACTCATAAAACCCTGGCAGCTCTCGCGCTATCCGAACGATATCTGCCACCAGTGCGTCCCCCACCAGCGGGACCTGGGCATAGAGCACATGGCCAAACACATAGCTCCGCATCGCAATTCTGCCCAGCAGGCGATTTGTCAGCCCTGGCCCCGTCCACCCAGGCTCAATCTCAGCATTGAGATCGTTGAGAAACTTTTCGGCTTTAGTGGTAACCCGATATTCTTGCCGTCGCGTACTCTTTAGAGTTTGTTTGAGCAACTGACTATCAATCGTGTTGTGGGAACTAGTGCGATGCCACAGCTCGGCAAATCGCTCTTGTGAACTGTAAACCGGCTCAAGATCGCTGTTGAGAATATAAGACCCTGCTTGCAACGGCAGCCGGTGAGCTGCGTAGAGAGAGACTTCACCAGTGCCCGGAGCAGAAAACTTCCTTGGGTTTGGAAACACCTCAAGCTGGCCTGACGCGCACTTGAGCCCAGAATTGTGCAGCAGAGTAGTTACTCCCAGAGCAATCTCCCAACTCACCTGCGGTTGATCAAAGGGAAAGTAGAGATGCAGTCCGCCGCTATAGCTCGACGTGAGCATGATGCATGACGGTAACCCCAAAGGCTCCAGCGCATTCTGAATGCGACGCAACGCCTGGGGGTCAGCAGCAGGGTGGTATCGGCTCCCTCTATCAATGTCTATAAGCACGTACTTCGTCGTGCGGCCAAAGCGCACTCCGTAGAGAAAGCCCCCCTGCAAAATCAGGCGATCGCTGAGGGGATGTCTCGATTCAGTCTGCCAAGTCGGTTTCTCGTTGGGGGCAATCTGTTCTGCCCAAATGTAGTCAAATCGGTGAGGCCACAGGCTCAGAAATGGGTTGTCCTGCTCTTTTACACAAGTGAACCGAGTCTGTAAGGTTTTCACGCTGATTGATAGTCCCAGAGCGCAACGTCAGTGCGCGGGAGCAGATCTGCGTTATTCAGAACCTAGGTAGTCCAGATCTTTGTTAGGTAATTGCTTGCAAGAATATCTCCAGCTCTACCCGTAGGGTGGACAGTGCCCACCACTAAGTAAGGTGTTTTGTAGACATTACCTGATGGATAACGATCGCCAGATAAACTAAGCCATCACCCCAATATTCTTGAGCAACGCCTATACATAGGCGAACAAAAACCCCTTACTTACAGCTGTAAACCGGCACAAAATCAATCAAGAGCACAACAGCCCTTGATGAATCCGATCTAGCAACCTAGAATGAACGCATAACTCGATTGACAACCCTCAAGCTGCTCGCCAAAGCATTTTCTTGAGTGTTGCCATTGCTTCCCGCAGTGGAGTTTTGATCAAAAGACCTTAGCTGTTACCGCAGCTGGGGTCTTTTGATATAGAGATATCTGTGATGGGTTTGAGCACCTCCTGAGTGAATTCGAGCAAATAGTTCAGATGTTCTTCTGTAGAACATTCGCCAAAGGTTAACACCGCTCAAAAATCTTCTCAATACCTTAAAAAGCCCTATACGCCAGAGTTACAGGGCCTGTATACGCCGGAGTTATAGGCAAAACCATACGCCAAAGTTACAGGTGCTTTCTTACCCATACGCCGGAGTTATAGGCAAAACCATACGCCAAAGTTACAGGCTTCACTCAGGGGATCAAGACGGAGAGAGAGGTTTCTAAAGCTGCTGTCGAAAAGGTATACGCCGGAGTTATAGGCAAAACCATACGCCAAAGTTACAGGTGCTTTCTTACCCATACGCCGGAGTTACAGGCAAAACCATACGCCAAAGTTACAGGCCCAAGCGATCAAAACATACGCCGGAGTTACAGGCACCTCATCGAGATGATCACTCTGTCAAGTTATTCATTAGAATGAATTCGCCAAAGTGATCACCTACGAGCGATCGCCTACGAGGGTAGAAACTCCGGTTGAGTAATCTCTCCACATCTTCTAACGAAGAGACCACATTCCCCGTCGATGGGCAGCTCCTCATGGTGCTGCCGCGAGCTGGGGCATCGTTGAATAACCCCGATGTGCAGTTGCCCATCCTCCGCTCTGATGGGGATGGCTACTACCTGGAGATGCGAGTAGAGGCCGATGGGCGAGATGCCACCGAGGTAGCCGTCACTCGGCGAGTACCGCTAGAGAATGTCTCTGAAGAAGAATGGGAAGAACTCCAGGCCCAGTGCTCAAACCTGGATCTGCAATCCTTTGTTGATCTGGGGGTGAGCAAGGGCATCGAGAAAATTCAAGACCGCCGCATCGAGCGGCTGTTGATGGCCCTACTGACCTTCCTCAACCCCCGGCAGGTCTCCATTGTTCTCTACCTTTATCGTCTGGCTTCCGAACAGGGCAATGGTCCCCTGGTCTCGTTTCGCTCCAACGACCTGCTAGAGGCGCTGGGCTATACCCGTACTAAGGATGGTGGGTTTGCCTCAAAGTTGCGATCGCAGCTCCACCGCGACCTGGTAGCCCTCCACCGCACTGAACTAGTCTTTGCCCAGTCGCTGCGCAAGGGCGACAACCTGGGCGCAAAGGTCACGATCAAAAGCGTGCTGCGCATCAAAGACTACGAAATTGAAAACGTCCCCCGCAACTTCGATCTCCTCAAAGCTGCCGACTATACCTATGAATTGGCTGACGCCTACACCATTTCTCTGGAATTCTTCGATGGCCCCGCCCGCACCGGCGACTACGTGCTGTTTGCCAATAGCCTAGACATTAGCCAAAAACTCGGCGGCAACACCAAGCACGACTACAAAACCAAGCTGCTGGTCTATCTCGCTAGCCGCATGAAGTGGGATCGGCTGCACGATGGACAATACCTGAGCATCTCAAAACGGTATCTGTTCAAAAATTTAGACCTACTGGGCCGTAACTCATCCCGCAACAACCAAATCTTTTGGCGCACCGTTGAAGAGCTGAGAGAAGACGGCTATCTCCTAGGCGCACAGGAAATTCCTGGGAAAAAGAAGTCAGCCAATATTCAGTTTCAGATCAACCCCGAGAAGCTGGGGGTCGTGACAGAAGATAGCAAAGCGGCCCAGGGCTAACCCTCTGCGTCTCGGAGCAAGTTACTGGCCACTACAATAGAGCTGTCTTGACCTAGCTGAGGAATTTTCCCTGGGCTTCTCCCACCTTAGGTATTCGCTTTGAGGTGTTTTATCCTAGTGGCGATCGAGGAGCGCGTTGGCCCCTAGACTGGTCTCTGACCATCGCGCCTTTGCCAAACTGAAGGAACTCGGCATCGATCCAAACGAACTTTAGCTAAAGCTCAAAACTAATCACGAGTGTATGCATAGGGCGGATGTCGAGGAGAAGCGGAAGGTAGTATAAGAGGCGGGATCGTGATACTACTTCAACCACGATAGTTGCAGGGGGCAACCGCTATGGTAGCCATTCCATCGGGCTTTAGTCCGCACGAGTATTTGGCGCTTGAGCATGACAATGCCATTCGCCATGAGTATCGGCGGGGGGTGGTCTATGCGATGGCGGGAGGCAGCGACAACCACAGCCGCCTCAGCATCAATTTACTCACCGAGATTAACTTGCATTTGCGGGGTGGTGACTGTCAGTTTTTTTCTGGCGACGTCAAGGTCAACTATGCCGATGATTTTTTCTACTATCCCGATGCCTTTGTCACCTGCGACCCACGCGATTTGGGCGATCGCTACGTTAAGCGCTACCCCAAGCTAATTGCCGAGGTATTGTCACCCCCTACCGAAGAGTTTGACCAGGGCGATAAGTTTAGAGATTATCAGCACCTCACCTCGCTGGAAGAGTATGTGCTGGTAGCCCAAGATCAGCGGCGAGTGGAATGCTGGCGACGGCAGTCGCCCCAGGATGCCTGGCATGTAGTGGTCTATCAAGCCGAGGATACCGTGGTGTTGGAAAGCATAGGGTTGGCGATCGCGATGGGGGATCTGTACCAAGGGGTAATGTTGGCAGGAGATAGGAGTTAGGCTGAGTACTGACTCCCATCTCCCCCCTTATGCCTTCCCAAAAATCATTTTTCAGAATCTAGTGGAAATCAAGGGTAAAACTGGTAATGAAGATCACTTTGCGATGAAAACTTGGGCGGGATGAGTAAAAACTGGGCCATCTGCATTGGCATCAACAATTATTCCCGCCTGCAGCCCTTGCGTTATGCCGTCAGTGATGCCGCCGCTGTGCGCGACTTTTTTTTGCAGGAGGGGCACTTCGAGCAGGTCTACTACTTTGCCGACGATGCGCCCCCGATCGCAACGCCGCAGGGGTCAATGGAGGCTAAGCCCACCTTTGCCAACCTGCTCGACTTTTTTGAAAAACGCTTTCAAAAACCATTTTTGAATGTAGGCGACAACCTCTGGCTGTTCTTTGCGGGCCATGGTGAGCTGCACGAGGGCCACGACTACCTGATGCCCATCGCGGTGGCGGCTTTGGTTCCCCCGAGACCATTGAGACCACAAGGACAGTTACCCGGCGCAAGCGGGTCTCGCTCGATGCCCAGGCCCTCAAAACCCAGATGGAGAGCATGTTAGCCATTGTCAACGATCTGTTCAGCCAGGCCGATGCTTCCACGGGGCTGCGGCTCGATGAAGTCGAGCTGTCAGTCGAGATTAGCGCTGAAGGGCAGCTCAGCATCGTAGGAAATGGCGGCAAATTAGGCAATACTGGCGGCATTAAGCTGAAATTCACTCGCCCGACGTAGAGAGGTTATGGTTACGTCCGGGCTAGCAACACCTCGATTTCTTCACCTCGTTTAATCACACCTCTCTACCAAGCAAAACGATGGTCATTCCTACGCTGATGCTCAACTGAGACTGTGGCTGGCGCTAAGCAAGACACCCTAAAGATTGCTCAGCGCAGCCTCACTTGGGCCTGCACAGGCAGGTGATCAGACGCTTGAGCCGCTCCTGCAACCACCCCGACCTCAACCACCTCCAGGGTGGCGGGAGTATAGAAAATATAGTCGAGGGTGTACTGGGGCTGGTCAGAGGGAAAGGTCGCCTCCTCGCCTTCGGTTGGCTGGGCAGAAGCCAGCACCGGAGAATCTAGCAGGATCTGAATCGAGCGACTGTCACCCTCCTCCGTGCGATTCAGGCTGCTGTTAAAATCTCCCACCAGCAGCACCGGCAAGTCTTGGGCGTAGCCTTCTGCTAACTCGCGCACCACCTGGGTTTGGCGGGTGCGGGTGGGGGCATCAAAGGCTTCGAGGTGCACGTTGATCACAACCAAAGGTTGGCCAGATACTTCGATTTCGGTGACCTGGGCCACGCGATCGAGATACAGGGCATTGTAGTAAAAGGGGTTTGTCGGCACCTTGCCGAGCACCAGTCGCTCGTTGCGGCGAATGGGGTAGTGGCTGAGCACCGCCTGGCCCGACACGACCTGCTTAAAGTGGGCCTGGGGTGGCCAGTAGGGAAAGGGCACGTAGTGCTTGTCCCAGTTGACGGCGATCGCACCGTAGGCCATCTCCAGCGCCGCCGAAACCGCAAACTGCTGGTTCAGGTTGAAGGATCGATAGGCGTCAAAGTCAATTTCCTGGAGTGCCACAATGTCGGGCTGCAACGATGCCAGCGCCTTGACTGCCGTGGCCTGGTTGCGGTCAGCTAGGGTGCGATCGCGCTCTACCGCCTGCTGATTGGTCAACCCCGACAGATAGCCAATGTTGTAGCTGACAACGGTGAGCTGATCTGGGTTAGCCGCTCCGGCAGGGTAGGCCTCGTAGGTGACCAGGTTATCGTAGTCGGCAGCTCGCCAGTTGGGGGAGCTGATGTAGACAAAGGTGCCCACCAGCGCCGCCACCGGCAGCCCCAACGCTAGCAATCCGACTGGAATAACGGTTTTCATTGATCTCTGGTCCCTGATCCCTGGGGTGTACTACGCCAGTAACGCCGATGTGCTGTCGTTTACCCAAGGGTTGTCTTTGGTGACCCGACTACTGCCCCGCCACAGATTGCGGCCATGGCCAGAGACATTCAGGAGCCCGCCCAGTACAGAAAGACATGCTGAGTCGGCAAGCCGTTATACCGAATCCGAATTCCATACCATACCCCCAATTTCCAATCGGCCAACCTGTAGGGGCGAACTGCCGTTCGCCCAGAGGTATTAGGGGTAGCCAAGCAGGCTTCGGTATTATCCCTGGCTGTCAGCGTCTGATTTAGCCGCTAAGGAAGCCGGGGAGGCACCGCCGCCAAAATTCTGCAACGTTTGGCCCAGATCGACCCCGGTGGCCTGTTTCATTTGCTCCATAAACGAGGCCAGCTTGGTGGCGTTGCCGCCGCCGCCGGGGTCGATTACCGTAATGCTGTCTACTACAACCTCGGGCACCGTGGCCACCAGATTTTCTAGCAGCCCCTCCAGCTTTTGAAACAGAAAGATCTCGCGGGCGTGATCGCCGGCTGCCTGCCAGGTGGTAGCCAGTTCGCGAATGCCCTCGGCACGGGCGCGACCGTCTTCGACAATGCTGGCGGCGTCGCCCTTGGCGCGGGCCTGGGCCTGCTGACAGGCGGCCACAGCGGGGGCAATCACATCCGCCTGGAGCTGCTGTTC
This sequence comes from Pseudanabaena sp. PCC 9330, assembly GCF_055795045.1. Lineage (NCBI taxonomy): Bacteria > Bacillati > Cyanobacteriota > Cyanophyceae > Pseudanabaenales > Pseudanabaenaceae > Pseudanabaena > Pseudanabaena sp. PCC 9330. The sequence goes on along the minus strand of NZ_JAYFES010000072.1, from coordinate 46,858 downwards.
TACCTGGTTGCGGCGTTCGCGCTGGATAGCTAGCTCGGCTTCGGTGCGGGCGACTTCGGCGGCAATTTCAGACTCGGCTTCGGAGATGGCGGCCTGGCGCTGGCTGAGGGCGTTTTGCAAACGGCGATCGGCATCGGCGCGGGTGGTTTCAATTTTAGCCTCGATCTGGCGTAGGGAGGTGCGCTTCAGGTTTTCGGCAGATTGTAGGGCTGACTGGGCCTTGGCTTCGGCCTCTGCAATGCGGGCATCGCGAAACAGGTCGGCTCGCTGTTTGCGCCCGATCGAGTTGAGGTAGCCGACATCGTCGGAAATGTTTTGAATTTGCAGGTTGTCGAGAATCAGCCCCAGCTGGGCCAGGTCGTCGTCGGCTTCGTCGAGTAGGTTGCGCACAAAGGCCATTTTGTCTTCGTTGACCTGCTCGGGGGTGAGGGTGGCCAGCACGCCGCGCAGGTTGCCTTCGAGGGTTTCGCGGGCAATTTTTTCGATCTCTTCGCGGCTCTTGCCCAGCAGCCGCTCGATCGCATTGTGAATCGCCGGTTCTTCGCCCGCAATTTTGATATTCGCCACACCATCGACATTGAGGGGAATGCCGCCCTTGGAGTAGGCATTGGCCACCTTGAGGTCGATGATCATGTTGGTCAGCTCCATGCGGAAGGTTTTTTCCAGCAGGGGTTTGCGAATGCTGCTGCCGCCCTTGACCAGGCGATAGCCGACGCTGTGGCCGTCGCTGACGGTGCGGCGATCGCCCGAAAAGATCAGCACCTCACTGGGCTGACAGATGTAGTAGAGATTTTTGATGATCAGCAGCAGGCTACCGGTCGCCCCAAACATGACGACTAAGAGGGTGAAGATGAGACTCATGGGGTGGGCTCCGAAGGTGGGGTGAGGGTGGCGGGGGAAGATAGGGAGGGAGATGATGGGGAATGGGTGGCGGCGAGGGGAATGCCGAGGATGTCTTCGGACTGGCGCAGAAACTGCTTCACCATTTCGGGGTAGGCGTTGAGCAGCGATGCGATCGCCTTGCCGTCCCCGTTGTCAATCACGTTCACCTTGTCGAGCAGCAGTCGACTGGGAATGCGCCCGGCCTGCTTTAGCACCATTTCGAGCTGCTGCACCAAAAATAGCTGGGAGGCATCAACCCCCGTGTCTTGCCACACCTGCACCAGCATTTGGCTGGCCTGGGCTGAGGCTTTGGCGTTTTCTTCGAGCGTGGCGGAAGCTCCGCGAGCCTGAAATTCTTGGGCGCGCTGTTGGGCCTTGGCGGGCAGCACCTGCTCCACCTCCAGGCGGGCCTGTTCGAGATTGGCGCGAATGGCTTGCAGCTCTCGCTGGGCACGGGCTCGGGCCTCCTCGGCGGCACCCTGGGTGCGCTCTTCTTCAATGCGGGCCTGCTTTTCTACCTCGGCGGTGATTCGGCGCAGCTCGTTTTCCTTTTCTTGAATGACGGTGCGGGCCTGGGTTTTGGCTACCTCAGCCTGGCGAGTACTGTCGGCTTCGATCTGCTCGGCCTCGGCCTTGGCATTAGATTCGGCGATTTCGGCATCGCGCACCACGTTGGCGATCTGTCGCCGCCCAATGGAGTTGAGGTAGTCGACCTGGTCAGCCACGCTTTGAATTTTTAGGGTGTCGAGGTGCAGGCCCAGCTTGACCAGGTCGTTGCGCACGTCGCTGGCAATGCGCTCGGCAAACTCCAGGCGATCTTCGTTGAGCTGCTCGGGGGTGAGGGTGGCCACCACGCCCCGCAGGTTGCCCTCCAGGGTTTCCCGCGCCACCCGCGAAATTTCTTCGCGGCCCCGGCCCAAAAAGCGCTCGATCGCATTGCCCACCAGGGTTTCATCGCGGGCAATTTTTACATTGGCGATCGCCTGAATATCCAGCGGCGTGCCCCCTTTGGAGTAGGCGTTGGTGACCTCAATGGGCACCGGCATGGTGGTCAAATCCATGGTTTTAACGGTTTCGAGAATGGGAATGCGAAACGTGCGCCCGCCGTAAATCACGCGATAACCCATCGTCTGCCCATCGGCCCGGCGATACTTGCGGCCAGAAATCACCAAAATTTTGTTGGGGTCGCAGATCTGCACCAGGGCATTCACGCCCCAGATCGCGATCAAAATGGCGAAGATGAGGACGGCGATCGCTCCACCGCCCAAGGCTTGTCCGCCGGTCTGGGCGATTGTCGGAGCGGGGGGCATTGCCTCCGCTAGGGCCACTGTTTCGGTCTGGTTCATTCTCGCTGTCATGCCTGTACGCTCCTTGGTGTGCCAAAATTCTCACCGCCCTATCTAATCAGGGCGCACAGCAATGCGCCCCTACCGTGCGCCCCTACATCTCTTCCACCCCTTCTGCAGCTGCCACCCACAGCTTGTCTCGCTCCATGCCCACCACCAGCACCCGCTCCCCCCGGCAAAACTCGCGCTCTTCTTGGGTGATGGCGAAAAAGCTGACGGTGGAGCCGCCGATGCTGAGGCTGACTTTGCCCCGACTGTTCGTGCCAAAGGGAATCTCGACCGTGCCGAGCTGGCCGGTGAGCGTTTCGGGGCGGATCAGGCTGCTGACCGATTGGCGACTGAGCGATCGCAGCACCAGCGCCGCCACCAGCCCACAAAATAGGCCCATCAATAGGGCAATCAGGGCGACCAGCCAGGCCTCTAGGTCGGGCTGCACCCAGGTCAACAGTAGCCCGGTCAGCCCAAAGAAGCAGAGGGCAAAAGTCCAAAAGCGCAGGCTGAGCAGGGGCAACCACCAGCGCGATCGCAGCGCGGCGAAGGTCTCGCCTAGGTGGGTACCAAAGTCAACGTCGTCTAGGGAGCCATCGCCATCACTGTCGATCGCCACATCGAAGTCGCCGTCAAAATCGCCAGCAAAATCGATCCCATCAAGCCCGCCAACGGCGGCGAGAAACACAAAAATGCCTCCCCCAATCAAGCAGAGTCCATAGACCACCATGGCTGAGTGATACCTCACGGGGATGATAAAACCTTCGGCCCCGTTGCCAGGGTACTCGCGCTTTCCTAGCGATCGCCCGTTTTTTGATGAATTGCAATGGAACTCCCCTGGTCACCCGGCAGCGCCGCTATCCAGCTCTGCCCAACTGGCGAGGCGCTCTGAACCGTCGCCCTCTAGCTGGGCCTGGGAAATCGCCCCCCGCAGCTCCAGGCGAAACTGATCTAGCCCTTCTATCAGGCGATCGCGCCCTTCTCCCCCACTCCGCTCATCTAGCTCAAACGCCGCCTTCAACTCGCGCAGCTGGGCCAGCATCGCCCCCTGATCAAGGCTGCCGTTGCGGCCATCCCCCAGGGCTTGCAGCCGTGCCAACAGCTGCGCCAACACCTCCAGCCGAGCCAGGTGGCCCTGCACCCGACCGGCAATGCGAGGGCTAAACCGGCCTCTCTCCTTCACCCCATCCAGGGTATAAAGCGCCTCAGCCACATGCCCGTTAAAGTCATCGATCATCTGTTCGATCTTTTCCTGCACGGTTTCTCGCATTGCCGACATGCCATACAGAGTCGTGCGCCGAATAGCGGCGGCAGCGGTGGCTTCCTCGGCCTGGGCGATCGCCACTTGAGCCTCAGCATTCTCCTTCACCAGATCGACCATCGACGCCATCGGCTCTGGCTCAGAGTTGCCAAAGCGAATGGCTTTCGCCAGCTTGCCCCGCTTCGGAAATTTCTTCAGTAGTTTGAACTCAAATTTGGGCAAAATCTCTAGCTGTTGCTGGGCCGATCGCAGCGAGGCCAGGTCGGCGGGGTCAGGGTCCTGGTCACGCTCCACTGCCTGATCGATACTTACCGACACCCGGTCGATCTCATTCATCAAAGCCGTTCTGATCTTGCCCACAATTCGCTCTACCCGGCCAATGTGGCGATCGTGCGCCTCGTCGTATACCGCTAGACAAATCTCCACCAGCTGCTCGGCCCGCGCCCGGCCTAGCTCAATGCGATCCAGCAGCGTGGGGAACTGCTCAGGAGCAAACATCCACCCCTCCTCTTTGCCCAGGCACTCGCCCAAAGACTGGGCCGACTGGGCGATGTAGGTCAGCTTATGGTGGCACCAGGCCATCGTCACCACATCGCCCGGCACAATCAGATAGACCTCCTCACCGTCAGGGTTTCGGGTGATAACCGGGTCTCCCGTCCACTCTGCTCTAAACAGGTCATTCATCCTTGCACTAGAGGAAACCCCCTCCGCTGCCAGGCTCAGCGCCGTCTTGGTGAGCAAATTACTCTTTGGCAGCTGGCAACTCCCCGGCCCAGACTTGATCGAAAACCTGACCACATAAACCGTCTGATCAATGCCGATGCGCTGAGTTTGCACCCTGGCCCCCCTGGGGCTAAGGGCTCTAGGGCTGCCGACGGTGGAGTTTAGCGATTCTTTTGGCATAGGGAGTGCCTTTAAGGCGCTTATTTATGGACTGACCTAGACAACATAATATTCAGCTTTAGCTAAAGCTGAAATTTTTTGGCAAGAAAAGCCGTCTTCTTGGGCCGGCAGGTGTAGGCATAGTGGCTCTCACGGTAGCTCTCATCTTTTGAGGGGGCTATTCTGCTAGGGCGATCGCATCTTGAGAGGCCTTCCCCTGCTTCTCTGGGTGGGTCGCCGCTGGTTTTCTCGATACCTATGTATTAATATGAGTGCATCGATTGACGCCATTACCCCTATGACTGCCAGTGTTGAACGACTCGATCGCATAGAGGCCATCCTTGCGACATTGGCTGAGGGGCAGGCCGCGTTTAGTGCCGGTCAGCAGCAGATGCAGGCCCAGCTCGAGCGCACCGAAGCTCAAATTGAACGCACCCAAGCTCAGATCGAGCGCACCGAAGCCCAATCTGAGCGCACCCAGGCCCAGCTCGAACGCACCGAGGCTCAAGTTGAGCGCACCCAGATTCAACTCGAACGTACTGAAGCCCACGTTGAACGCACCCAGATTCAGCTCGAACGCACCGAGGCTCAGGTTGACAACACTCAGACTCGGCTTGAACGCACTCAGGCTTTAGTGGATAGCACCCTGGCGATCGCCAACAGCAACGCTAGGGCCATAGAGGCCTGGGCTGCCCGCACTGAAGAAATCGTCATCGATACCGAAGAAGCCACCAGCTCCACTCGGGCTGACCTCGCTGTGCGTATCGAAGACAACGCCCATAATCAGGGGATCGACCGAGTTCGATTTGACGCCCTGCACGAAGAACACAGCCAGCGATTTGAAACCCTGCTCGAAGAGGCTAGGGCCGATCGCGTGGCCTGGCGGCAGAGCCTTGACGAGCAACTGGCAGAAATGCGCCGCGATCGCGACTCCAATAGCACCGAGCACCGCGCCTTCACTCAAAATATTCAGATTCTGCTGGCTGAGATCTCTCGCCTTTGGCAGCGCCTGGCTAGCTAAAAAATTTTGCTAGATGAAAGTGTCGGTCGTTCATTGTGGTCGAAGAAAGGATCTTCGGCAGTGGTGAATTGTGGTTCACAGCCGCTGCCGTCATTTTGTTAACCAGGGTTGACGCCCATCAATGCAGTACCGCGTTGACGGCGACTCAGCTATGCCCGTAGGTTTGCAGAGCCAGATCTTTGCCTTGGCTTGGGGTAGCAACTTTATCGTTGTGTAATTTTTAGTGTAAGTAAATGCTCTTACGCTGTTGATGCTGTTCACGCTGCCCAACATTTCCTTCGATCTAGGGATAGTACTGACTTATAATAAAAAGAAGCTACTTACACTAAAAATTACACAACCTAGTGATAGGTATGTCTAAATTTAGACTGAGACTCGTGATCAACTCTATTTGTGGAGATCACAGTCTCTCAGGTGGACTTTGAACCGGTTGCTTTCCTAGTTGCAAAATGCACCAGGGCCATGCCTAGACGAATTAACCCGCAATGTCTTCACTGTGCCCAACTGTCTGTCGAAGAGGCTCGCCATCTGCACGGTGCCCAGGGTGACGGATGCTGGGAAGAAAGCCGTTGTCATCGTCGGCGATCGCACTACCGCAACCGCCGCGACAACAATGCCTCTCGCCGCAGCACCTATCGCCAATCTGTAGAAGAAAATCAGTCTGGCCAGGCTACTGAAACCATTTCTATCGCGATCGCACTCAAGCCAGTTGCCTACCTATACCTCTATCGCCAAAAGCGCCAAGATGCCCCTCTACATGCCATATCGGTTTCTGTGTGGGAAGGGGAGCAGCATTTGCTAGATATAACTCCCATTCATTGCGCGGGGATGCGAAACCAAAAGATCCAAGAATACTTGATGGATGTGCTAAAAAACCTGCGTGAACGATATGGGATTATAAAATTTGAGCCTGAAATTCGCCTAGAGCCTGCAGAATGCCCCATTAAAAACTGCCCGCTCAAACCTCATTTGATTGCTGAGGAAGGCCAATGAATTTTAAGCAGCTGGAACTAGAGTTGGAATTAGTTCTAGAAGATGCCGCCGAAAATCCGTTGCTGGCAGACGTTCAATCTCTGTGGCAACAGATTGAACCTTTTTGGGCTCAATTAGCGATTCAAGACCAACTTCAGCTCGGGGGGAGGGCGATCGAGCAATTGGCTGAGCTGCACTGGTCTAAGGCTCAATCGCTACTAGACGATTGGGAGAATACCCATGACCCCCAAGATCCGGCTCTGCCGAGTGATTGGTTGCAGGGCCTCGTTCGGCAGACACAGCACGTAGATCTTTCTGAGTTAACGGCCCCAGCGAAACGAAGACATAAAGCTAAGACTACACACCCGAAGGCAGATGAAGAGACGGTTGTAGGGGCAGTACCAAAAGAAAACATTCTGAAGATGCTAGACCAGGTGGAGCAAGCGGAGCAAAAGTCAGCAGCCCTGGCCGTGGCCCATGAGGAGCGAGTGCAGGATTGGGTGGCTGAAATTACCACCTGGTTCCAAACTCATCCTCAGCCAATTTACCTTTTACAGCTCCGAGAGCAATTGGGATGGCCCCTAGTGCAGCTGTGGCTGTGTCTACTATTGGGTGGTTTTAAGCTAGAAGTCGCTGATCAGTACTTTTACAGCCTGGATGTCTTAGTATCCATTGCCCCGAGCAAGCTATAGCTCTGTGAGATAACTGTACTTTCCTGAGAACACTTTTCTGCCTAGGAATCTAGCCAGTCCTAATGCCCATATCCCCAAAGACTGTGATAATTCCAGAATTATCACGTCGTTCCATAGCTAAACCGCCCCAAAAACGTCAGTTCGATTGAACCACATGCAGCGGAAAAGTGGGTCATCTCCCCTCTTGGGAGGGGTGCCCGGAGGGCGGGGTGGGTCAATCGCACACGGCGATGGTGCTACTTTCTTTAGCGAAGATGCTTATGTCTAGGGTAGACCCACCCCTGCCCCTCCCAGGAGGGGAAAGTGGGCCACTTTAAGGATAAAGATGGCACTTTTCTCGCTAAACGCTGGAATTATCAGCCTGCGCCTAATACTATAGGGGCAGGCTACGCTACCCAGGCAAATCAACCATGCTGCAAAAACGAATTGCCATCATGTCAAACAGCGGTGGTGTCGGTAAGACCACGCTGGCAGTGAATCTTGCCTACCAACTAGCTGGCATGGGCAAAAAAGTTGCCCTATTTGGCTGCGATCCAAATGGATCCTTAACCCTGTTTTGTGGCCTGGAAGATCCGCTCAACGCCGATGAAACCGTCGATTATGTCTTAAGACCAGAATTTTCTGGCGATTATCCCCTCAATCCAGTGTGGCAGGACGTTATCCCAGGCATTGACGCCTGCTTGGGTGGGCTGATTCTTACCGAAACATCTCAGCGCTTAGTGCTGACAAAGCGGGGTGAATATCTCCTCGCTGACAAATTAGAGGATCACCCTCTACCCCATGACGTGATTATTTTTGACTGTCCCGGCACCATTGAACAGGTGCACACTGTTGCCCTGGCCGCGTCTACCCACATTTTGCTCACCCTAAAGCCAGAAGACAAAGATATCGACGCCTTAGCAAAATTGCTGAACTGGATTTACGAAACTCGTCGAGATCTACGACTAAAGCCAACGCCAGAAATCTTAGGGGTTGTCCCCAACGGTTTCAAAGATCGGGCCATGCACCGAGACAACCTAGGTCTATCTCAGCTTGAAGGGGTAGAGAGCTTACCCGCCATTCTTAACCAGATGAAAATATCTCTATTCCCCACGATTAGAGATAGCGCCTATATCGCCAATGCTGCTGCTGTGGGTTTGCCGCTGGGAATCTATCGGCCCAAAGAACCCATCAATGAGATCTACAAAGACATTGCAGTCGCCATCACCCAAGCAACGGTAGGAGAGAACTAATGGCAAGAAATAGCAGACGTCCCATGACCAGTATGTTTGAGCAAGCCGTCGAGGCGCAGAAAGAAGAAGAGTTAGATCGGCTTAGGGCCGAAATTGATCGGCTCAAACTGTCTCAGGCCAATGGATCTGGCGAATCCGGATTTATTCAAATTCCGGTTTCTCAGATATTGGCTTTGCGCCTGCCCGACAACCTGAAGCAACCCCGGCGCTATTTCGACCCCGAAAAGCTGGCTAAGCTGCGAGACTCTATTCAAAAACATGGTCAAGTCTTGGAGCCGATTTTGGTGCGCCGCGCCGCCGATGGCCTTTATGAAACCATTAGTGGAGAACGGCGATGGCGCTGTTGTACAGAACTCAAGATTGACTTTATCCCGGCTATGGTAGTTGAGATGAGCGATGAAACGGCGCTCGAAGTTGCCCTGATTGCCCATCTTTTGAGCGAAGAGATTAGCGCTATTGAGGAGACAGATTCTATCCTCAGTCTGCTCAAGCTTAGGCTGGGCCAAACCTTTGAAGAAGTCAAGCAATTCTTGATATCGATCAAAAACTATCAATCGAGGGGAGATGGTGCTGAGCTGGTTGAAGCCAATGGTGACAAGGTGGCCATCATCGAGGCAGTTCTAGAAGAGTTTGGCCTGAAGGTCAGCAGTTTTGTCTCTAATCGCCTGCCACTGCTAAACCTCAATTCTCAAATCATTGAGGCGGTGCGCTCTGGTGAGATTAGCCCTACCAGCGCCACTTTGATTAACCGAACACCGGAACATCATCAAGCGGCGTTGATCGAGTTTAGCAAGACAGCCACCAAGACCCAGCTTAAGGAAAAGATTGATCAGCTGAAATACGTTGAACAGTCTCAATGGATAGAACCTGGCGACCTGGTTGATAATTCCGGAATTATCATGCCAGCAACCCAGCCTCAGCGCAATGACGATAATTCTGGAATTATCATGACGACTGTTCCGGTTCAAGAGCGCATCTACACTCGGTTGAAGAGTATTCGCAGGCGGAAGTCGCTTTTGAATGATCAACGGGTGCAAGAACATCTTGCCCAAGTTGACTCGGTGCTAGAAAAAATTGAGGCGATCGCTGGAGAAAAGGGAATCTCTCTTTCCTGAGTAATGAACCTTCCCTCCCCACTTTAGTTACAGATTCTAGGGGCATATTCATAGCTTTTGCCAAAACAATAAAGGCCATATGTACCCATTTGAACCCCAATGGCCTATTGCTTTTAGGTTTGACCCGCTGGCTAAAGATTGAGCGACTTGATCACAGCGAGAAAGTTTTTTAGGGTCGCTGACGAATTGCTCGATGACCACACAGCTACGATTTCCAACCGTGGGGAGGGCTCCTGAATGGGGCGATAGACTACCCCTTGGCGCTGGAGTTGAGTTACGTTGGCGGGCAGTAGAGATACTCCAACGCCTCCGGCCACGAGGCTCAACACGGTTGTGATCCAGGCTGCTTCTTGAACAATGGTGGGGGTGCAGTGATTGTGCTTTAAAAGTTCGTCAATCTGCCCCCGTAGACCAAAGAGCTTTGTGCTGGGCGGCAGCACAAAATTTGCGCTATTTAAACAGGACAGTGGCACCTGCGATCGCCGGGCTGCTGGGTGTTGTGCGGGCAAAACTAGCACCAACGGCTCGTCGGCAATGGAGGTTACCTCGAAACCTTTGCGATCTTCCTCGGGTAGAGCCGCCAGATTATGTCGATGGAAGCAGCCTACGTCAATCTGGGCGCTGTTCAATTGCCTGATCTGATCGTAGGAGGCCAACTCGTGGAGCGTTAACTTGACCTGGGGAAACTGCTGACAAAACGCCTGAACGATCGCAGGCAGATGACTGTTGGCAATCGACGTATTGATGCCGACAGTGAGACTGCCCCGCTGGCCTGCCTGGGTGGCTTGCCCTAAGGTGACAGCTCGCTGAGCCTGGCTCAAAAGTTGCTCAGCCTTGACTAAAAAGTCGTCCCCAGCCTCGGTGACCCCTAGAGGGCGGGTCGAGCGATCGAACAGTTTGAACCCCAGCTTGGTCTCTAGACGCTGGATTTGTCGGCTTAAAAAGCCCTGATCAAGATCCAGGGCGATCGCCGCCTGAATGAATCCTCGATGCTCTTTGACGGCGATCGCGTACTTAAGCTGCCGAAAGTCTAAGTCGTGCCAATCCGCAAAGGCCATAGCCACTATGACTAAAAAATCATGGTGTAATGTTGATGATGACGATTTTATCATGGTGTATCCCGTTAAGCTGCTCTCATTCGGTCAGCTATTCACGGACAAACCCATGGACAAAATTAACCGCGTTTTGATCGTAGGGGGCACCCACGGCAACGAACTGATTGGGGTTTATGCCATCAAAACTTTTGCAGCCCGGCCCGACCTCGTGCGACGGTCAAGTTTTGGAACACTGACGGTGCTGGGCAACCCCGAGGCGATCGCTGCCAATCGCCGCTACATTGACCACGACTTAAACAGATCCTTTGGCACTCCGGCTCAACTGGGTGGCATGGGGTATGAATGGCAGCGGGCCGCAGCCCTGCGCGAGCAGTTTGGCCCTAGGGGGCAGCAGCCCGTCGATTTTGTCATTGACCTGCATAGCACTACCTCAAACGCTGGAGTCATGCTCATTCTCGACAGCCTTTCGGGCTTTACCCTGGGGCTCGCGGCCTACATCAGCAGAGTGCATCCAGAGGTGAAGCTATACAGCTCTGAGGGGTCTGGCCGCCAACATGATTCGCTGCGATCGCTGGCTCCCCACCGCTTGGGCATTGAAGTTGGCCCCGTTGCCCATGGCACTTTAGACGCCCAACTCTTTCAAAAAACTAAGGCGATTGTGCAGACCACCCTCGATTACCTGGAGCACCACAACCTTGGCTCGACGTTAGTCGGGCCGCCTACAGCACTTACGCTCTACCAGTACGTTGATGTCCTCGACTATCCCAGAGATGGCGAAGGAAATCTCCTGGCGATGATCCATCCCCAGCGCCGAGACTATGCGCCCCTGGGGCCGGGGGAGCCGCTATTTCTCACCTTTGGGCAGGAGGTCATTCCCTATCGAGGCAACGCCACGGTGTATCCCGTGTTTATCAACGAAGCGGCCTATTACGAAAAAGGGATTGCCCTCTGTCTGACGGAAAAGCGCATCTATCAACTTGATTGACTATATGGAACAACCTCATTGGCCGGTACCCTGGTGCTGGCCCTGCCGATCGCTGAAGCCTTGGTTAAGGTACGCACTGGCCCCCCGATCGATGCATGAATTGCCGGTGTGGGCGGGGGAGATTCCGCTGCGACTAGCGGGGGCGGCGCCGGTGGCGGATGAGCAGGGCGTGGCGCAGCTTGAGGTGCCGGGGTATGCGGTGGCCTACCGGCGCGGAATGTGTTGACAAAAAATTCTATTTGGGTTTGGACACATCCAAAACAAACACATCAATCAGCCCTCTGAGCGCTTGCGGTAGGCTTGCCTCAATGCTGATTCTAAGTTCCTGAGCACTCACGATACCGTGTGCTTTACGTCCAGCAACCTTCTCATCTGCGCCAAACCAAATTACGAGGAAAATGCCCTGTTGCTCTGCGTCTGGGTGTATTGAGTAGCGTTCATGCAGTTGGGCGGCCGCAGCTGTGTATAGCTCGTTGTGCCACTGCCCTTTAACCTCTGTAACAAGCAATCGTCTTTCACCGCCAATCATTTTGGTGACTGTGAAATCGCTCCGGTTTGCGTCTTTTAGCTCATGCTCCTTCACGACAGAAATGCCTTGCGGCTCAAGCCTCCAACTGAGACGCTCAGCAATAATTTCCGTAGACCGCACTTCGCCTAATCGATCACCTTTCTCATAAAAGCGATTTGCGGAGTTGAACTCTCCGCCATCAATAGCTCTCTGGAAGTACTGAAGTTCTTCGACAACAAGTTGCCGCAAGCCTTCTACAGTGACCACTGCATCACGATCCAGAAGATTCACTATTTCCTCTGGTGTTGGCGGCTCAAAATCCCTGAGTGCTTTATTTCGTACTTGACTAGCATGTATGCTCTTCAGACTATTGTGTAAGTCAGCGAAGCGCAAATCAGCAAGAAGCCGTTCGAGAACAGGGATAGCATCATCGGGATCATCTGAGTTAATTAACCAAATTATTTCGGTCAAGAAGCGGTATGCGTTCTCTTCTTTAGGACTTCCCGTTCCCCAGTGACTCGGCAGATCTACCTTAGGCCATTTTTCAATAAAGGCATCTAGAATAGCTTCTACCTTGATTGATGTGAGTTTTGGCCAATAGGCATGAGTACCAGGGCTCATTCGCCCAGATCGCTCGTAAAGTATAAGCACAGTGTTTTTATCTGCTTTGAGCCAGTCCCAGTATGTTTCAGGCGCGTCGTCGAGAAAGTACCATGCGCGTACTAACCAGAAAGTGCGCTTCCTTTCTATCTCTTCACTTCCAGTAGGGTTAGGCCAGTCGGCCAAAAGCTCTTCACAACGCTTTGAAATAATTTCTTTTAGGTCATCTCGATTACCATGCTGAGCAGCCATTTCGAAAAGCGTGTTTAGTGGCCCAAGCTCCAATTCCTGAAAAAGTTTAAGCCATTCAATTGATAGCGTGGCACGAAAATTACCAAAGATTTCCTCGCTATTTAACAACCAAACTTCAGGATGTACACATCCCAACTTTGCTAGTTGCGGCTCAACGTACTGTTGGAGAAAATTCTCGGCACTATCACTATCAGGAAAGATTAAGCGGTCGACTTCCTTGAATAGGGCATCACGTTCTTCAGCAGAGACTGCTCCATAGCTCATGCTTATGTTAGTACGCAGTGCTCTGAGAAGGTGAAGATCAACCTCTTCTAAGGTACCTTGAAAACGCATGATCTCTAAGCAAGCTGCATAAAGTATCAGCTCTGAATGATGATACTGCGAGGCACACTGTAGTTCCGCAAGTTCAAACAGTTCGGGAACGTACGGAGCTATGAAGTCGAGACAGTTTTTGAGTGCATTCCGAACGATTGCCTCATTACCAAACTCTTGTTCAATTTTATCTGGTGCTGTAAGCACAAGCTCTGCAAAGCGAACCAAGCAATTCCAATGACGGCCGCCTTCGACAAGCTCTCGGTTATCTTGAACATACTTGATGTTCGCTGCCCGTATTTCGTCTTCTTTTCTGCGACGGCGATTGATCTTTCGAGTACGTCTATCATGCCAAATACGTCTATCTTGGGCGAATGTTTGCGCTCTAGCCCTGTTTATTTTGGCCCACTCTCGCATAAATAAGGGTTTTTCCAGTGCTTGTTCACGCATATGACGCCGCAAGTCGTTTGGGCCTCGCGTTCCCTGGTTTTGATAGTACTGATGCCCAGATATGAAATTTACCCACAAGTCTGGGTTGTCAGTTTCAAACGCCAGATCGACTATAAATTTATAGTCGTTTTCTCGAAAATGAAGGCCAGCATGGGAGTGGGAGTGCCAATCGAACTTATTAATCTGGGTAGAAATCTCGTCACGGTCAGTTAGCCTTACAAAAACATGAGCAATAATGCCTTGGCGCAGTTCATCATCTTCTTGAAGTACCTGAACTGACTTACTTTGGTCTATGCCTGGTTGCTCATGGAAGTTTAGGTTTCTGAACCATTGCCAAAGCCGTAGTAGATCAAAAGGGGGTGTCGCCAATTCGAAGTAGCGATCCAACATTGACCCTACGATTTTGCTTATACCGTTTCGGCAGTCACATCTATAAGGTTTCTTTCCACATGTGCATATCAAGTCTTTGGTCAATTCGTCTAAGAGCCACTCAATAGTCGTAAAGTCTAGCCCTTTGATGAACTTTTTCAGGAAGTAGCGATCACCCATTGCCCGCTCATATTGTTCTTGGTGGCTTGGATAAAGCTTTGAGCAAATCCGAAGAAATTCTGAAAGATAAGTTCGCTCAAATGTTTCCGGGCCTAGAGTTTCGATGGCTTCGGCCACAATGCTTAGAGAAGTATTACTCGCTTCAGAAATAAGAATGTCTAAGTTAGAGCAATGATCATCACCGTCGATATCGAGCAAACACCTATTCGCCAAAAAACGAGTGTTTTCGCTTTCAGTCGGCATTAGAGTGAGATGGCGCAACTCATCTCTCAACAGTTCAATTGCTGGTAATCCTGCTAAAAGCTCAAGGAGGAGATCACGCAAGTGTCCGTCACTTCCAGATGTGAGAAGAGGTTTAATCTCTTCTACAACATCTTGGGTAAAGAATCCTGCAACGCTGAACCGACGCCAGGAATCGCCTCTTCGAAAGTAAGGATCTTGTGTCTCAATTTCTTTAAGTTGGTTCACAAGCAGGCGTTTCGACGAAGGCTCAAGCTGGGAAGAATCGCCGTTCGCTAGTACTGCATAAGGGTCAAGTTCAATCACAGATTCCTCGATAGGTTTGTTACCTAGCGCTGCCATCCAACCCAGCAGACCCCGCAGTTCATCCCGCACTGTAGAGTTTGGAGCAATAACAGGCAGGCACTTGGATAGCGTCAGAGGGTCTGCTAGATCTGCTATCCGCTTGGTGAGATAGTCTGCTGCACAGTATTCAGCGACAATCCTGTGAACTGGGCGATGCTGCTCCACACTATCGCCCAGCTTGAAAAGACGGGTTGCTAAGATTGCGTCAACTGGAGTGTCACCATCAAATAATGACTCAAGCAATGGATACATCCGATTTTCGGTGGCTTCACTGGTGCAGACACCTTCTGCACCGGACAACAAAAGCTTGGTAAAAACTTCTGATGCTATGTTAACTTTTTGAGTGGTCGAAAGTGCCGGATTGCTCCTCGCCACATTAGGGTTTGCTTCCTTAGCCAGATGTTCAACCGCTTGTGCAAATATTGATCGTCTGTCGGTGAAGTGTCTTTCGCTCCCGACATATGCATCAGCAAACAGTTTAAGAAACTGAGGATTTGGGAGAAGCGCTTCTAAATTAAATCGAGCAACCTCGGCATAGAAAGCTGTGAACTCCTCCCCCGCCAGATGATGATCAAAGATCGCTCGCTGTTCCGCTTCATCAAACTCGCATAGCCTGACTACCAGAGGTGGATATTTCAAAAAGTCTTCGAATGCGTTTGTTGCAGCGTTATCCCACTCACTAGATCGGCTTGACAAGTAAACGTGGGTTGGGTTGGCCGCTTCAGCTTTGGCAAGAAGTTGGTAGATGCCTGAGTGGTCAACTTTTGACAGCTCATCAAATGCGTCAATCACCAGCGGGCTGTTGTTTGTCCTTACTCTTACGTACGCGAATTTGCTTGCTGTAACGGCTGTTGTACCCAACTGTTGAGCAAGACTACCCATCAACTCAGTTTTTCCACCGCCGGGTTCGGCCAATACAACGACGTGATTCGAAGCGGCGAGCAACTCTATTTCAGTATATATTTTGCCTTCACCTGCAAGGCTGCGTGGAAGGTAGAAAGTTGTACTCATGCCCGCGTAATATTCATCAATGGGCCGACTTGTCTAGCTTGAGCGGTGCGAACCGAAGCACTATTCAACTACAGTAAGTTTGAGTTACAGCATTAGTTTTAGATCGATCCAACCTCATCAGGAGATGCAGCAGATTACGTGAAAAACCTGGGAACCTAATATCCTTATGAGGGCTATAAGGTAGAAGATTCAGTATACTCAGCTTTCTAACTTTGAGCCCGATTACACAGATTCCCTTCAACTTAGCGCAACACCATAGACCGCTACCTACAAACCACCCTCACTTAAACCAAGTCTGCTTCAGCCCAGCGACATCCCACCCCGCCAGTTCAGCTGCCGCCTCGTAGGTACTGTGCAGAAACCCCAGCAGCGCCTGGTCAGGGTCAGCCGCCTCGCGCACCGCCTCGTAGGGCAAGACAAACTCCCCCAATCCCTCATGGAAAAATGCCGCCTCCGGCTGCACGATCGCATCCTTGAACCCCTCTGGCGTTGGGTAGGCGTAGGAATAAAACGCCGGGTAGCCCAGGCCAGTACCCGGCCAAAACCCAGCACTGCTGACTTCCTGACAGTAGGCCTCCTGAGCCACATCATCCGGCAGGTTGGGCACACCCCCCGGATGCGGTGGCGCAGACCGCCCCGAAAACCGCGTCACCGCCAGATCAAAACTGCCCCAGAAAAAATGCACCGGGCTGACCTTGCCGCAAAAGTAAGAGCGAAACTCGCGAAAAACTCGGTCAGACTGCAACAGCACCCGCCAAAACCGCTGGGCCGCCTCGGCGTCGTAGGCCCCATGGATGTCATCCTGCTCGAAAGGGATCGCGTCTGGAATTTCATTCGGCGTGGTGTGGATGCGCACGGGAATATTCAATTCCCCCAGGGCCGCCATCACCGCCTGGTAAAAATCTGCCACCGTGCGCGGTTGCAGCGCCACCGTTCGCTCCAACCCTGCACTGGTGACGATGCGCAGCTGGTGGTCAAAAAAATCAAAGTCGATCTGAAAAATCTGGTCATCGTGGGGTATGGTGCCCGTCGTCAGCCCCCGCGCCGTCAGGTACAGCGGCACATGCCACGAGTGGTTGATCCACGGCGTTTGCACCAGGCGAATCTTGCCCACAATCTGCGTCCACAGGTGCAGAGTGGTGCAGGTGTCTTGCCAATCATCCAGACTCAGCGGCGGCCAGCGATCAGACATAGCGGTTCCCCAAGTAGTTCAAGCACAGTGGGTCAATCGGGTCAGTCTCTTGATTGCCATGCTACTGCACCTTCAGCTCTAGCTGTGGCGGAAAATTCTAGCTTTAGCTAAAGCTGGAATAATGCTGGTGACCAAGGGCGATCGCCTTTAACGAGAAACGGCATTATCGACTGATCTGATTTTGGTCTGGGCAGGCTAAAGTGCTGTGGTCTATAAGGATGTCTGAGTAATCTTGTCCCACAGCAGAGGTGACTCTATGCCAACTATCTATGACTGCATTGTGGTGGGGGCCGGGCTGTCGGGGCTGGTCGCGGCCCGCAATCTCTATCGGGCCGGGCACAGCGTGCTGGTGATCGAAGCTCAGCAGACCCTGGGCGGTCGAATGGTGGGTCGGCGGTTGCCCTCTGGCCAGTGGATCGACTTTGGCGGACAGTGGGTCGGGCCAACTCAGGATCGATTTTTGGCGCTGCTGGATGAGTATGGCGTTCGCCGCTTTCCCTTTGCCGTTGAGGGTAAAAAAGTGCTGGTGTTCGATGGCGATCGCTACGAGTTTGACGGCTTCTTTGAGGGCTTCCCCGAAGGCGAACCTCCCCAGGTCAGCGAGGCCGAATGGCAGGATGCGATGACCGCCTGGGAGCGGTTTGAAGCGCTGGCTAAAACCCTGCCCCCCGGCCATCCCCGCCGCAACGAACACACCCAAGCCCTAGACAGCCAGACCTTCGCCCAGTGGATCGACGCCAATACCACAACAGCGTTTGGGCACTGGTACTTTGCTTACATGGCGCGAACGGTGGGCTTTCTTGGCCCTGCCGAACCGGGTCAAGTCTCGCTGCTGCACGTGCTCTGGGGGCACACCTGCGCCTCCCAGGCCGAGTACCCCGAGGCCGAGCTGATCTGCGGTGGGGCGGGTCAGATGCCAGCCAAGCTGGCGGCGGAGCTGGGCGAGACCATTCGCCTGGGGGAACCCGTGCTGCGAATCAACCAGCATGAGACCGGGGTTGAGGTGGAAACCACCCAGGGCCACTTCGCTGCCCAGTACGCCGTGGTGGCCATGCCCCCCCATCTGGCGGGTCGAATTCACTACGAGCCGCCCCTGCCCCCAGTGCGAGCCCAGTTGACCCAGCGCGTGCCGATGGGCTGCTGCGCCAAGGTGCTGGTCTCCTACGACCGGCCCTTTTGGCGAGAGCGGGGGCTAGCGGGGCTGGCGATCGGCAACTGCCCATGGATTGAGCTGTGTGCCGATAGCTCTGACCCCGAAACCGGCGTTGGGGTAATGGCTGCCTTTGTAGTGGGCGATCGCTACCTAGCTTGGCGATCGCTGGGGCAGGCCGACCGCCGGGCGGCTATCTTGAGCGATCTGGCGGCCTACTTTGGGCCAGAAGCCCTTTCGCCAACTACCTACGACGAAGTGGACTGGCCCAGTAACCCCTGGGTGGGCGGGGGCTATGCCGCCTTCATGCCACCGGGGGTATGGACGAGCTATGGCGAAGCGCTGACCGCCCCGGTGGGGCGCATTCACTGGGCCGGTACAGAAATGGCCGATCGCTGGCCGGGTTTCTTTGATGGTGCCGTGCGCACCGGGGAAGCGGCAGCGGCGGCGATCCATACCCTACTCGGCGGAGACGGTAGCTAGGGTGAGTCTCACTGCCACAAGCTGCAATCAACCCTCTCGAATCGCCAAGAGCCTTAATTCAGAACCATGCATAGCTAGGGTGACGAGAATCAAAGTGGTGAAATTCTTAAGTTCAGGCGTACTATTAAGCTAGTGCGTTTGTACCGGCGATCGCCCATTGAGGCCACCATGACCAATTTGCTGCTGATCGAAAGCCCTGGCAAGGTAAAGAAGCTGGGGCAAATTTTGGGTTCGGGCTGGGTGATCAAGGCCAGCATGGGCCACGTGCGTGAACTCGCCAACGACGGCGAAGATGCCCTCGGCTTTGACCTGGGGGCCAACTCCATCGACTGCCGCTACCAGCCCCGCGATGATCGGGCCAAAAAAGTGCTGGCCGAACTGCGCCAAGCGGTCAAAGCCGCCGACTGCGTCTACATTGCCACCGACCCCGATCGCGAAGGCGAAACCATTGGCTGGCACCTCCAGCAGGCGCTCAACCTGAAGCATCCTCGGCGGGTGGTCTATAGCGAAATTACGGCTCAGGCGGTGCGGGCGGCGATCGCCCGTCCCCGCACCCTCGACCAAAGCCTGGTCGCCGCCGGTCGCGCCCGCGACTGCCTCGATAAGCTGGTGGGCTACAAGGGCAGCCGCCACGTGGTCTGGCCCCTAAACAACGGCGCAAAATCCATGGGCCGGGTGCAGAGCGCCACTCTGCATTTGCTCTGCGTTCGGGAGCGGGCCATTCAGGCCTTTGTGCCCCAAGACTACTGGAGCGTCTGGGTCACCTACGGCGAGGGGTTCAAAGCCTTCTATCGCAGCAGCCCCAAGCCCCAGCGGAAACCTGCCAAGGATGCAGAAGATAAGGGCACCGAGAACGAGTCGGAACGGGTGACCACCCAGGAGCGGGCGGACGGGCTGGTGGCGATCGCCCAGAACCACCCCCACCACGTCCTCCAGATCGAAGGCAAGCAGACCAGCCAATCGCCCCCGCCCCCCTTCGTCACCTCCACTCTCCAGCAGGCGGCGGGCTCCAAACTGCACTTCAGCCCCGAGCACACCATGAAGGTGGCCCAGGCCCTCTACGAAAAGGGCCACATCACCTACATGCGCACCGACTCGATTACGCTCTCGGCCCCATTTTGCGAGTCGGTGCGCCAGTACCTAGAGCAGCACGACCCCACCAACCTGCCCCGCCAAACCACCCGCCACCGGGCGATTAAAGGATCTCAGGAAGCCCACGAGGCGATTCGCCCCACCGATGTCAATCACCTGCCCCAGCAGCTCCAGCGCGAACTTTCTGCCGAACAGGCCCGCCTCTACGAGCTGATTTGGAACCGGGCGGTGGCCTCGCAGTGTGCCCCGGCGCGCCTGCGCAAAACTCGCATCGTCACCCAATCGGGCGACGCCTACTGGGAAGCCCGCGGCCAGGTGCTTGAATTTGCCGGCTACACCCGCTACTGGAACAACCTCAGCGCCGATGCGGTGTTGCCTGCGCTGACCCAGGGGCAACCGCTCCAGCTCGACCAGGCCCAGGCCGATGCCAAGCAGACCCAGCCGCCGCCTCGCTACAGCGAACCGAAGCTGGTGAAGCTGATGGAGCAAAAGGGGATTGGCCGCCCCAGCACCTACGCCCCGACCATCAAAACTCTGCGGGAGAGGGAATATGTGGAGTTGCACCAGGGCAAGCTCCAGCCCACCGCATTGGGACTGGAGCTAGACGGAGCCCTGGAGAAGCTGCTGCCCGACCTGATTCAGCCAGAGTTTACCGCCCAGATGGAGACGGCTTTAGATGCGATCGCCACGGGCGACCAAGAGTGGCAGGCCTACCTGCTCGACTGGCATCGGGGCTACTTTGCTCTGGCGATCGCCCAGGCGAAGTCCCAACTGCTCTCCCTGCCGACCTTTGCCGAGCATCCCCCGACACCGGGAGCGATGCCAGCGGAGCGATCGCCCGTCACCAGAGCCAGGCCTAATGGACAACCGACCAAAACGAAATGCCCCACCTGCGGCGAGGCGATGACTAAACTGCCCTCCCGTTCCAAGAAAATGAAGGCTAAGCACTTTCTCAAGTGCTCAGGCCCCGGCTGCGGCACCGTCATGTTTTGGAATGCCAAGGCCAAACGCTACGAGCTGCCCCAGGCCCAGCGCCAGGCCCTCAACTCCGAGATGTTTACCGATCATCCCTGCCCTGTGTGTGGTGCCCTGCTGGAGCGCTATGCCTACACCAAAGACGGCCAAGACAAAGTCATGCTGCGCTGCTCAATCCTTGACCATCGCCGGGGAAAATGTAAGGAGGTCGCTTTTTTCCAGAGTCGTGGGGAGTTTTGGTCGCCCAAATTTGGCACCTTGAAAATACCCGCATCCAGTCCTTAAAGGCCACCTATCTAACGGCTGATGCCCCCAGTCAACCGGCAAACACTGCTGAGACTCGATCGATAACTCAAGGCGTTCCTGAACGGGTAGCCCTGCAACTGAGTTGGGTTGCGGTAGGCAGCATGAAGATGACTCAGACAACGACCGAGGGCGATCGCCTGATTGAACGGGGCAATATCTCCGTGAAATCGTCGGGAAAATCACCTACATTTGCGGAACTTTCTGGTTTTGAGCCGATAGAACTGCGGTTTTTTCGATGCGTTTGGCGCGGGTGGCTGGGGTCTTGGCCAGCTTGATCCAGCGCAGCACGTTGCGGCGGTAGGACGGGGCAGAATTCTCGAAGATTTCTTTGGCGGACGGGTGGGAGGCCAGCGCTGCAATTAGGTCTTCGGGCATGATCAGGGCATCGACATCGTCCATGAAATTCCACAGACCATTGCGCTTTGATTGGGCGATCGCTTCTAGCCCAGCCGGGTGCATTTTTCCGGTTTTGATCAGGTTTTCGGCCCTGTCTTTATAGCTCTTGGCCCAGTGCTGCGCCTGGCGGGGCGAGATCATCTGCATGGTGCGATCGCCATCAAGCTGGCGACGAATGCCGTCTACCCAGCCAAAGCAGAGCACCTCATCGAGAATGTCTTGCACAGAGACGTATTTTTCGCCCATGTGCTTTTTGTAGGTCACTAGCCAAATGCTCTCTGGTTGGGTGTGGTTTTCCTTCAGCCACTGCCGCAGCTGCTGGGCTGAGGTCACCTCTACTTGCTCAAAATTTTCGGTTTTGATCATGGCAAAACAATTCCTTATACCAAATCCTCCTTGGTTGCCCCCGATTCAGCAGGGCAAACAACCGTTTGCCCCTACGGATTGGCCTTTTGGGAATCGGGGTTATGGGACTCGGATTTGATATTAGCCATAGAATGCGTCATTGCCTAGGGCGGCGCACCAGCGCTGACCCGCCTGCTTAAAGGCGGCCAAACTCTAGCAGGGAAGCGCAGCTTTTGGCGTAGTCCACAATGTCGCCATCGAGCCACGCTTCGCGACCGAGATGCACCAGGGTGACGAAACTTTTGAGCTTGATATAGTCGGCGTAGTCGTGCTCGGTAGGGGCGTCGTAGCCGCGCGGCATTTTAGTCAGTTTGTCCTCGTCGCTAAAGGAAAAACCGGCGGCCTCCAAGTCTTTGAGCCCCTGGGCAAATGCGTCAGGCTCGTCAATAATTTTGTCGCGAATGGGGCCAAGGGCGGCGGAGCTGAGCTTGTAATAGCCGCAGGCGATCAGGCCGCCCGATGCTGCGTCAGCCCTGGCCCAGATCAGCTACCGTTTCACGCGATCCGGCTCTGTTCTATCTTGCAGCGACGAACCCCTGGGGCCGATGGGGCTGATCGGCAGACACATGCAACCCCAGGGCCACCTGCAAGTTAGGGTTAGAGCCTTACCCCTTTTCAATGTGGGTAAAGCGCTCGATGGGCAGCGGCTGGGCCATCGCTTTTTGGTAGGTCATTTCAATGGCGGGCAGCAGTCGTTCGGCCTGGCGATAAATTTCGGATCGTTCCGCCTCGTACTCCCCTAGCAGGTCTTGTAATTCTGCCAGTAGGGCCGATTCATCGACGGTTAGCACCGTGCCATCGGCCACGACCAGCTTGCCGTTAATAAAGACTTTGCGAATGGACTGACCATGCTCAGCATAGACCAGGTGAATGGGCAGGTCGCCTCGGGGAATAAAGCTGGTGCTGTTGAGATCGTAAAGCACTAAGTCGGCTTTTAGGCCCGGCGCGATCGCCCCCACCTGGTCTTGCAGTAGGGCGGAGCGAGCCCCGCCATAGGTACCCCACTTCAGCACATCCTTAGCGCGAGGATAGCGAGAATAATCGGGATGGGTAACGGAATGTACCTGTCCGGCCATCTTCAGCACGTCAAACATATTGAATGAATCGTTAGAGCTCATGCCGTCAGAGCCCAGGGCTATGTTGACCCCAGCATCCATCAGCTGACGGATGGGGGCAATGCCGCTGCACAGTCGGTGGTTGCTGACCACGTTATGAATCACCGTCGCCCCGGCCTCGGCAATCAGTTCGACATCGCGATCGGTGAGCCAAATGCCGTGGGCAATGGCGGTGCGATGGGTCAAAATGCCGTGGCGCTTGGCATGGCTGACCACTGATTCCCCAGCCCCATAAAACTCTGGCCCGGTCACCGCCTGGGTCTTAGTTTCTAGCATGTGGGTGTGAATCGGTAGATCAAAGGTCTCCGACAGCTCCCCGATTTGATGCATCAGCTCTGGGGTGACCCGCTGGGGAGCCGATGGGGCCAGGGCCAGGGTAATCAGGCCATCTTTGCCGTGCCAATCGGCGTAAAAGTCTTTGAATAGGCTTAGCCACTCGTCGTCTGAAAGGCCCGCCATGGCATCGATATCTTGCCGCAGGTCACTGGGCAAAAAGTCTTCTAAGTAGGGAATGGTCTTGTAGAGGGGCAAATTGATGACATGGTGGGTCAGGCTAACTCGCAGACCAATATCTCGGTAGGCCTGGGCGACGGCGGCAAAAATTTCTGGAGTAATGTAAGGCAATTCAATCAGGTCGTCTTGGATGGTAGTAGCACCTGATTTCACCATTTCTAAGGCCCCCAGCAGGGTGCGCAAATAGCACAGGCGAGGGCTCAGGTGCTGCTGCTTGAGGGGAGGATAGGTGTAGAGCATCCAGACTTCTAGGGGCATCGCTTCGTAGCGGCCTTTTTCTAAGATCTCGACTGAGTGAGCATGGGCATTGACAAAGCCGGGAATCAGCAGTTGCTTACGGGCATCAATCACCGTGGCCGTTGATTCATCGATGTCTAAGGCATCGGCCACTTGAACAATGCGATCGCCCTCAATCAGCACATCTTGTATGCGAGGTTCGAGGTCTAAGCTGCCATCGGCGGTGCGGGTAAAGGGCAGCACGGTGGCTTGTTTAATCAGATAGCGCTGTGGGGTCATGGTGGTTTCTAGAATCACACTAAAGTTGACAATGAGAGGTTAACTAAAGGCCCTGGCTAAGGCTCAGATTTGGTGGGCTGAGTCAGGAGCATGGGCAGCAGCAAAAGCTCTACGCCGATGAGCAGTAGCACCGACATCAAAAACACAATCGTGCCAACGGCATTGAGCGCGGGGGACAAATTAGAGCCCAGAAAGTTGTAGATCGACACGGGCAAAGTGGGTTCAAAGCCAGAAACAAACCAGGCAATGACAAACTCGTCAAAGGAAAAGGTAAACGCCAGCAGAAACGCTCCGGCAATACCCGGTATGGACCAGGGCAGAACAACGCGCCATAGGGCTTGCCATTCGGTAGCGCCCAAGTTCCAGGCGGCTTGCTCGATCGCTTTGGGCATCTGCATCAGTCGCAGGGTAATCAGGGCGATCGCCGTAGGAATCAAAATCACCACGTGGCAGAGCAAAATGCTGTGGAGATGACCTTGTAAGTTGATGCGAGAAAGTAGCCCTAAAAAGGCCACTCCTAAGATCAGCGGCGGCACCAAAATCGGCACGATGAGCAGAATGGTGAGCACCTTTTTGCCGTGAAACTCAAAGCGGTTGAGGGCATAGGCGGCAAAGAAACCGAGGATGGTGGCAATTCCAGCGGCTAAGGGCGACACTAGCAAACTGGCCCGTAGCGCCTGCAACAACTTGCCATCGCTCAACAACTGCTGATACCAGTCCCAGGTCCAGCCTGTCCAGGGCAGGGTAGGAAACCGGGATGATTCAAAGGAAAAAACCACTAGGGTCAGAATCGGCAGCATGAGCAAGCCATAGCCCAGGGCCAAATATGCCCAGCCACCCGCCGCCAGCGATCGCCGAAACCAAGACTGATGTTGTCGGGTCATAGGGCTGTTGTCTAACGTATAGAGTCACAGAAATCAAAAGCGTTGTCCCTACTCATCTACCGCCGCAAATCGCAGACCCAGCACCAAAATCATCACCATGATGGCAATCAGCAGGGTAGCTAGGGCAGAGGTGCGGGGCAAATTAGTGGAGGCGGCGTATTCATTCAAAATGACGGTCGAAAACAGGGGAAACGACCCCAAAAGCGATTTGCCGGTGCCACCCCCCAGCACAATTCCAGAGAGCACATCCCCCAGGCTAATAATCGATCCGAACACAGCGCAGTACACGATCCCTGGCCTGCTGAGGGGCACCAGCACCCGCCAAAAGCTCTGCCAAAGGGTGGCCCCCAAGTTCTCAGAGGCCCTGAGCAGCGTTTGATCGATGTTTCGCAGCACCAAATAAAGAATCAAAATCATGATGGGGGCTAGGTAGTGCAGCAGCCCAATGCGCGTGCCCATCTGAGTAAAAATAATCTGCAAGGGGGCATCAATCCAGCCCAGGTGCAGCAGGACTGTATTTAGCAGCCCGTTAGTGTTAATCACCGTTTGCCAGGCATAAAGTCGCAGAATGTAGCTTGTCCAAAAGGGGGCGATCGCCAGCACTAGGGCAAACCGCTGCAGCCGTGCTGGTACTAAAAACACCAGCCCCAGGGCAAAGGGATAGCACAGCAGCAACCCCAGCAGGGTGGTGGTGGCAGACACCCACACCGACTGGGCAATGGCATAGGCATAGCGAGACCGGCTAAAAAATTGACCGAAAATATCGCTGTAATTAGCGATCGAAAAACCCGGTACGGCCTGGTAATTTTCTACGGACCAAAACCCAATCCAAATTAAAAACACCAGCGGCAGCAAAAAGAAAATGCTGTCGTATAGCACCACGGGCATCAGGCAAAAATACTTTAGCTGGCTAGATTGGTCGGGGGTCCAACTGGCCTGGGGGCGAGCAATCGGAATTTGCATGATGTTCTACCCTCGCTCCCCTAACAGCACCGTGTCTTCGGTATCCCAAGCCAGATACAACTCGGCGTTGATGGGCAGGGCTAGGCCGTCGCTAAAGGCTTCCTGACGCATCACCTTGACTTCGTACCCGGTCGCCGTCTCTAGCCAATAAATCACCTGGGAGCCCATGAACTCGCGGCCTCGCAAGCTGGCCTGGATGATATTTTGGGCAGGAACAGGTTGGGAGGTCAGCCGCAGCCTGTCGGCGGGCACCACCGCAGTCACCCGATCGCCGGGGGCATGGTTTTGCTCAGAATGGGCATAGATCTTGCCCTGGGGACATTGCACCGTCACGGTGGTGGCATTGGCCTCGGTTACCGTGCCATCAAACAAATTGTTGTTGCCGACAAATTCGGCGACAAAGTGGGTGGCGGGCTGGGTGTAGATCTCGGCGGGGGTGCCCACCTGTTCAATGCGGCCCTGGTTCATCACCACAATGCGATCGGCCATGGAAAAGGCTTCGTTTTGGTTGTGGGTGACATAGATAAAGGCAATGCCCAAGGTTTGCTGCAATCGCTTGAGCTCCCCCTGCATCCGCACCCGCAGGTGGGGGTCGAGGGCGCTCATCGGTTCATCTAAGAGCAAAATCGGGGGTTCGGTGATCAAGGCACGGGCAATGGCCACCCGCTGTTTTTGACCACCGCTGAGCTGGCTAATGCGGCGATCGAGCAGCTCTTCTAAGTGCATCAGCCCGGCCATGGTCTGCACCTTGGGGGCAATCTCCCGCTGGCGATGCTTGCCCAGGGTGAGGCCAAAGGCAATGTTTTGGCGCACGGTCAGGTGGGGAAACAGAGCAAAGTGCTGCCACACCATGGGGGTATTGCGCTGGTTAACGGGCAGGCGAGTGATATCTTGGCCCCGCAGTCGCACTGCTCCGGTCGAAATCCCCTCTAGCCCGGCAATGATATGCAGCAGGGTAGTTTTACCACAGCCACTTGGCCCCATAATGGCCACAAATTCTCCCGCTTTGACGCTGAGATTGATGTTGTGCAGCACCTGCTGCTGGCCATAGCACTTAGCGATCTGACACAACTCTAGATCGGTGGTGGTGCCTGGGGTGGGTGGGGCTAAGATGGTCTGATCAGCAATCTGAGTAATTGAGGCGTGGCTCATGGTTTAAGTCGGTGGACGGCAAGAAATCCAGGGGTAGGGTGTGGTAAGGCCGCTGCGGTACGGCACCCCAGGGGCTATCACACCCTACAAGCCTTAACAATCAAGGCTTAGCTGGTCTTAAACTCGTTGTAGTAGTCTTGCCAAACCTGCTCGGGCTGGTTGACGGGCAGCTGACGGGCGCGGGAACGCTCTAGCTGAGAGTCGACCAGCAGTTTGCCTGAGTTATTGGGGTCAGGAACATAACCGAGTAGTTGCTTCTCATCGGCGCTCATGTGGTCAGGGGCCTTGGTGTTGGGGGCCAACCCTTTGTAAGCATTGGCGTTGGCAATGCGGGCCTGGGCCTCTGGGGTACTCATATATTTCACCCACTCCAGCGCCAATTCGGGGTTTTGGCTACCGGCACAGAGGGTAGCCCCTTCGCTCCAGCGAATCGACCCTTCCTGGGGTACGACGGCGGCAAAGTTATCGTGGCCATCGGCGATCGCATTTTGAATCAGCCAGTCGCCCACCGGCCCAGCGGCAATGCTTTCGTTAATAAAGGCGTTGGTAATGTCTTGAATGTTGGGCGTAATCAGGGCTACATTGGGTTTAATCTTGATCAGCCATTCTTTCACCTGCACCAACTGTTCGTCGGTCAGGTCGTAGGGGTTGGGGTTGTCGGGGAAGAGGGCCAGACTGGCATTGCCCATGTTGGGCAGGTACCAGTCGAAAAAGCCCACCTTACCCTGCAAATCGGGACGGGCCAGCACCTCCCAACTGGTCACTTCCTCGGGTTTGAGAAACTTGGTGTTAAAGGCAATGCCGTAGTTGCCAAAGCGGGTGCCCACCGCCATCATCTGATCGCCCTGGTAAAAGCCAGCAAACTCTTTATAGACGGCGTTGTAGTCTGACAGCGTGGCAAAATCGGCGGTATCGAGGGGGGCGATCGCGCCCAGTTCCATTAGCTTGACCACATATTCGCCATCCGAAATGATGCCGTCAAAGGTACCCGCCGGTGACTGGTTTAAGAACTGGAGCATCTGCTCGCCGCCCACGTAGGTCTTAAACTCGACCTTGGCTCCGGTGGCGGCTTCGAAGGGGCCAATCACATCCGCTTCGTCGTACCCAGCCCAGGACAGAATGCGCAGGGTTTTGCCGCTGCCGCTGGCTGTAGGGGCGGCGGTACCAGCTTCGGAGGTGGTTGGCCCAGCAGCGCAGCTGGCCAGCTTGGTGGTAGCCACGGCCCCCGCCGCCAGCGAGGCATAGCGGAGAAAACGCCGCCGGGACAGGGCGTTGAACATCATCTCGCGGCTGGTAATTAGAGGGTTGTGTCGTTGGTTCATAGGAGGTTAAAGCTAATTTACAGGGCACAAACGGATTGAGGAGAAAATTTAGGCCTGCCCGACGGCTAAGCGCCCACGGGAGACGGACTAGCGGCGGTACCACTAAAGCCATTCACCGGAAACGGCTGGGCCATCACCTGGTCATACATGCGATCCATCGCCGGGCGCATTTTGGCGCTCCACTGGTGCCAGGCTTCGCGGTAGGGGCGATAGGTCTCCATCTTGTCGCGCAGTTCGGCTAGGAGGTCGGCTTCATTGACCCCCAACACCTGACCGCGATCGACGACCAGTTTGCCATCGACAAACACCTGCCGCACCGACTGCCCCTGTTCGGCATACACCAGCTGAATGGGAATCTGATTGAGGGGCGTAAAGCTAATGGAATTGAGGTCGTAGAGCACAAAGTCAGCTTTCATACCCGGTGCGATCGCCCCCACCTGGTCTTGCAGCAGCGTAGACCGCGCTCCACCAGCGGTGGCCCACTTCAGCACATCTTGAGCAAGGGGATAGCGGCGATAGTTGGCATCGGCCACAGAATGCACCATCCCTGCCATTTTGATCACGTTGAACAGGTTGAACGAGTCGGTGCCGTCGGTGCCGATGGCGACATTTACCCCCGCATCCAACAATTGGCGCACTGGGGCAATGCCGCTGCACAGCCGATGGTTGCTAACCACGTTGTGGACGACCGTGGCCCCCGCCTCGGCAATTAGCTCAATGTCGGCATCGGTGAGCCAAATGCCGTGGGCAATGGTGGTGCGGTGGGTGAGAATGCCGTGGCGTTTGGCGTAGGCTACCACCGACTCACCGTAGAATTCTGGCCCCGTAATCGCCTGGGTGCGGGTTTCTAAGAGGTGGGTGTGAATCGGCACGTCGTAGGTTTCCGACAATTCCGCAATGCGGTGCATCAGCTCTGGGGTGACCCGCTGGGCTCCCGAGGGGGCCAGCATGGTGGTGATGCGACCGGCTTTGCCGTGCCACTCTTGATGAATGGAACGGTACAACGCCACCCAGTCGTCATCGGTAAGCCACTCGGTCTGCTCTAGCTCACGCTTAAGGTCGGCATCGAGATAACTCTCTAAATAGGGAATGGTGTGGTGCAACGGCTTGTTGATGGCGTGGAGCGATAGGCTAGCCCGCAGCCCCACATCTAAATAGGCCTGGGCCACCGCTGCAAACTGCTCGGGCGACTGGCAGGGCAGGGCATACAGATCATCTTGAATGGTGGTGGTGCCCGCTTTGAGGGCCTCTAACCCGGCGATCGCAGCGCACAAATAGTGAAAGCGCGGGTCCAAAGGCTGATCAGACGGCAGATACAACATCCACAGCTCTAGGGGCAGCGCCTCATAGCCGCACTTTTCTAAAATGCCCAGGGTTGAATGGGTATGGGCATCCACAAACCCAGGCACGAGCAGGTGGTTGGTGGCATCTAAAACATGGTCAGCGGTGGCTTCAATGTGGGGAGCCACTTCCACAATTCGATCGTCTTGCAGGAGAATATCGGCCACCCTGGGTGCTAAGTCTAGATTGCCGTCGGCCTGAGGCGTAAACGGCAGCACAGTGGCATTGCGAATTAACTGTCGAGTCATACAAGCCTCAAGAAAATTAAAGTAACAAAACCTAGCTGCACAGCAATATTGGCCGCTGAAACTGCGCCCGTCGAAAACAGTTTTGGAAAGCTTGTTATGGGAATGAATGCTAAGGAAAAAATAAAAACTAAACCGTTGCTTTTAATACAAACACAATGTTTTTTTGAGAGGTTGTTGTGAGATGAATTAAAATCGGCTAAATTTGTTTTTTCAGCAATATCCCTATGACGCAACCAGATCAGAGTTTGTCGGCTGCCGTCAGCCTGGACAATCTAGACCGCGATATTATTGGCTTGCTGAAGGTTGATGGGCGAATCAGCTATAAGGACATTGCCAAGCAACTCAACGTGCCCGATGCCACCGCCCGCTATCGAGTTCAGAGACTCTTGCAGTCAGACTTAATTCAAATTCAGGCTTGGCCAAACCCCAAATATTTTGGTGTTCCCCATGTCGCCATCGTTCAGCTCTTCATCGAGAATGGCTGGATTGAACCCGTGGCCGAGCAGTTAGCGGCGATCGATGAAGTGCAGTTTGTCGCGATTACGGCTGGTCGGCACAACATTGTGGTTGACGTTTATTTTGATGACCACAAAGAGCTACTGGAGTTTTATGCCAAGCTCAACTCGGTTACGGGCATCATGCGGTATGAAACTCAAATCGTCATTAAGCTACTTAAGGCTAAATATCAATACACCTTTAGCTAGGGTGACAAATCCCTAGCTAAAGGTGGCAGCCTATCCAAGCCCTTAATTCACGACCTGCGATCGCAGCGCCGCCGTTTCCTCCGCATCTACCGTCAGCGTGGCTGGATTGATCGCCACGCTGTAGTCGCGCCGAGCCACCTCCAGGCTGACATAGCCATCCAGCACATCCTCTAGCACCCGGGCGGGGTCGCGTTCTAGAGGGTTGCCGTAGCCGCCGCCGCAGGGGCTAATGGTACGCAGGGTATCGCCCACCTGGGTTTTGCGGCAGGGAAACTTGGAGGGGAGATCGTCTTCCCGTCCTTCAAGCGGGTTCAAGATCTGCACCCCGCCGGGGGTGCCGTCATTGCCACCAAAAATGCCCCAAGGAGCATACTTGTTTCCTTCCCCTTCTAGGGACATTTGCCCTGGGGTGAGAAACTGAATGTCGCGAATCGAGCCCAGGCCGCCGCGCCACTGACCGGCTCCGCTGGCGTTTTCGATCAGCTCGTAGCGGGTCACCCGCAGGGGCAGGTGGGCCTCGATATCTTCGATCGGGTTGTTGCGGGTGTTGGCGTAGAGGGTATCGACGCCATCCATGCCGTCTTTGCCGTAGCGACCGCCATAGCTGCCCTCGGTGATATCCATATAGACCCAGTAGTCTTCGTCGAGGGCACCGCTGTAGGAGGCGACTTTGATATTGCCAATGCCGCCGCTGACGTTGTGGGGGGCAACCTGGGCCAGGGCTTTCATCAGGGTGTCGGCAACGACGTTGCCAGGGCAGCAGCGGGCGATCACCGGGGCAGGGTAGATCGGGTTGGCCAGACAGCCCTTGGGGGCGGTGATATGAATGGGCCGCGTCAGGCCCGAGTTTTGGGGCACGTACTCCATCAGGGCAGTGTCGAGCAGCACCGATCGCAGGGTCACAAAGATGGCAATGTCCACGGTGCCGACGAAGGGCATGTTGATGGGGCGATCGTCGATCTGGGGTGAGGTGCCCGCCAGGTCGATGGTCATGTCGCTGCCGTCGATGGTGACGGTGACCGCCACTTTCAGGTCTTTTTTAGTCGGGTCAGGGTCGTCGAGAAAGCCATCCATATAGCCCTCCGCCGAGTAGGTGCCGTCGGGCAATCGCTCGATGGCCTGGCGCATCATCCGCTCAGAGTAGGTCATCAGGGTTTCGCTGGCGGCGAGCACGGTGTCGAGGCCGTACTGATCGACTAGCTCCAAAAACCGCTGTTCCCCCACTCGGCAGGCAGCCACCTGGGCTTCGATATCCCCCACTACCACCTGGGAGCTGCGAATGTTTTGCCGCAGCATGCGCCACACCTGGCGGTTTTTCACCCCGTTTTCGTAGAGCTTGACCGCCTTGAACTGAAGCCCCTCGGCAAAGGCATCGACGGCATCGACAATGCCGCAGCTGCCGGGGGATGACGAGCCAATATCTAAGTGGTGAGCGGTGGTGAAGGAATAGCCAATCAGCTCGTCATCGCGAAAGATGGGAATGCCGATGCCGATGTCTGGCCCGTGGGAGGCCCCGTAGTAGGCGTGGTTGTGCAGAATCACATCGCCGGGGTAGAACTCTTCGCCGTCTTCGGCCATGGCCTTAAGCACCCCCCGCATGTAGCCCGGAATTGGCCCCAGCTGCAAGGGCGTGCTGTAGGCGCATTCCGCTAACTGCTGACAATCGGCGTCGAGAATGGCAGCTCCAAAGTCTTCGGACTCGCGGATGATGCTGGAGTAGGACATGCGGGCCAGTTTGTGGCCCATCTCAAGGGCGATGCCGTTGAGGGCACCGGCTACTACCTGGGCAGTAACGGGGTCAATTTTGGGCAGTTGGCGAGGTTGGGGTAAAGCGACTGTCATGGCAAGTTAGGTAGGGGAATGGTGTTTGGTTTAGGGCGGTCAAGCAGCAGCGGATCTCAGCCTACGGCGGCCTCGATGGCGACCCGCTGATCCACCGCCGATTCTGCGGCCAGGCGAATCAACAGGTTGCCGTTAGCTTCCACCGTGGTGTGGCTGTGGGGCGGCAGCAAGATCGTCGAGTCTTTTTGAAAAATCACCGCTGGCCCTTCGATCTCGCCGCCCACGGGCAGGCGATCGCGCTCAAAGAAGTTGGTCGAGTATTTCTCTAGCTGGCCCTTGACGCGGAAGTAGGTGACCGCCGTTTTGAGCCAGGCATCTTTGACGTCGCCTTCGGTGGGCACGGGCAGCCCCGCCAGCTTGGGCATGGGGCCAGTGCCCGTCACCCTCAGGGTCACCAGCTCCACCACATTCTCTGGGAAGGCGTGGCCGTACTCGGCGGTGTGCAACTCGTGGAACTGCTGCCACACCTGTTGCAGGGTGGCCTCTGCCAGCTCGCCGCTAGGAATCAGCGCCCGCAGCTCGTAGCCCTGGCCCACGTAGCGACAGTCGGCAAAGCGTTGCAGCGTCATCTGGTCGTCGCTAAAGCCGTCGGCCCGCAGCTGGGCTTTGACCTGGTCTTCTAGCGATCGCAGATCGGCGTTGAGCTTTTCCAAGTTAGGAGCCTTGCTGAGCACAAACTCGTTTTGAATCAGGTCGTGCTTGAGGTCAGTGGTGAGCAGCCCCATGGCGGAGGTAATGCCGGGGTAGCGGGGCACAATCACCTCGGGAATGCCCAGCGAGAGGGCTACCTCAGCGGCGTGGAGCGGCCCAGCCCCCCCCTGGGCCACCAGGGCAAACTGGCGCGGGTCTTGCCCCTTTTGAATGGTGCGGGAGCGAATGGCGTTGGCCATATTGTTGTTGACGATGGTGACAATGCCCGCCGCAGTTTCGTAAAGATCGAGCCCCACTCGGTCAGCCAGGGCCTGCACCGCCGCAAAGGCGCGATCGGGATGGATGGCCATTTCGCCCCCCAAAAAGTGTTCGGGGTCGAGGCGGTTGAGCACCACGTTGGCGTCGGTGACGGTGACCTCGGTGCCGCCCTTGGCGTAGCACACCGGCCCCGGCTCGGCCCCGGCACTGCGCGGCCCCACCCGAAAGGCACCGCCGTCATCGACGTAGGCAATGCTGCCCCCCCCGGCCCCAATGGTGTGCACGTCGATCATCGGCACCATCACCGGGTAACCGGCGATCCAGGTGTCGCGGGCGGTGGCCTCGGCAAAGCCCCGCTCGGTCACCAGGCCAATATCGGTACTGGTGCCGCCCATGTCAAAGGTAATCAGGCGATCGCGGCTCGACCGCTCTCCGGCGGCAGCACCCCCCAGCACCCCTGCCGCCAGCCCCGACAGCAGCAGGGTAACGGGCTGTTCTCCGGCCACTTCGGCGGTAGCCACCCCGCCGTTGGAGCGCATTATGTGCAGCTCGCCCCGCACTGACTGCTCCTTTAGGCGGCGGCTGAGGTTGTCGATGTAGCGCTTCACCTTAGGGCCGACAAAGGCATTGATGCAGGCGGTGGTAAACCGCTCAAACTCGCGAAACTGCGGGAAGATGCTGGCACTGGTGGTAATAAATGCCTCGGGAAATAGCTCTTGGGCCAGGGCGGCGACTCGGTCTTCGTGGCGCGAGTCAAAGTAGGAATTGAGGAAGCAAATGGCGATCGACTCTACCCTGGCGGCCTTGAGTTCGAGAATGGCAGCGCGAGCCTCGGCTTCGTTGAGGGGGGTCAGCTCTTGACCTTTGGGGTCGAGGCGTTCGGCTACCACTTTGCGATCGCGCCGTTTGACCAACGGTCTGGCCTGCCAGGGAATATCCTGCATAATCGAGTAGTGCTGGGGCCGCTGATGCCGCCCAATGTGCACAATATCGCGGTAGCCCTGGGTCGTGATCATGCCCGTGCGAGCCCCGTCGTGGGTGAGCAGGGTGTTGGTGGCAATGGTGGTGCCGTGCAGCACGTGCTCAATGGCGGCGTAGTCAGTTTGGGCCATCTGGCAGAGGGTGGCAATGCCCGCCATCATGCCGATCGAGGGATCCTCGACGGTGGTGGGCACCTTGTGAATCCAGGTCTGAGCCTGGGCCACATCCGCCAAAATTAGATCGGTAAAAGTACCCCCAATATCTACGCCGATCAGTTTCATGGTTAATGACCTCTACCGAAGGGAACGCCAGCATCTTAGACAAGGGCAGGCTAATCCAGCTGTTCAGCCTGCACTGTTTTAGCGGCGACGGGTAGGTTACAGGACGGGTTTTGAGGGTCGGGGGGCAGGTCTTAGGCGTGACTCCTCCGTGGGTAGCCATTGAATCGGTAGCGGTTGCAACAGTGAACCGATGGCTTTTCTGACCAGGATAAATCGGCATGTTTTGAGGTCGACTGTATGGCGGTGCTTACTTCTCTGCGGATTAATGGCGATCGCCTGCAGCAGCGTCTCAATGCCCTAGCCACCATTGGTCGCCTGCCCGAGGGTGGGGTGCGGCGCATCGCCTACAGTGAGGATGACTTGGCCGCCCGACAGTGGGTCACTGCCGCCATGGTAGAGGCCGGTATGACCGTCACCCGCGATGCGGCGGGCAATATTATCGGTCGGTACGCGGGCAAAAAATCATTGCCGGCCCTGGCCACCGGCTCCCACATTGACACGGTACCCGCCGGGGGCCGCTACGACGGTGCCCTCGGAGTGCTGGCGGGCATTGAAGTGGTCGCCACCCTGCACCAGGCGGGGCAGCGACTCAACCATCCCATTGAGGTGATTGTCTTTACCGACGAAGAAGGGGAAATGATCGGCAGTAAAGCCATGGCGGGCACCCTTCACCTCAATGACCCCGAGCCCTTTCGGCGGCTAGACGGCACCTCGATTCAAACCTGCCTTCAGCGAATTGGCGGCGACTGGGACGCCCTCCCCACCGCCCGCCGCACCGCCCAAGATCTGGCCGCCTATCTAGAACTCCATGTCGAACAGGGAGGCGTGCTGGAATCGGTACAGCGCCAAATCGGCGTCGTGCAGGGCATTGTCAGCCTGCATCGCTACCAGGTGGTGATCACCGGGCGGCCCAACCATGCGGGCACCACTCCCATGCCCCTGCGCCAGGATGCTCTCTACGCCGCAGCGCTCCTGGTGGCCGCCGTCCACGACGTAGCCACCAACCCGTCGGGCGATCAGGTCGCCACGGTCGGCTATCTCACGGTGCAACCCAACGCGGCTAACATTGTGCCGGGCCGGGTAGACCTCACCATTGACCTGCGCGATCTATCCCTAGCGGTGATCAACAGAATGGTGAATCATCTTCAGCATCGCATTCAGGCGATCGCATCGACGACCCAAACCACCCTTCAAATGCAGCCCCAGCACGCCGTGCATCCTACGCTGGCCAGTCCCACCATCCAATCGACCATTGCCGCTGTTTGCGACAGTCTGCAACTCAGCCATTACTCCATGCCCAGTCGAGCCATCCACGATGCCCAAGAAATTGGCCGCATTACCCCCATGGGAATGATTTTTGTGCCCAGTCAGGCTGGGATCAGCCATGCCGAAGACGAATATACTTCACCTGAGCAATGCAGCCAGGGAGCCGATGTATTGCTCAACACGCTGCTGCGATTGGATAGCTTGCTTGAAAAAGTGGCTCTTTCGGTATGAGCTTCTGCACGAGGTATAGGGCGAGCCAGAGTTGCCAGGTCGCCAAGGGCACCAGCTCGCTCCAGTGGTTAGAATCTGCTCAAAATACAGTCGCAGCTGAAAATAGAACTGTTTATGTACGCTATAACCGGTTAAGTCGGGCACATCGTCAAAATATCTCGAACTGAACATCGGTAGGTAGACAATCGACACCATTGACCGGCACGATGTCTTGAGGACAGGCTGAGAAAGCCACAATACAGTCCATTTCAGCTTTGAGTACAACATAGTCGCCAGGTCGGCTGACCGGAGCAACAAATTCTGTGTATAACCCTTTAGTGACAGGGATATTCATGAATAAGTTTAAGGGACTGGGAACTTCGGGTGGGATCAGCGAAAGTTCGCCTAGAGCCTTATGTAGGTTGTCGGCGCAATTATCGTGATTGGGAACTCCTAACAGTTCGTAGCGATAGCGATCGCACGCAGCAATTAACGTGTCGTGAATGCCGGGAGAGGTGTCTTCGACCAGGCTGAGGATGGGACGGCGGTGATTGGTATAGAGCGTGTCACCAACTTTTGGAATGATTTTGCCGATCAACGCCCGAGTATGCTCCATTGACATTAATTCTTTGAGGTCACTAACATTAAAAGCCCAGGTATCGACCACCTGGGAACCCTGCAAGTTAGTCACTTTAATCGATTGCCCCTGGGACAAATAGGTTGCTTTTCCTTGACGAGCAGGGATAGTAACTGGGGACGATTGCAATGTAGTCACAGGAATCACTCCTCAAAAAACAATAAAAATCAGGGTCTACGTATAGCCTATAGCTGTGCTAAGCGTAGACGTAGCGCTCTAGAAACTGCCTGGCTCTGTCGGTTTGGGGCCGCGTAAAGAAAATTTGGGGACTAGTCTCTTCAATAATGTTTCCTTGATCCATAAACACGATGCGGTTAGCGACTTCTTCAGCAAATTTCATCTCATGGGTAGCGATAATTAGGGTCATCCCTTCTTGAGTGAGGCTGCGAATAACGTCAAGCACTTCTCCCACAAGCTCTGGGTCGAGGGCGCTAGTGGGTTCATCGAGTAGCATAACTTCAGATCGCATGGCCAAAGCTCGGGCGATCGCCACCCGCTGCTTTTGCCCACCGGACAGCCGAGCCGGGTAAACATGCCGCTTCTCATATAACCCTACCTTCTGAAGCAAAGCTTCAGCCTCGGCTTTAACCTCAAGTTTTGGTCGTTTTTGAACATGAATCGGGGCCTCAGTGATGTTTTCTAAAACACTTAAATGAGGCCATAGGTTGAAATGCTGAAACACCATACTGATGCGGGTGCGCATCTCAGAGAGTTGGCGGGTAGCCATCGGAAGCGTACGATTTCCAACTTGCCGTTGGCCAATCGGCGTGCCGTGGATAATTACCTGTCCCTGAGTTGGGGGTTCTAGCCAGTTAATGCAGCGCAACAGCGTCGACTTTCCTGAACCGCTGGGGCCGAGCAAACAAACAGTTTCACCAGGCATAATTTTGAGGTTTATGCCCTGAAGCACTTGCAACGCCCCAAACTGCTTGTATAGATCTAGAACCTGTACAGCAGGGGGAGAGGCGATCGCAGCCCTAGTATCTGACATAATTGTCTCTGACTTTCTCAACATATTGAACACCTAGCTCAATCACGACACATAGCAGCCAATACATCAGCGCAGCCACAAAAAATGACTCAAACGGTACCAAATAGCGCGACTGGATTGACCGAGCTGCGTAGGTCAACTCAGGAATTGTAATCATCGCTAAAAAGGCAGAATCCTTCACCACCTGGATGAACTGATTGCCCAACAATGGCCCAGAGAGCAGTAGCACCTGAGGTGCAATAATGCGCCTAAACAGCCTAAAGTCATTAAAGCCAAAAGCTTGAGCTGCCTCCGTTTGACCGTTTGGGATACTCAACCAGGCCGATCGCAAAATTTCAGCAACATAAGCGGTGTTGTACATCACGATCGTGACTAAAGCCGTTGTCCATCGATCAAGTGCCAACCCCCACTGAGGCAAAGCATAGTAAGCCATGTAAATCAGAAGCAAAAACGGAACCGACCGGGCGGCATCGACAAAGATTTGAGCAGTGCTTCGAAACACAGGACGTGGGGCAATGAGCGGAATCAGCAGCAGTAGCCCCAGCACCATTGCCGCCGCCATTCCTAACCCTGAGAGCCACATCGTATGCCACAATCCAGTCAGAAACCGAGGAAAATTATCTAGAACGACTTCAAAGCGCAAGTTCATACCAGTTCGTACTTCTCCTGCAGACGCGTTCCGGCCCACCCCCCTAGTCGCGACAGCAGCAGCAGCAAAACCACATACAGTAGCGTAGCCGCAACCATCATCGGAATAGGTTGAAAATTACTGGCGGCCAATTGGCTCGCCCGCCGGGTTAAATCTGTGATGCCAATAACACCAATGGCTGGGCTAGTCTTCACCATGAGAGTAATTTCATTTGTTAGAGCCGGTAAACTTCCCCGCCAAATCTGTGGCAGCATAATTCGCCAAAAAACCTGGCTGGGAATCATACCCACAGATCGGGCTGCCTCGACCTGTTCTTGAGGGAAGTTAAGGATAGCGGAACGAAATATCTCACTGACAAAGGCCGAATGATTAAGCGCTAGAGCAATAACTCCTGCATTAAAGGCTCCAAGCCGCAACCCCAAAGAGGAAAATCCAAAATAGAGTAGCAAAATCAACAAGATAGCTGGAATCGCACGAAAGAAGCTAACGTATAGCGCCAACAAAGGCCCAATCACCCAAATCTTCTGGACTCGAATCATAGCAACCGCCAAGCCCAAGGGAATGCCAATGCAGGTTGCGACTAAGGAGAACAAACAGGTAATCCAAAATCCTTGCCATAAATACGCTACGTTGTCCACGAACTTCCCTTTGCCTTAGTGCTGATATGGCGCCTAATGCGCTAATACTTTACGGCGTAAATTTGTTCACCGTCGCGCAAGCATGAGGCTTGGTGTAGATAAGACACCTGCGCAACGATAGTTGGGATATTTCTGCAACCCAGTACTCGTTTGAATGCCTGCTGTTGTGAACCTTCTCATGAGCAAGAGGTTCACAACAACAACCCTAATCACTCTATCAATGGCAATACTCGATCTCTAAGCTGAACATTGGTGATGTGTCTAAGGTGCAATCCATAAATGCACATCAACTACAATTGCCCATGTTTTAATTTGCGGGTATCGGCTCATCCCCCGGCAGCATAGGTTGATCCGGCAGATCATCAAAACTCACCTTCAACCACTCTTCTTGAAGTTGCTGCATTAATCCCTCTGCTTTGATCTCTGCCAGGGCGGCGTTCACAGGATCCAGAACTTCAGTATTTCCCTTTCTAACAGCCCAACCTGCATACATTTTGTTTCCCACTTGTGTGCCTAGCTCAAACGTTTCAGGGCGCTCGCTAATTAACTCTGACAAAGCTACGATGTTGTTGATCACCGCATCCAGACGCTGGTTTTCTAAATCCTGATAGGCCTCAGAAAATGCCTCATACTCGACTGCCTGAGCTGGGGCTGATCCCATGGCAGCCAGCTGCTCATTCACAGCAGTCTCTAGAACTTGAGCTGTTACACCACCCTGCTGAACGCCAATACGTTTTCCAGAAAAATCTTCAACACTTGAGATTGATGTATCCCCAACTCGTTTCACAAAATAGTGCGTGAATTCTGAAATCGGCATCGTGAAGTCAAGGCTATCAACCCGGTCTTCTATTATGCCAACTGCCGCATTGGTGAGACCATATTGCCCGGAAGCCAGCCCAGTAAGAATACCCTGCCATGGCAAAACCTGCTGGTCGATAGTCTGGGGAATTCTCTCTTGCACAAGCTCTAAAAGAGCCTGATTATAGCCCACATGCTCCCCATCTCGCAAAAAATCATAGGGCGGATAATCATTTTCTGTTGCAACCACAATAGTTCCAGCACCAGATGTGGAGGTAGTAGTCCCAGCACAGGCAACCACTGTTACACAACTGACTAAAATTAATAGACAAAAACCTAGAGCTTTCATCTTTCGACTGAGCTGATAGAACGCATTAAACATCAAAAACCTCCTAAAACTAAAGCTAAAGAAACAAACGAACTACGCCCAAAGACCAGAAGAAAATGCCACAAAGATCACCAACGATATTGGATATGGAGATGTTAGCAACCATTCTACACATGGCAATCTGTGAGACAAGAAGCTACCTTAAATCACGAAAAATAAGGTAAGCAGGAAGTTGAAAATGTTATCCTCTCGCCACCAACCAAAATCTTTATACCCTGGAAGCAACCATGTTTTTAGATCGTGATCTATTCCGCATTTCTTGTGTCAAGTAATAAGCATTTCCATGCATAAAACCATAAGCCAAAAATCAATCTTGAATTGTTGTTTGTGTTACAAACTTAAGATTGCTATTAATATGCGTGGTAAGGTAGAAACTCTAAGGTCAATTTGCCTCAAAAAATCTAATCTTTCCGAAGATTCGACAACAAAGGATGAGCATGCATTTCAGTTTTGAAAGGAGCAAGAATAGTTGCTCTGAGATGAGGGCATAAGCTGATTGCCTGAATCTTCGTTTTTTGACTTTTAACGCTTTGAGTTAGCACAAATCGCCCGGCTCAGCGTCGGGATTCATGTTTTCGTAGCTGAAATATCGGTCAGGCAGCCCGTTGTAGATGATGTAGTCATCAAAAATGTGGATGCCAGCTTTATTGTCTATAGTGGCGATGGCATCCCCTATAGACTGAAGTTGACTCACTGTCATTTGCAATGGTCTTTCATAGGGCTGATAACTGGTGCGGATGAGATAGTCTAATTTGGGGTAGATTGACATTTCAATGTGGCATCCCAGAATGTGGCTGATGGGATGAGTTTTGCAAAAAGCAATCATGCGCTCAATGCTGTCGGAAAAAGCCTGCCAGTCTCGAATATAGAGGCGACCGGGATATACTAAGTCTCCGGAGAATAAAAGATGAGTGTAGGGGTCATAAATGGAAACTTCAGCTTCTTCATGGCCTGGTGTTGCCAATACCTTGAGCGATCGCCCGCCCAGGTCAAAACTGACTTCATCCTGCGGCCAATTCTGGAATCCATAGAACTGAATGGTAGCTTCCAATGTCTTTCCCACAATCACAGTATTGCGTCGATCTGAAAACTGAGGGTCAGCTTCGAAGTGGTCACGGTGCAGGTGAGTATGGGCCACCACTAGACCGTAGTTGTCGCGGGGATGCTTAGACAGCCACTGAGTCACTAAGTCATCAACGGTTTGCCTAAGGGGAAAAAACTCAGGTGACCGAGTCGCGCCTGTATCGAGCAAAATAGCTCGATCATTTCCGAATAGCAGAAACATAAACGGTGCCTCATAATGCACCGCCATGTTTTGCCGCATGATCACTGTGTGCTCGTTATAGAAATGGATTTGAATATCTGGATCGGCATTATGCTTTGGCGAAACCGAACCATGAATCCATTGCACATCAAGGCTGCCTGGTGGCGCGGTAGATAACTTAAAATCAATGGGCTCTACGGATATAGGTGGAACCATGGAATCATTCTCCGTTTTAACTAGCTGCGATACACCTTAGTTGGCCAAGCTTAGAAATCTCTAAAGACTTAGGCTAAATAGTTAACCAAAACAAAAGCCCAGAAAAGCTGTGCGATTAGCACAAACTCTCCCGGGCTTTTATCCCTCCGTGAAATCAACGGCTTAGACCGTTGATCTGTCTCTCTCGGACCAGCACTCAGACCTTCCCTTGTATACGGGATGGCAGAGTCGGAACCCTAGAGACGCTATTTTTTCTTGCTACTGCAAAAGCTGCTAGAAAGCAGGTGCATTTTTATTTCTACCCAAGCACAGGGTAGGTTGATTAATCAGCGTGATTTGTATCTAGGATTACATCCTGAACATTCTCCTTCGTTATCGACTCCTCGAGAATGGCCACGTTTTCGCAGCAAGATCAGTTCTGACAAACTGGAGGAGAATGAATCAGATACTGAATAGCTGCGGCAGGGGAGTCTGTCAATAACGATATGGGCATTCTCTGACAGTGAGCAACTGCGTTAGCCCTTCGTCATGACCATGGGCAATATGCTGCACTCGTCAAATTGTCAACCAATCTACCCAACTCCAGAGTGGGTCTGCGGCTACCCCCGATTCAGCAGGGCAAACAACCGTTTGCCCCTACGGTTTGGCCTTTTGGGAATTGGGGTTATGTGACTCGGATTTGGCATCACACCAGCATTCCAGATAGTAGCGGTCTTCATAGGTGGCGATTTTGGCGTGGTGAAGGTGAAGTTCCACAGGTGACGTCTTGGTAGGTGAGGCGGAAGGGCCGCTGGAGGCGGATGCAGCGCTCGATTTTATGCGCCAGGGCTGTAGAGGCTACCAGTGTCGTCTTATTTTGAGAGCAGTTAGTGAATTGGCACAGCAAACGGTCACTCTTCTTACTTGTTTTAGGACTACGGGGTTCTCTGCCTGGGCTGAACTAGCTCGATTGGTACACCGAGCTTTTCAGTCAAATCCAAAATATGGGTGGTGAACTCATTCAGGTTGCCGGAGAAGGTGGCGGCCCCGCCAGCGAGGGTGGCAGCGGCGGATCCGGCAGCAGCAAGCTGTTTTAGTTTGCGCCCCAGTCGGCCTGGGTCAGGCTGGGGCTTTTTGAGGTCAGTTTCTATGTCGTCGATCAAGTCGAGGGCATTGTCTTTTTGGTCGGGGGGAAAGGTCTGAATCTGTTCCCGGAGCGCTGTGATCAGGCGGCTGATCTCGTCGAGGTTGGCTCCGTAGTTGTGGATAGCGCCGCCAATTTGATCCCCCTGCACAGTCTCAGCAAAGCTCCCGCCAAACTGAGCACCCTGGAGGTTGTATTTGGGGCCTTCGGTGTTGTTTACCATGGCGGTCGCTGCTACCGTGATTGGTCTACTGGCTGCCAGCTTAGCCAATTCGAGTAAATCGGTACTCTGCTGCTTGTAAATCTCAATCTCCCTGTCCCTGGCGTGGAGCTGCTGGCGATACTGGGCTTCCATTAGCTGAAGTTGGGCCGCATAGAGCTGTTTGGCGTGGGTTTCGATCGCCGCTTTGTCAGCCTCCTGGTTCACCTCTAACCGAACGATGAAGCTGTCGGCCTTGCGCTCTAATCCCTGGATAGAGAGGTCGCTGGCTGAGTATTGCGATCGCAGATCCTCAAAGGCTCGAAAGAAGGCCTGCCAGTCGATGCCGTCAGTAAAGGTCAGGTCTATGGTTTCGAGGGCACTGGCTAGAATCTGGAATCGCTGGGTGAACTCCCCATGGGCAAAGGTGCTATTGGGGTGTACTGGCAGGCGATCTGAGAACTGCCCCTGCTCATCAATGGTGCGATAGATGTAGTCGCAGTTCACGCTATTGAGCATTGTGGATGAACCGATCTGCCAGTCTGCAAT
The DNA here is from genome assembly GCF_055795045.1 of Pseudanabaena sp. PCC 9330. Taxonomy (NCBI): domain Bacteria; kingdom Bacillati; phylum Cyanobacteriota; class Cyanophyceae; order Pseudanabaenales; family Pseudanabaenaceae; genus Pseudanabaena; species Pseudanabaena sp. PCC 9330. Next base: position 3,462 of record NZ_JAYFES010000072.1, on the reverse strand, counting down.
GCAGGCTCCGGTGAGGGTTGTGTTGGTAAAGTTAGTTTTGAGAACGGTCGCTTCACTTAGGTTGGCTCCGCTGAGATTTGCCCCGCTAAGATCGGCATTGAAGAGTTCTGCCCGGTTAAGGTTGGCTCTTCTGAGGTCGGCATGGCTTACGTTGGCCCCTGTCAGTCTAGCCCTCACCAGGTTAGCTCCACTGAGATTTATCCCACTCAGGTTGGCCTCACCAAGACTGGCTTCGCTTAGCCTAGCGTGACTCAGGTTGGCTCCATGGAGGTCAGCTTTGAATAGGAAAGCCATGGTCAGATTGGCTCTTGTCAAGTTTGTCCCCGACAGGCCTGCTCCACTGAGCTTGGCTTCACTCAGGTTGAACCCTCGGAGGTCGACTCCACAAAGGTCGGCGTTACTCAGATTAGGGGGTAGATTCAAATTCTCCTCTCGCCACTGGTTCCAGACCTCGGCTCCCTGCCGCAGTATCACCAAATGCTGCTCATTCGCCATAGTCCACCCACCCCCCTCCTTCATCCAGGTTATTTAACACTGTCGAGCAAATCTTGCTGATGCCCAGTTTCCTGGACTGGTTGTTGGGGGCTGCCTGGGAGATAATACATCTCAGTTGCGAATGGTACGGTCTGAGGCTGATTTTGTGTCAAATATAATGGCCCACGATCTGTTGGCTGCCACCGATATCTCTGTAAGATATATCATACCCATTGCTTTGGCCAAGAGATTACCAGTGAGATAGTTATTCAAAACAAGATGTTTTCAAGGAAATGACCTTTACGAGCTTCACTTTTTTAGTATTTATAAGTCTAGTATTTATTCTGTACTGGACTCTTCAAACGCGAAAACTTCAGAATATATTACTAGCTCTAGCAAGCTACACATTTTATGGCTGGTGGGACTGGCGGTTTTGCTTTTTGATGTTTGCCTCCAGCGCAGCAGATTTCTTGCTTGGCTTTTGGATTGATCGAACTAATTCTCCCAAAAGCAGAAAAGCAATGCTTATTCTTAGCTTAGTTTTTAACTTAGGCCTGCTAGGATTTTTTAAATACTTTAACTTTTTTTCGGATAATCTAAACGCTCTAGCACTTAGTCTTGGCGTCCAAGTCAGTCCATTTACTTTAAGTGTAATTCTGCCGGTAGGAATTAGTTTTTACACATTTCAAACTCTCAGTTATACGATTGATATTTACCAAAGACGTCTACATGCAGCCACCAGTTTTATTGATTACCTAGCATTTGTTAGTTTTTTCCCTCAGCTTGTAGCCGGGCCAATAGAAAGAGCGCCAAACTTGCTAAGCCAGTTTCTCAAGCCCAGAACTTTCTCTAGTGAAGCTGCTCAAGATGGTTTACGCCAAATACTTGTCGGCTTGTTTAAGAAAATGGTCTTGGCAGACAATCTAGCGATGATTGTTGATGTCATTTATGGACAACCTGATCAGTATTCAGGATCTGTCTTAATGCTAGGTACAGTTTGTTTTGCATTTCAAATTTATCATGACTTCTCAGGCTATTCAGACATTGCAATTGGGACGGCAAGGTTATTCGACATTCACTTGATGCGTAACTTCGCTTATCCCTATTTCTCACAAAGTGTTGCCGAATTTTGGCGTCGCTGGCACATATCATTGTCGACTTGGTTTCGAGATTATGTGTACATACCTCTAGGAGGCAATCAACGGGGCAAGCTACACCAGATTTACAACATTATGCTTACATTCATTATCAGCGGTTTTTGGCATGGTGCCGCTTGGACTTTTGGTGTTTGGGGTACAATCAGTGGTGTGCTAGTTATTCCTTCTTTGTGCTTTGGTAGTCGGCAAAAAAATATTTCGGAACTGCCAGGAGGTGATGGTCTTTTGCCAAGCCCTTTTGCTTTGGTAAAGATGCTTACAACCTTCACCTTGATTTGCATAACTTGGATCTTTTTCAGGTCAACATCATTGGTTGAGGCGTTAGAAATTCTTCACTCTATTTCTACGGAGTTTTGGCAGTCGGATAACTATCAATACATGCTGACTTTTTTGTACTCTGATCCTTACTATTTTCCAGTTCTAGCTACATTAGCCGGGTTTATATTGCTTGAATGGTTTCGCAGGCAACATGACCATGTACTTGAAAAAATGGATGTCGCTTCGCCACTTCGCTGGCTAACCTATACAGGATTTATCGTTTCAATTTTAACTTTAGGAACTCGAACTTCAGGCACTTTCATCTATTTTCAATTTTAGAGACGATGAAAAAAAATCGAGATTTCTCAATTAGGCTTGCATACTTTTTTGTTTTGCAATCTATTTTACTCCTAGTTTTCATAGGGATTTATGATCGCCCTAAAGAAAGATCGGCTATCTATTTTTCAACTCATATTAAACACGATCGCCTCAGAGAGGCTGCATCACCACGAGTTCTATTTATAGGAGGCTCTAATCTTCTTTTTGGCCTCAATTCAGAATTGGTTGAGAAAGAAACTGACTATCATCCTGTTAACTTAGGCCTAATTGGCGGCTTGAGACTTAACTTTATGTTAAGCGAAGCCCTCAAAAATTCAGAGGCTGGTGATCTGGTCATTCTTGCTCTTGAATACCATCAATTGAATGTACCGGCTGACGAAGCTAATCTTCAAGTTTTGATGAGTTTGATTGAGCAGAGGCCCAAAAATGTTAGATATTTAACCCTAGGGCATTGGCGTTTACTCTTTGATAAAGGCCTATTAGAACAGTTAGGTATCAAGCTTAGATATTCCTTTGGTCAAGCTAGACTTAAGAGTCCTTGGCAGTCTTTACACGAGAAGTTTAATGTTAGTAAAGAGAACCCCAATAAATCTGATTTTAATGAATATGGTGACTTAGTTATCTACCGAGACCAACCCCCACCCTTTAACGAAGCGAATAATCAAGATGTTTTGCCTGATAAGCAGAATCTTAATTACCAAGTCATTCACGCAAATATTGCGCGCCTAAATCGGTTTTATTCTATTTGTCAAAGTCGTAATATTGATGTCATTTACTCTTACCCTCCCATTCCGGAGACATCATTTTTACGAGAACAAGAGATCGCCGAAGAACTACATATTATTTTGAGCGAGCATTTGAAAATTCCTATTGTCAACACTCCACAAGGCATGGTGTTGCCTACTGAAAGCTTTATTGGGGAAAGCTATCATCTCTTTGGTCAAGGCATTGATCAAAGGACTACTCGTCTGATTAATGATCTGTATCAAACTGGGCATCTTCGACAGGATTGAAATAGAGATTTCTTTACGTCGCTACATTTTTGTCATTGAGGGGCTTTGTTGCATGAATTAGATGAAGCGTCATGAGTTTTCCGATAAGGCCAGTGACCTAAACCTCAACCGGACAGCTATCAGGCTGGGTGCATCCCAGTCTTGTAAGTCTAGGGATAAGACGCTGTTCAAAGCCCTTAATTCTCCTATGTTTGATGACTACGTATTTGTACTTATTGCAA
>NZ_JAYFES010000071.1:0-342 GCF_055795045.1 Pseudanabaena sp. PCC 9330 | reverse complement strand
TGTTGATGATCCCCACCCTGCTCGCTGCTACCGCTTGCTTCGTCGTAGCGTTCATCGCTGCACCTCCCGTCGACATCGACGGCATCCGTGAGCCCGTCGCTGGCTCTTTGATGTACGGCAACAACATCATCTCCGGTGCGGTTGTGCCTTCCTCCAACGCCATTGGCCTGCACTTCTACCCCATCTGGGAAGCCGCTTCCCTCGATGAGTGGCTGTACAACGGTGGCCCCTACCAGTTGGTAATCTTCCACTTCCTCATCGGCGTCTTCTGCTACATGGGTCGTGAGTGGGAACTGAGCTACCGCCTGGGCATGCGCCCCTGGATCTGCGTTGCTTACAGCG
>NZ_JAYFES010000070.1:0-62313 GCF_055795045.1 Pseudanabaena sp. PCC 9330 | reverse complement strand
GAGCAAAGCCTTGGCTCATGGGGACTCACTAAAGGTCGCAGCGATAGAAGGCCCCTAGCATGTCACAGTCCTATTTTTCTTGCGCTTACCCTGGATAACGACCAAGCTCACCGGACATAGATAACCTTTGCAACTCAACCAACCAACTCGCGGCGTTCCGGTGCAGCGACTTGTTATCTTGCTCTCCCCGCCAACACCCCAATCACTATATACATCGGAGATAATTTCTACAACAATAACTGTTACTTGTAAAACTCAAGCTAGACTCACAGTATTCTCCGAGAGCGAATAAGATGTTCTCGGAGATAATACGCTCTTGAAGAAGCAGTTTCGACAATTGCATTGAGCAGAACCAAACATGACTCATGCAAATTTCTTGATAAAGGACCCACTTGATCGACCTGTAGAAAATATTGAATGGCTCTTTCCAAATAGAACGCAGTGTTTCTCCCTGAAAATAGACGAGTTCCACCTTGTTCTCTTTGATGTTTGGAGAGAATGTGTATTCCTGGCTCAAAGAAGATTGAGCGAAAGTGATACATAAGTGAGGCTAATGCTTCAAACACATCTGGATTAGTTCCAGCATTTTTGACGAATTCAAGTAGCAACTCTTTCCCAAGTACAACGTCCTGATTCTCATAATCAACTTTTTGCCAAGGCGTATCAGCGTGTAACATATTACGAATTAACTTTCGCCTGCTGTCCTGATGCCTAGATCTAGATTCACTGGCAGCAAGACTGATAGCCAACTCTTGCAATCTCGGCGATAGCTCTTTCCATAGTTGCCAATAAACTTCCTTCTTATTTGCTCTTTCGGCAATAACAGCCACTTGCAAAGCTAAATAATCAATGAATTCAGGTGCCATATCGCAACCTGTTATTAGGGATTCGATATAGGGTTGAAAAGTTGAATCTTGCAGACAGAATACATGCTTTGCAAAACGCTCTGTGAAAGCGAGTCTAATTTTGTAATGAATTTCCAAGTTCTCCTCTCTTTCAGAATTATGAGTATGTTCTTGCTGCTCAGATTCAAAGAAGAGATTCAGCATGTTAGACAACAGTTTGATATGACTAGATTCTCTTGAGCCATCTGGCATCATCAAACATGGGCTTAAAAGATACCAATGGCTATAGGTTTGAAGGGTTATTTGTTCAAGCTCGCTAAAAATCTCACCGCTTGCAAATCGTTTACGGAATTCATCTTTCTTTTCTTGCAGCTTAGTAAGCTCAGCCTCTCTATCAGCACCCTCTAAGCTATATATTCGTCTTTTTGCAAATCGGTTATCTTGGTCTTGCTCAAAACGGGCATACTCAAGTGCTCCAATAACACATTTCTGTGCAAACTCAGAATCTCTTTGCCAAAGATGATTTCTGACACCCTCTGCTGCTTTATGCCGAACATTTTCATTAATGTGTGTTAGCGCAATAGCAATTAATTCTTTAACAAGAAATTTCTCCTGAACCTCAGAAGCAAAATCCAACAAAATTGAAAGAACAGATGCAGCAGCAGATGCCCCATCGTGATCCGTTGCATCTGCAATTGCAGTTGTATTGTCTGAATCTGCATTCGCTGTAACTGCTTGAGTTATGAATTTAGAACACCACAAAGCATCTTCTTCATTCAGTTCACTTGAATAGTCTCGAATAAAAATAGCAGCAGCAGTGACAACAGCACCAAAATACATTGCTGCTAGATTACCAACAGCCCCGGACTGGAGTTCTTCAAATAGCTCTTTTGCCTCAGCAAGTGCCTCATGCCACGTCGCATAGTATTCATTCTCTAGCAGTTCGTGTTCAAAGGTTTTTCTTGCCCAAACATAAAGCGCAGAGAAGCGGTTTTGTATTAGCAGCTTTTCTTGAGCTTGCTGCTGAATATCCTGTAGGTCAGGCTCTAAATCTTTAGGCTCAAAAATAATTCTATTATTCTCTTTATCCTCTACAGGTTTCCAACCACGACTATCAATCCTATGTAAGAGGAATCTTGTCGTTTCATCTTGAGGCTCAGATGCACGTAGCAGATCAATAGCAGCAAGTGCCTCATTTCTGCACTCTGAAAACTGAAGACGTACGATCAGCGTCTCTAAATGTTCCGTTCGCCACGAGCGCAAAGCAGCAGTGCGTCTCTCGTCAGCGTAAAGTTCAGACAGTGCATCTCTTTGAAAACCAGAATGCCAATTAGCTTCATTGCCACCTCGTTCATGAACAATCCGGCTCCGATCCATATGATACAACTCAGCAGTTTGTAGAAGTGGCAGTGCAGATTTCCCAACTTTTGTAGGAAAACCGGTTGCTACAGAAGCCAAAACTGCTGTAGGCATGACAGAGTTACTATTTCGCAAAATGTAGTCGAATAGCCACTCTAGCTGGTCTGATTCAGAATACTCTGCGTATGCGATTAGCCAGTTCTCAAGTGCCATGAGAGCAGACTGCAACAAATAAGGAGTTACAGAATGTCCACGATATGCACCCCATAGGCGACCAGAGTAATGCTGCTGAATTTTTGTCCCATCATTTAACTGGATAGTCAATGGTTCAAATACTGGCTCAGAGGGATCGCGTTCTGTTGATGAATAGCGATCTGGTGCATCTAAGTCTGAATAAGCATACTCTTCTGCTGCAATATTCAGTAGTTCCAAGATAAAGTCTAAGCCTTTTCTTGGGTGGAAACGTAAAAGGTGTTGGAATGAACCTTTAGCTCCACTAGCAGGGAAAAACTCGTACCGATGCTCGTGAAGGTGAAAGTAATGGTTTACTCCTATGGTGCTACTGTAACGGTAACTACGCCCTTTCTTAGATTTTCTAATTAGCCACTCAAAGCGTGATAGTTTGATTAGACTATCTGGATCGTACTTGCAAAAGAAAGCGGTTTCAACTCCTTGAAACGCCATTTTGCAAAATTCTTCAACATAATGTGGTCGGCGCGATCGTTCATCAGCTTTATCCACAAAAACATCAGTTTCTAAAAGTCTTAAAAATTCTTTGCGTATTGCTGGAATGGTTTTTATAATGATACTAAGCAGTTTTTTTCTGTCGCCATCATCTCTGTATGATTCCTTAAGAGGAGCTAAGAGGTAAAGAGCTAGTAACCCTGCTTCACGAACTGGTAATGATAGGTCTTGATTTAAATTTAATAGAGAAGACCAATTATTTAGGACTGCTGTTACATGTGGTATTAAACCCTCAAATAAAGAATCTCTGTTTTCAAATAGAAAACAAATCATGGCTTTCCAGCCTTGACCATAGGGTTTAAGAAGTAAGGTATCAACCAAAGATCTATCATCACTTTGTTTGACTTTGGAAGTAAATATTTGATCTGGTGTTTGGCAAGCTATTCGGAGAATGAAGCAAAAACGTTTCAGAAGTTTTCCATCGTCTAAAAAAAGCTGATCTTTTAAAGAACTGAGGAATTCATCTGGATTATCGCCTTGAAGTATCGCAGCAATAGTTTCATCCTGCCAATAGCTCTGGATATCTTGACTAGTAAGAACAAAGCGCACAAAATCATCAACATTCTCGCCGCACCTTAACTTTTGATGAAGCCACAAGCGAAATGCACGGTTTATTGCGGGTTCATGACCGATTGCATCAAGGAAATCTTGTATTTTACCTGAATCTTTTCGATAAGCATCCTCAATATATTGGTCAAGCGCCCAGTCCTCTAGAACATCATGCGATGGACTAACAAGATTATTCGTGGAATCGCGACGAACTAAGTTATCTTCTTCGAGCTTGAATATTACATCACTATCGAAATCAGCTTCAGGAACTCCATAGACCATTTGCTTAGCTCGACTGACTGCGATATTGATGAATGCTTGCTTTCGCTTAAGCGGCATTCCATTTGCTCGATCTTGTTCTTTAGCAATTACATTTCGCCAGACTGCAATGCGGAACTCCTTTTCACCATCCTGAGACGTAAATTCCGTTCCAGTTTGAAGAACTCTGTATGCTAAATCTGCAAAAAACGGCGATTTTAGCAATGGTTTCAACTTCGGATTTTCAGAAATTTTTTGCAAGGGTTCAAGTCGTCCGCATAGATTCTGAACTTGATCATTACTAAAACCGTTTAATGTAAGTGTTTGAAAGTTAACTCCAAAAGGCTGAAGATAGTTAAATATTATTTGTTGATACGCATAGTCACGACCAGTAGCAATCACAGTCCAACCTTGATGCTTGCTTAGTAACTGAAGCAAGTCTGTAAACGCTGTGGTTTTCTCTAACTCAAGTAGCTTTTCCAGCGACTCAATGATTAAGTATTTTTTGGGCATTAAAGCGAAGCCTGCTTCTATATCACGAAGTGAACTTCTTAAGCCCATTGCTGAAAAAACATTGTCAAGATGGGACTGCTCTAAGTCCTCAGTGCGCAGACAGAATATAGGAGCACTGTTACTTATATAGTCTGAAAATTCTCGTATCAAGCTAGATTTTCCAGTACCACGCTCTCCGGCAACAAAAACGAAGCTAGAAGTCTCAGTCAAACTGAGCAGTTCAGAGAATACATCCGGTTGCTCAATATGAACTCCACCAACAGTAGTCCTTATACCACCCAAAATATAGTTACTATGTTCTTTAAATTTGGTGACATCTGATGACCAGCTGGAGGAACTAACAGTACTAAATGAAGTGCGGATGTCTGCTGGTAAAGTCTCTAATGTGAGAGTTCCTGCATTTTGGTTGGCAACTTGAACAGCATCAACAACTCTCGTCCATAAAGAGGATGCAGCTTCATTTGAATATTGAGCAATTAGAGAATGAAGTAAGGATAATGTGCTCCCTGACTCTGTATCTAAATCATAACCGATGAGATGAAAGGCTTTTAGGAATTCCCAGAACTGACTATCAGAAACATCCGTTTCACCATTAGCCGTCTTCAAGTGCGTCTTGAACGCTTCCAACTTTTTCCTTTTTGCATCACTACTAAAGTTGGAAGTATTAATTTTGGCAAAAAATTCTTCTTCATTTGCAGAGTGTCTTGCCCATTCCAGAATAGGTCGCACATCGTTTATGTCAGTTGCGCTTAGAGGACCTGTGACAAGAGCGAGAGCATCGGTACTAGGATTGAAACTTTCGTCCTTGAAATCATTCCAGGTACTTTGGATGACTTCAGCAAAAGTTGCACCTTTCGCTGTGATGCTAATGTCGTGCTTGATTTGAGCTAGTAGCCTTACTTCTCTCTCTGTTTCTGGCTGCTTGGCAAACACGATAAAATCATCAGTATTAAAACCCGCATAGCGCCCTTGAAGTTTTATTTTTGTAATTGGAAATGGTGGTAGGCAGGGCGCAAGCCGACCCGACAGCATAAGAACGGTAAAGGCTGCTTGAACCCGTGTTTCAAAATTTACTCCACCGCCTCCCGTAGAAAAGGGGTTGCTTTGCTGTTTTGCTGGTTCTGGCATTGAGCTTCAGTATTTCGTCTTCTTGGGCTTAACCTCTTTATCTTAGCTTTTCACCCCATGGAGCGCCCTGAAGAACTACATTTCAGAGATTCCTGCGTAATCTGACGGGTTCCAAACAAGCAACCTTCAACTACGAGTGCAACATCTCTGTGCGGAGCAAGATAACAACTTATTGGACTGCTCTAATCTGCCTATACCCTACTATGGAGTAGATAGGCAGATTATCTGCTGCATAATCACCCCCAGGGGGTAGATAGGCGGCGAATAATCTGCATATTAGCCCTCTCAGGGGTAGATAGGCAGACAAGATCCGTATACCTTCCAATTTTTCCTCGAATTCAATAGAGGAAATCTGTACTGACCGATTCGTCGCTACATCTTGTTCCACAACAGGCGTCACTCATCAGGTCGCCAGCTCCCAGACACCCATTGCGGCATCCCCTGGGTCAGCCCTAACCAAAGCGCTTCTTGCCCTGGCGGGGCCACAGCTTCAGTACCTCAAACCAGAGGGTGCTGAGCACCCCTGCCCCGACGCAGATCGCCAGGTCAACGGGGTGTAGTGTCGAAAAGCGAAACAGATTTTGCAGTAGCGGCACATAGAGAATCAGCCCCAAAAACACCACGCCGCCCCCTAGCACCCACCAGAGGGCCGGGTTGGGCGTGTTCAACGTGGCCAGGGCCGGGCGCGACCAGGAGCGGTTGGTGAGAATCAGGCTGAGGTTGGCGATGATCAGCGTGGTAAAGGCCAGGGTGCGGGCATCGAACTCGCCCTGGCCCCGGTAGTAGGCGATCGCAAATACCCCCACCAGCACCGCCAGCACGCTCAGCCCCTGGAGCAACACCAGGCCCAGGGTGCGGCGGCTAAACAGGGGTTCCCTAGGGGGGCGCGGGGGCCGCTGCATCACGTCTGCCTCCGCCGGTTCGGCCTCAAACACAATGGTGCAGGCGGGGTCGATGATCAGGTGCAAAAAGGCGATGTGGATGGGCATCAGCACCAGGGGCCACTGGAAGATCACCGGAATCAGCGAGATCCCGGCGATGGGGATGTGCACCGCCAGGGTGTAGGCCATGCCCTTTTTGAGGTTGTCGAAAATGCGGCGGCCCAGGGTTACCGAGGCCACAATGGCGGAAAAGTCGTCGTCGAGCAGCACCAAATCCGCCGCTTCGCGGGCCACGTCGGTGCCCCGTTCGCCCATAGCAATGCCAATGTGGGCGGCCTTGAGGGCGGGGGCATCGTTGACTCCATCCCCAGTCATGGCGACGATTTCGCCCCGCTGCTTGAGGGCGTTGACCAGTTGCAGCTTCTGCTCCGGCACCACGCGGGCAAAGATATTCACGCTGGCCATGCGGCTCTGGAGTTGCTCGGGGCTGAGCTGATCTAGCTCTGGGCCGGTGAGCACCTCGGTAGTGGGGGTGAGGCCGATCTGCTCGGCGATGGTGCGGGCAGTGGCGGGGTAGTCGCCGGTAATCATAATCACGCGAATGCCCGCCCGGTAGCACTCGGCGATCGCGGGGGCCACCGTGGGCCGCACCGGGTCAGCCAGGCCCACCAGGCCGACAAACTCAAACTCAAAGGCGTGCTGGCTGTCGGGCAGCGGGTCAGAGTCATCGAGCACCGCGTCGTGGGTGCGGGGGTGGCCCGCCGCCTTGCGCCCCCGCGCCACCCCCAACACCCGCAGCCCCTCGGCGGCCATGGCCTGGATTTGGATGGCGAGGGCCTGCTGGCGATCGCCGTCAAAGTGGCAGAGTTCGGCGATCGCCTCCGGGGCACCCTTCGCCGCCACGGTCAGCTCCCCCTGGGGCGACTCCCACACGCAGGACATAGCCAGCAGCTCCCGCGACAGGGGATATTCCTGGCGTATCTGCCAGTCACCGTGGAGGTGTTCGGTGGTGGCCAGGTAGTCATCCCCCACCTGCTGGAGCGCTTTCTCCATGGGGTCGAAGGGGTCGCGGCGGCTGGCCAAAATGCCAAACTCGATCAGCCGGTGAAAGGCCTCGGGCAGCGGCTCGCGCCCGTGGAGATCGACATCGTAGAGGGCCGGGCGCGGCTGGTCAAACTCGTCGCGCTCCACAAACAACTGCTGCACCGCCATCCGGTTTTGGGTCAGGGTGCCGGTCTTATCGACGCAGAGCACCGTGGCCGAGCCCAGGGTTTCCACCACGGGCACCCGCCGGGTCAGCACCCGCTGCTGCGAAAACCGCCAGGCCCCCAGGGCCAGAAAGATCGTCAGCACCACCGGAATTTCGTTGGGCAAGATCGCCATGGCCAGGGCCAGCCCCGCCAGCACCCCGTTCAGCCAGTCACCTCGGGTAGCGCCGTAGATGACGACGACGGCCACGCAGATGGCGATCGCAATCCAGGTCAGCCGCCCCACTACCCGGCGAGTTTCCTTTTGTAGGCGGGTGTCTTCGGGCTCCACGGTTTGCAGCGCCCTGCCGATCTTGCCCATCTCCGTCAGCAGCCCCGTGGCCACCACCTCGGCAATGCCCTGGCCCTGCACCACCAGGGTGCCGGAAAAGACGGCGGGCAGATCGTCGCCGCCGGGCCGGGACAGCCGGGTTTCGCTCGCCGATTCGCGCTTGCGTACGGGCACCGATTCCCCAGTCAGCAGCGACTCATCGACGGTGAGGTGGGTAGACCAGCGCAGCAGGGCATCGGCAGGAATGCGATCGCCCTCCGCCAGCACCAGTAGATCCCCCCGCACCACCTCGCGGCCCGGTATGCGCCGCCGTTCACCATCGCGAATCACCAGGGCACGGGGGCTAGACAGATCCCGCAGCGCTTCTAGAGATTTCTCGGTCTTTTGCTCCTGGTACAGGTTGATGCCGACGATAAACAGCACAAACCCCAGCAAAATCAGCGCCTCCTGGGCGTCGCCCAAGATCCAATAGATGGCACCACAGCCCACCAGCAGCAAAAAAATCGGCTCCCGCGCAATCTCCAGCACCAGAGCCAAGAACGTGCGGTGCTCGGTGCTGGGCAGCTCGTTATAGCCCTCCCGCCCCAGCCGCTCCGCCACCTCCGATGCCGACAACCCCACCCAGGCCTGAGGATCCGCTGACAGCATGGCCCTGACTCCCACCGTGAATCGAGATTCCTCAACAGTGCCGCAGCCGCTTGTCAAAGCGTAGTTTCGTTGGAATTATTTGCACAGTGAAGACCCAAGCGGGGGGAATGTAGCCCTAGCCAGCCGGGTTAAGGCCGCTGTTGCTGTGGTGCTCTTTGCCGCCGGGGCTAAACGACAGCGCCCGCACCATGGGGGAAACCGTCGTGCAACCGCAATGACTCAGCTTTGACATCGGTTTGGTAAACCCAGCTTCTACCGTGGGGAATCGTGGCGTCGCCGGGGCAAGCTCTGCCAGAGCGAATGCAGGCCGATGGCGCGGCAAGCGTTCTGGTGCCTGCGGCTCCCCCGTCGGCGATCGACATCGTAGAGGGCCGGGTGCGGTTGGTCCTACACAAGGCTTTCAGCGGTGGGCTCAAGCCCAAAACACCGAATTGTTTTGTCTTGTGGCATTGTGCCTATGGGCAAAAATTCTGTCTTTAAAATAGAGTTTGAGGCATTTGTCGCGCAGTCTGGGGCGCACGTTGAGACGCTGGGTGCAGAGGCGATGGTAATAGAGCCAGACCAACGGTTGATCGCGCCTTTCCTCTAGGAACGTCCAAGATAAATTCAACGCTATTGTGACCAATTGGGACTGATTTCTTCGCTGCGGAGGCTCCCATGAAAGACTTTTCCCTAAAATCTTTTCCAGAATTGTTTGCTGGTTTAGTGGCCTTATCTCTGGCGCTCGTAGTCAGTTCCTTTATTGGGGGCCAGGCCATTCGCGATTTTAAGCGGGCCAACGATGTGCTGGTGGTCACGGGATCGGCCAAAAGGCCCATTCGCTCAGACGCCATGATCTGGCGGGTATCGGTGTCTAGCCAGCGCCCGACAGCCCAGGAGGCTTACCAAGATTTAAAGCGCCAGACCGATCGCCTGGGGGTTTACTTTCAAGCCAAGCAGGTACCCGAAGCAGCGATTACGCCAGGGGCGATCGAGTCCTACGCCATTCCAGCGGTGGATGCCAACGGTCGCGATACCGGCCAAATTGTGGCCTATCGGTTAACCCAGCGGTTTGAGGTGCGTGCCGAGGATGTCGATCGCTACACCCAACTCGCTCAGCAGGCGGCGGAGTTGCTCAATGAGAATATCAATATTGTGTCTGAGCCGCCCCAGTACCTCTACACGCAGTTGGGCCAGGTGCGGATTGAGATGGTGGCCGAGGCCACGAAGGATGCTAAGGCCAGGGCAGAGGCGATCGCCGACAGCACCGGAGCCAGGGTGGGTGAGGTGCGCAGCGCCAATACGGGGGTGTTTCAAATTACCTCGCGCAACTCCACCGATGTCAGCGACTACGGCGTCTACGACACTAGCTCCATCGACAAAGACATCACCGCCGTAGTGTCGGTTACCTTTACCCTGGAATGAGAGGATGGTGGGGCGATCGCCAGTAGGAAGCTTCACGGTTTGCAGCGCCCTGCCGAGCTTGCCCATCTCGGTCAGCAGCCCCGTGGCCATCACCTCGGCAATGCCCTGGCCCTGCACCACCAGGGTGCCGGAGCGGTTTCGATGCCGGGCTGATCCCGCACTTGGGTTGATCTGGCGGCCCCTCAGCGGCCGGTCTAGCCTGGGCTGCACAGTGCTAGGGTATTGGCATCTACAGCTACCGATCAGCCCTCAGGGTAGGCCATGGCGCAAACTATTCTCATCGTGGAAGACGAGGTCGAGATTGCCCGCTTTGTTCGACAGCTCCTCGAAAAAGAAGGCTTTGCCTGCCTGCACAGCCCCGACGGCTCCGATGCCCTGCGCCAGGTGCAAACCCACCAGCCTCCGCTGGTCATCCTCGACTGGATGCTGCCGGGCCTCGACGGGATCGAGGTCTGCACCCGCATTCGTAAGGCGGCGGGCACCTACGACCCCTATATTTTGATGCTGACCGCCAAGGGCGAAGACGTTGACCGGGTGATTGGCCTGTCCACCGGGGCCGACGACTACCTGGTCAAACCCTTTAGCCCCATCGAGCTGGTGGCCCGCGTGCGCGCCCTGCTGCGCCGCAGCCTGCGCCAGGAAGCCCAGAGCCAGCTGTACCGCACCGCCCACTTTACCGTCGATCTCGATCGCCACATGGCCATCCACCTGGTGAATGGCCACCCCCAGGAGCTAGAGCTGACCACCATCGAGTTCGACCTGCTGGCCACCTTTCTCAGCCATCCGGGCCGGGCCTGGAGCCGCGCCTACCTGGTGGAAAAGCTCTGGGGCAACGACTTTTTTGGCGAAGAACGGGTGGTCGATACCCACGTGGCCCGCCTGCGCAAAAAAATTGAGATCGACCCCAAGCAGCCCCAGTTCATCAAAACCGTGGTGGGCATGGGCTACAAGTTTGAGGATGAGGCCTGATGCGGGTAGGGCTCCGGGGACGGCTGTTTTTCTCTCACCTGGTGGTCATGGTGGTGGGGGTGGGCAGTTTTGTGGTGATCAGCCGGGCGGCCTCCCATCACCTGTTTTCGGGCCACCTGGATGAACTGGCCAGCGTGGGGCGGGTGGTGGACGAGCTGCGGGAAGAGCTGCTGTCGGGGTTTGAAAACGCCTGGAGTGGCAGCACGGCTCTGGCCCTGGTGGTCGGCGGTCTGACGGCGGCGGCGCTGAGCTACTGGGTGGCCCGCCGCATCACCCAGCCCCTGACCGAAATGGAGCGCATTACCGGCCAGTTTGCGGCGGGCAACTGGTCCGAGCAGGTGCCCCGCAGCGAGATTCCGGAGCTGGCGCGGCTGAGCCGCAGCTTTAACCGCCTGGCCCTGAGTTTGCAGGATGTGGAAGAGCGACGGCGGGAGCTGATCGAAGACCTGACCCACGAGCTGAGAACGCCTCTGACCATTGTACGGGGCTACCTGGAGGAGTCGGAGGCCGCGTTGCAGCCGCTCACCTCCGAAACCACCCACCTGCTGGTGCGCGAAACCCGTCGCCTAGAGCGCCTGGTGAACGACCTGCAAGAGTTATCAAAGGCCGAAGCCGGTCAGCTGCCGCTGCATCTCCGGGCGATCGCGCTCCCCCCCCTGTTTGACAAGCTGCTGCTGCGCTTCGATAGCCAGATCGCCGAAGACGGCCCCCAGCTGGGCTGGCGCTGCGACGACGATCTGGCCCCGGTGCTGGCCGACGGCGATCGCCTGGAGCAAATTCTGGTCAACCTGCTGGGCAACGCCATCAAACACACCCGCCAGGGGCACATTACCCTCAGCGCCCAGGCCCAGGGCAGCCAGGTCTGGATTGCGGTCACCGACACCGGCATCGGCATTGCCCCGGAGGAACTGCCCCACGTCTTTGAGCGGTTTTGGCGATCGCCCCAGGCCCAAACCTCTGGGGCGGGCGGCACCGGCATCGGTCTGGCGATCGCCAAACGCCTGGTCGAGCTCCACGGCGGCCACATCGAAGTGGAAAGCACCCTGGGTCAGGGCAGCACCTTTCGCTTTTCCCTGCCCCAGGCGTGATCCCCAATCCCACCTGTACGTCCCCGATGTGTAGGGGCATCGGGGGTGCCGATGATAAATTCGGGGTTCACCTGATCGGATGGGGTATGGGCCCAGATTGACACAGCCTAGCCACAGGTTAGCCACGCAGACTCCCTACAGTGAGGGGAAATCACTCACTGAGGTGTTTGCGATGGTTGCGCTATCGGTTCCGCCGGGCCTACCTGGTGCTGGGCGACAACCGCAACGAGAGCTTCGACTCCCACTACTGGGGTTTTGTGCCGCAGGATCACCTGATTGGGCGGGCGGTGTTTCGGTTTTGGCCCCTCGATCGCCTGGGTGAGCTGAGCGGCGGGTAAGGCTGGCCCTCTCTTTGGGTGAAGGCATTGTCCGCCCTGGCCCTCCGATCGCCGGGGGATCTCCCCCGTGGTAACAAACCTGAAGCTGTATCCCAGGCCGCACCCGCACCCTTTCACCCGTCAGTAAATCCATCGTTGGTGCCAAGGAAGTGCTGTGCAAGGCCAAATCCAATAGGCTCAGGCGACCCTGGATTCACGCCAGGGGGTGAGTCAGCCGCTGCAACTGCTGCTCAATGCCCTCTAAGCGCTGAAGCAACTCCGCCTCCACGGGGGTGGGCAGATCCGTCGCCCGCTCCACGGTGAGGCTGCCGCTGGTTTCGAGAATGGCGGCCTTGACCTCGGCCAGATCTTCAAACCCCTGGCGGCGCAGCACCGCACGAAACTCGGCCTCGCTAATCAGTTCCTTGGCCAGGTTTTCGGCGTTGATTTGCCCATCGAGCAGCAGCAGGGTGGGCCGGCCTTCCACCAGGCGCTCGATGCGCGGATGGCGGTAGGCCAGACGCACCACCAAATAATTGGTCACCAGCAGGGCCGTGGCCCCAATCAGCCCGCCAGAGACCGAATTGTCGTTGCCGATGATGGCGTTTTGCACCGCGTTGGAGAGCATTAGCAGCACCACCAGGTCAAAGCCGGTGAGCTGCCCCAGTTCGCGCTTGCCCCCCAGCCGCAGAGCCATCAGCAAAAAGAAGTAGACCAAAATTGGCCGAACCATTTTCTCTAGAATCGAGATATCAGGAATCCATAGATCGTTCGCCAAAAGATCGCTCACCATAGGGTTTGCCAGCCAGACACGACGGTTATAAGGAAGACACTCTATGATGCTATGGCTGATGCCGTTGATCGCTCGATTATCTGGGGGCAGCGCCGATACCCAGGATCCCCTGATTGACCAGGCGACAGAGACAGAGATGTATCTGTTGGCAGGATTACTCTTTGTGGTGGTTATCCTCACCGTGGGTCTTTTGAACCGTCGGGTGGGCAATTTGCTTCTATTTGCCCTCTCGCTCTGTGGTGCTTTGATCGTCTTAGTTCTGGCGCTGCTGCGTTGAAGCGCTCAACCGATGGCTGGGCACTCCTATGGCCGAACCAATGACAACCCTGACCGACTATGCGATCGCCTTAGAATGCCTCCTACAGGGAAAACATCTAAGGATTTTGCTTCTTCCTGAGGGCGCAGGCCCTTGCATGGAGGTGGCTCTTTACCCAAAGATCTCCTTAGGCTCACTATCCCCACGACATTTAAGGATGTTAACTATGATCGACTTGTATTACTGGACGACCCCCAACGGCCACAAGATCACCATTTTTCTCGAAGAGGCCGATGTCGATTACACCGTTAAGCCCATCAATATTGGCAAGGGCGACCAGTTTGCCCCCGACTTTCTTGCCATTGCGCCTAACAACCGCATTCCCGCCATTGTTGACCACGAGCCTGCTGACGGCGGTGAGCCCCTGAGTCTGTTTGAGTCGGGGGCGATTTTGCAGTACCTGGCCGAGAAAACCGGGCAGTTTTTGCCAACAGGAATGCGCGATCGCGCCAACGTGCTTCAGTGGCTCTACTGGCAGATGGGAGGCCTGGGGCCAATGCTGGGCCAAAACCACCACTTTGGCATCTACGCCCCCGAAAAAATTCCCTACGCCATCAACCGCTACGTCAAAGAGACCGAGCGCCTCTACGGCGTGCTCAACACCCAGCTCAAAGATCGCGAGTTTATTGCGGGCGACTACTCGATCGCCGACATGGCCTGCTACCCCTGGATTGTGCCCTACGAGGCCCAGCAGCAAAATATCGACGATTTTCCTCACCTAAAGCGCTGGTTTGAGGCGATCGCAGCCCGGCCAGCGGTGCAGCAAGCCTATGCAGTGGCCGACGCCTGGCGCAGCGCAGCCTCTATGACCGACGAAGCCAAGAAAATTTTGTTTGGTCAAGGTCGCCGCTAGCGCTCTGTCAGGCTCTAGTCTGTTGAGAGGTGACCCATGGCGACTCTCTCATACAGAAGATGTCGTGGATTGATATCGGGCGAGAGCAGGCACCATCTAAGGTACGCGACAGGGTAGTTTTTGATCATGACTCAGCCGGGGACGGTCTATATCGTGGGGGCGGGGCCGGGGAGCCTGGCCTACCTTACCCTGCGGGGGTGCGCTCTGTTGCAGCAGGCCGAGTGCCTGGTGTATGACGCCCTGGTAGATGAGGAATTGCTGGAATTGTTGCCCGAGGGGTGCGATCGCATCGACATGGGCAAGCGTGGCGGCCAGCCCAGCCCGCCCCAGAGCGAGATCACCCAGCTGTTGGTGCAACTCTCGCGAGAGGGTCGCTCGGTGGTGCGGCTCAAAAGCGGCGATCCCTACGTGTTTGGCCGCACTGCTGCCGAGGTGCAGGCGCTCAACGAAGCGGGCTGCCCAATAGAGGTGGTGCCCGGTGTCTCTTCGGCCCTGGCGGCTCCGCTGCTGGCGGGCATTCCCGTCACCGACCCGGTGTGGAGCCACGGCTTTGGCGTGGTTACAGCCCACGACCCCGACCTGCTCGACTGGCCGACCCTGGCGCGACTGCAAACCCTGGTGGTGCTGATGGGCAGCCGACATCTAGATGAGATTGTCCACCGCTTGCGGGCCAACGGCTGCCGGGGCGACCGGCCGGTGGCGATCATTCGCTGGGGGGGCCACGCCCAGCAGCAGGTGTGGGAGGGCACGTTGCTCACTATTCGCCAGGTGACGCGGGGGCAGACGCTGTCGCCCTGTGTGATGGTGTTTGGGGAAGTGGTGCGGCTGCGGCGATATTTGGGGCCATCTCCAGATCACAATCCAAAAGTCAAAATCCAAAATCCAAAGTTCTCTACCCACCCACCCCTACCCCTCCGAGGAGGGGATGAAGCGACCTCCAAAAACCACAATTCCTCATCCCCTCACCCCCCCAGCCCCCACCCCCTACCCCTCACCCAAAAAACCATTCTCATCACCCGCGCTGCCGAGCAATCTAGCGCCTTTGCTGATCTGCTCACGGCCCAGGGAGCAACAGTGGTAGATTTTCCGGCGTTGGAGATGCGATCGCCCTCAAGCTGGGCCGGGCTGGATGGGGCGATCGCATCCCTCCCCACCTTCTCCTGGCTGATTCTCTCATCGGCCAATGCGGTGAACTTCTTTGTGGATCGGCTGCTAGAGCAGGGGCAGGATCTGCGGGCTTTGAGCGGGCTCAAAATTGCGGTGGTGGGTCGCAAGACGGCGGCGGTGCTGCGACAGCGGGGGCTGGTGCCCGACTTTGTGCCGCCCGACTTTGTGGCCGATTCGCTGATAGAACATTTTCCTGAGGCGGTGGCGGGGCAGCGGCTGCTCTTTCCTCGGGTGCAGAGCGGCGGGCGCGAGGTGCTGGTGCAAGAGTTTACTGCGGCGGGGGCCGAGGTGGTAGAGGTGGCGGCCTACGAGTCGGGCTGTCCAAAATTTCCTGACCCCGAGGCGCTGGAGGCTCTGAAACATAGGCGGGTGGATGTGATTACCTTTGCCAGTTCTAAGACGGTGACGCACACGGCTTACCTGTTGGAACAGGGGTTGGGTTCTCAATGGCGGAGCGTTCTAGACCGAGTGGCGATCGCCTCCATTGGCCCCAAAACCTCGGACACCTGCCGAGAGCGGCTGGGCCGAGTCGATATTGAGCCCGCAGAATATACGCTGGATGGGTTGACGGAGGCGATCGCCGCATGGGCCAGCGCATCATTGGGCTAACCGGGGGCATTGCCACGGGCAAATCGACCGTGGCGGAGTATCTGGCGCGCGAGCATCAGCTGCCCGTGCTGGATGCCGATGTGTACGCGCGGCGGGCCGTAGAGCCGGGTTCTCCCGCTCTGGCTGCCATTGTGGAACGCTACGGCCCCGCCATTCTGCAAGCAGACGGTACTCTGAACCGCGCCCATCTGGGGGAGATTATCTTCCACGACCCCGCTGAGAAAACCTGGCTAGAGCAGCAGATTCACCCGGTGGTGCGCCAGTGCTTTGCCGCCGCGATGGCAGCGCTGGGTGAGGCTTCGACGGTTGTGCAGGTGATTCCCTTACTATTTGAGGCAAATTTGACCGATCAGGTGGGCGAAATCTGGGTGGTGACCTGTCCAGCCACCCTCCAGCGCCAGCGGCTGATGGCCCGCAACGGTCTCACCGCCGAACAGGCCAATGCCCGCATTCAGAGCCAGATGCCCCTGACAGAAAAAGTCGCTCGGGCCGATGTGGCGATCGATAATGCGGCCGATCTACCGACCCTCTTCTGCCGGGTAGATCAGGCGCTGCAGCAAGCCCTCTAAGGCTTCTAGATCGAGGGCCTGAGCTGGTTTAGCGTAGGCGAGGTAGGGGCTGCCCTGGGTAGGCCCCTGGTGGTGCAGCCAGAGGGCGCAGAGGGTAGTGCGGGCCGGGGCGCTGCCCCAGAGACCCTGGTAGTTGGAGAGGTCGAGCACGGTGGCTAAGTCTGTCTCTCGCTGGAGCCAGTGGCGCAGGGGAGCGCTGTTGCCCTGCGCCCAAAAGGGGTCGAGCAGCACGGCGCAGCGACCGCCGGGCCGCAGCAGTTGCAGGCTGCGCTCTAAAAACAGCCGCGACCAGTAGAGGCGGCTCTGGCCCTGGCCTTCGGTGGTGGTGGTGCTGTGGGGGTAGGCGTCAGCCCGGCGTAGATACTGGCTGAGCCAGGCAAACTCGCCTCGGTACTCGGCCCAGGCCTGGGTGAGGTCGGGGTCAATGGTGAGCACCGACTGCTGGTTGTGCAAAAAGGTAGAAGGGGCGACGTGCTTTTGCTCAAACAGGGTGGCGTAGCGTTCGACAAAGCCTGCCTGGGTAGCCTCGATCGCCCCGTGGGGCAGATGGCTGATCACCATGTCAAAACCGCCCTCGCGCAGCCGCTGGTGAAAGTAAAACCCCCAGTGAAAGGGCTGAGCCGCCTCGACATCGGGCAAGCTCAGGGGACGGGTGGGCCGGGGGCCAGCGGGGTCGGGCACCCGCAGACTCAGCTGCTGGCTGCCTTCGCGCCACAGCAGGTGGGTGAGCTTGCCCTGGGCAATGTGGTTGAGCTCATCGAGGCGATCGCGCAAAAAGTCGGCCTGGGCATAGGCGGGCACGCTGCCCACCTCGGCCAGCAGCTCGGTCTGGCTGCGGTAGTGCTCTAGCCGCACCTGGCGCTCGGCCAAAATCGCCTGGTAGCTGTCGGCAATCAACGGCTGGAGCAGGTTTCCCTGGAGCGGGGTGTTGTCGTCAGTCAGGGTTCCCTTAACGCCGCGCTTAGCAGGTACCTGATCAAAGCGCTCGTCGTCTACCCGCACTAGGCCGACCAGAGCATTGCCGTGCAGTATGGTCAGGGTCAGGTCGGGCAGGCTGGTCAGCTCTGCCGGGCCAGTGGTGTGCTGCACCCCCACCAGCCACAGCTGGAGTCGGGCCAGCTCTACTGCCGGGGGCCACAGGTCGAGACCATAGAGAGCGTGGGTAGCGAAGTGACGATAGAGGCCCAGGGTAGAATGCTCGGGAGACAGCTTGGCCCAGTCGGGAATGGTCTTGGTAGATTTTTGGCTGGCGATCGCCCGCAACCGCTCGGCTAACGCCACCAGATGCCCCAGTGCCGCCACCAAAAACCGGCCCGACCCGCAGGCTGGGTCGAGCAGGGTAAACTGGCCCAGCTCGGTCAAGAGCTTCCCAGCCTCGCTGGGGGAGAGGGCTTGCAGCAGTCGATCGGTAGAGCTGTAGTGCTGCCCAGTGATGACGGCGGCGCGATCGAGCAGGGTGGCGTGGAGGGTGCGATCGCACAGCCCATCTAACAGCCGCTCTGGCGTGATGATCGCCGCCCCATCGTAGCCATTGACCCCCTGCTCCAGCAGCACCTCCAGGGTGGCCTCCAGCCCAGCAGCAGTCGCCACCAAGTCAGCCAGCCAGTTGAGCGCAGGCTCAAAGGCGGCATCGGGCAAAGACACATGGCCCCACTGCTGGTCGAGTTCGGCAAACCGAAACGGCCCCCTGGGCACAAAGGGCAACGGCCCCAACCGCTGCTGCAACGCCGGGGCGCGTTCTTCGGCAGGCAGCGTCAAGCCCTGCTGGCAAAGGGGCTGCAAGACCTGAGCAAAAAACTGATCGAGCCCCCGCTGCTGGCTCTGGCCAAACTGGTTGTGCAAATACCACTCGTCACCCCCCAGATAGCCCCGCCGCTGTAGCGCTACCACGGCAATCAGCCGGGTGAGCAGCAAGGCCGCATAGTGGCAGCGATCGTTCCCCGGCAGCAGCCTTAGCGCTTCGGTGAGCGTCTGCCAGCTGTGGTGAAACCCGGCAGAAAGGGGGGTGAGCTGTGCTGCCGTCAGACCCATGACCGTTAGGTAGACGAGGCCTGTTTGGCCGCGTGGGCATAGTCGCGGAAGCGGTTTAAGTCATCCTGTAGGGTGGCCTCTACCAGGCGGCCTAAAAATAGGCCATCCATCCATCTAATCACGGCAGGCACCGAGTAGGAGACGGTGAGCTTAACGCTAGATTGGCCTTCTTTGCGATCGTAGAAGCGAATCGCCCCCCGGTTAGGCAGGCCGTCGATCGACTCCCACTGAATAATTTGGTGGGTGACCAGGTTGGTGATTCTAGAGCGCCAGGTAAACTCTAGCCCCCGCGAAGCCAGCCGCCACTCAGAAATTTCAGGATCGTCGGCTGAGATCTTAACGCCGTCGATCCACTTCATCCAGCGGGGCATTTGCTCTAGGTCAGACCACAGATCCCAGGCGGCTTCTACCGGCACATCGACATCGACTAAAACACTGTGATCGAGCCATTCACTCATGGTGTTTCCCTAGGGTTAGATGGAGTGTTGGGAAGGATGAGCCGCCATTCTGACGAATCTCGCTTAGGGATGGCCACCCTGCATCAGCACCTGTGCTAATTCTACCCGCATTTCTCCCTCTGCCCTTTCACGCCGGGGCCGTCTGTCTGAGGCTGCCGGAGGGAAAAACGGATGGGGAGATGTCGGAGCAGATGCTGAGCAGGGTGAATGTGACGTTTGGCCGCGATAGCCGTGAGTATGAGATGGCGGGGGTGTGCGGCAATCGGAGCGAAAGCGGCCCCAGCGTAAGGCGGTGGCGATGGCGGGTTAGCCTGGGGCAAACTTGGGTAGATAAGGGTGAGTTGAGAATTGGAGGGCGATCGCGTGAACTTGTGCGATCGCCCTCTTTTGTAAGAAGCCGAAATTTGATGCTGCTGTGGGGTGCGGTGGGCAAGGCAATAACCTAACGGTACTGTCGCGAAACCAACAAAAAGCCGCCCCGAAGAGCGGCTTAGATGAGAACCCACTGATAAAGACTAGTGCTTGGCTAAAACACTGGGAGAGTCTTAGCCAGCCACCAGCTCGGAAAACTAGGCGTTTTCTTCAGCAGTTTCGTCTTTCTTACGGCGCAGAGCGGCAACGCCTAGGCCAATGAAACCAGGCAGCAACGCCGGCGTAGGAATAGCCCGGAAAGCGTGGTTGTCGGTTTCAAAAGCAGCATTGGAGGAAAACAGGCGAATCTCATCAAAAAACTGGCTGCTGTCGCTGGCAAAAAAGTTGGCATAAACAGCACCGAGCGCACTTTGATCGCCACTTGGCAAGGGCAATATATTTGCACCGGAGAAAACGCCGCCCGTGACGAGAGTGCCGCCTCGGTAGAACTGAATAGAGTTGAAGGTATCAACCGAGCCCCAATAAAGCCCAAAATAATCAGACAGGGAAGGCAACTTGATGAAAATAGGACCAGGTTCTTGTGTTGCCCCCAGGGTAAGGTAGTTAGTGCCCTGAGTGTAGCTACCCTTGGCAGGGGGAGCTGCGTAACGACCGGGAACGCTGGGCGCATTAGTGATTAAGCCATCACCACTATACACCACCCCATTTTCAGTGTACGGAGTAGCGTTCGTGACATCGGTGGAAATAACTACCCCCTCAAATAAGACCTCTGTAATGTTTGCAACTTGGCTAAAAGCATTGACCGTATCGACTGTCAGTGTAAAAGCGTGGACTGGGTTGGCCGTTGAGAGTGCAACAGTGACTAGAGCACCTGTCCCTAGCAGCACTTGTAAAGGATTGGTTTTCATCATCGTTAGTAACTACTAAACTTCAGAGACTGAAACAAATAATCATTGAACTGACTTGGTAGTGCACTAGCGGTAGATGAATGAGGTCTGGATTTCTGCCTAAAAAAACCTGACAATCCAGAAGACTAATTTCACCTAATCTAACCCACAAAACCTCGATTCAAAACCGATATCTCGTAGGTGTATTTCACTGAAATTTCCCTGCAAGCTGTGGGTACACAGATAGAATTTGATACTAGGTGACATATAACAACCCTGCGTCAATTGTGAACATCAGCATGACAGATATCCCCTCAGAAAAGGCAAAATGCCTGTCATACCTCCACGAATCACTTCGGCCTGCTATACCTCTACTTTAAGTAATTTCTCAGAGATTGTAGGTTTATTGCTTAAGGTTTACTTGTTTTTTATCGATCTGTAAGTGTAGTGCATGAGAGCTATTTGCTAGAGATCTTGGCTTCAAAAAAAGCCGTCACTAAATAGTAGTAGGGTGTGAACAGTATAAGCATAAAAATTTGACCGCCCCACGGGCCATGCCAAAAATTAAAGACACCTTCGCCGTAGTTGCCAACCACATAGGCTAGCAACATTACTCTAGGGATGTTGATAAGAAGCGCTAGGAAAATACCGAGCGTAGTCGCCGCCAAAACTTTTGTCCAAGGCTGCTGGAAGAACATCCCCATGAGCAACCCTACTCCAGCCATCGAGACAGCCATTGCTAAACCACTACAACCCGAAGCCACCTCTACCGCTCCATTGCCGGTCGCAATGAAGCGTCCTTCTACGGTGGCAGGTTGGCCAACTAAATTTAGCGCTTGCCCAGCCCATTTACCCATCAAATTTTCGAGGATAAAGGGGGGAGTAGCGAAGCGCCAGAGGGCATTGGCCACAAAAATAAGGTCGGGATAGAGGCCAATCGCGATCAGCAGGCTGGCAAACCAGTGGTTAACAAAAAAACCTGCTCCCCAAAGTGCCAGGGCCAACCCAGCTAGGGCAATCACAAGCGCTAGGTATTGAAACGATGCCGACGATCGCAGTGCCCAAAATAGTGCCAGCCCGCAAGTTGCCAGGGCATAGCCAACAAAGCGCTCTTCTGGATACTGATTTTGTCGGGGGAGATGAGCTTTGCTATCCCAAATATATTTAGCGCCAAGGGCGATAAAGCCAAAACTGATGGAGCTATTTGTCAGGGTGAGGCCGCCCCAAGCTCCATAGTAGACTACAGCCATAACGGCAACCCAGACGGCCACCAGGCCAGCTTCAGTCTGCAGGCCCCTCTGAAGCTGGCTTAGCATTGTACTCTTTGATGCTTTTGGGGATGCCATAGAGCTACCTTTTGACTTTCTTGACTAGAACCGAGCGGTACGGCTGCCAAACAGCCCCAAACCTAGAAAGGAGAGACCAATGACCACCAGGTTGCCAACGGTTGACACCCCAGCTTTGAGAATGGATTGCTTGGTGTTGGCCTTGAGCTCACTCTCCCTGGTGACCAGCAGGTCTGAGGCCTGCTGAATTTGATCGGGGGTGACGTTGGGAGCGAGTTGGGGGTTTGCCGTAGCTTGCTCAATCTGAGTTTTGATCTGGGCGGCTTGAGTTTCGATTTGGCCGATGGTTTCGCGGTGGAGCTTGTTGCTGTCGCGCAGCACAAACAAGCCTGAGAGCAGAAACAGCGCCCCCATAGCCAGGCAAATGTAAGGGATTAGCTTGCGCCAGCTACGAGACGCCAGGGTGCCGTAGTAGGTAAGGGCCATGCCAAACAGCAGCACGATGCTGCGCTCGGCCACCTGCTGCATTACGCCGACGCGCCACTGAATCGATCGTGGGCTGGGAGGGACGGTAAGAATAAAAAGATCTACCGCAAAACCAGCGAGACAGGCCAGCCCAACGATGAGGCAAAGGCTGCTGGCGATGCTGGCATTGCTGGCATTGCTTGTATTTCGGGCAGATAAGGTAGCCATAGAGGTGCAAT
Organism: Pseudanabaena sp. PCC 9330; assembly: GCF_055795045.1. Classification (NCBI taxonomy): domain Bacteria; kingdom Bacillati; phylum Cyanobacteriota; class Cyanophyceae; order Pseudanabaenales; family Pseudanabaenaceae; genus Pseudanabaena; species Pseudanabaena sp. PCC 9330. Next base: position 40,026 of record NZ_JAYFES010000070.1, on the reverse strand, counting down.
TGTAAAGGTAGAGATTAAGGAGCTGTTTCTGTTTCTATATACAAACTCGAGTTTGGTCATCAGCACAGATACATAGGCAATGGGGCTGTGCCTGACTCTTCGGCCATGATATAGAAGGGTGCAATCGCCAATTCTCGTTGATGACCAAGCTTTAAGAAATGCTCAAGCCCATAGCCGTTGAATTAGGTTTCGACTGTTTTCTCGGAAAATATCCGGATGCGTTAACCACGGCGGTAGGTGTGCGGAGAAAGACGAGGCGCACTGGGAAAGCACTGGCCCTATGCTAGCGATCGCAGCAATGTCTGAATCTGGCCATTGGTGGTGGCCAGGTCAAACTGCTGGCTGGCGTGGGTCTGTCCGGCGATCGCCACGCGCTGAGTATCTTCTGGCTGCTGGTAGAGGTAGCCAATCAGCTCGGCCAGCTTGGCGCTGTGGGCGGGGGGGCAGAGCCAGCCTGTGCGACCATGGTCAATTAACTCCACGGCACCGCCCGCCTGGGCGGCAATGGTGGGCCGGCCGCAGAGCATAGCTTCGACGATCACCCGGCCAAAGGGCTCTGGCGCAGTGGAGGTGTGGGCCACCCCATCGCAGGCGGCCATAAGCTGAGGAATGTCGCTGCGAAAGCCGAGAAATTTGACGCGATCGCCGAGCCCTAGCCGAGCTACCTGATCGTGGAGCTGCTGCACATAGTCGTCTTCGCCAAAGAGGGCGTCGCCCACCAGCAGGGCCACTACATTATCTGGGCAGCTGGCCAGCGCTTCGATCAGCACATGCTGCCCCTTCCAGGGTGACAGCCGACTAAAGTGGCCAATGGCAAATTTGCCTGCCAACTGGAGATCGTGACGGAGCTGGTCTACGGTCGCTGGGGGCACCTGGTAGGTAGCTGGACAGAAGCCGTTGTAGACCACTGCCACCTTGTGGGCCTGCCCCCCAGCGGCGATAAAGGCGGCCTTGCTGGCCTCGGAGTTGGCAATCACGAGCTTGGCAAAGCGGTTGGCCAGGCCTACCAGCAGGCGACGGTTGGTGGTGCTGAAGTGCTCTGGCGAAATAACGTCGTGCAGGTGGTAGACCAAGGGGCGACGGGCCAGGGCGCTGGCCAGAGCACCGACGATTAGCGCCTTTGGGGTGTTAGCGTAGATTAGATCGTAGTCAGCTGCAATCTGGGCCGTGCTAAACACCAAAGGCAACAACTGCCCCAAACTGCCTAGCCCCGCCCCTAGGCTGCTGTGTTTACGCACCGACAATTTCCCGTTGGCCAAAATCTGCACAGGCGTCTTTTGATTCTCAAGACGAGTTCTAAAGGCCCCATCTTGAAACAGCCCGATTAAACAGGAGGAGTGGAAAGCCAAAGCAATATCTGCTAAGCAGAGCTCTGCACCACCGGGCTTGCCACTTTGATCTAGAAAAAAAATCTTCACTGGTTTTGGTAGCGATAGCGGCTAAGCACAGAATTTTGGGTAGTGAGCCTGATAATCGTCAAACAGCAGTGGTTGCTACAGAGTCGACCATTGGCGTTCCATTAACTTATCCTTAACGTAGAAAGACTGAGTTAGGCAGGAGATTGTTCCAACTGGCTTTTCTACTGACCAGAGGGGCTCTAGAGGTGTTGCACTTTAAGCAAAATTAAACCCATATCCAAGGTATGGCTTTATTTAGAATATTCCGTAGCCGAAACTTCCAAACTTCATCGGTGCTATATCCTTTATTATCTGCTCCACGAATACCATCTATCTGAGGCGTGATATGAAATCGACGCTTGAGTCGAACAGTCTTTTTTATTAACAGTTGATCAAGCCAGCTTCTCAAGAGTTCTTCAGCGGCAATGCCCTCAGGAATGCCAAAAACATTAGTTTTTAATCGGTGATACACATCTCGAAAGCAAGTCTCATAAGCCGCAGGAGTCCAGGCCATGAAGTAGGTGTCAACCCAGTATTTTGGATGGTTGCGGCAGTTGCAGTAAACATCAAAATTGGGCGGTTGATGAGCAATAACTGTGTTCAGGTTGCGCACGATGTAGCGACCCGTGACCTTCCAGACGACGGTTCTGGCTTGATCAGCTTGCAACAGTTGAGAATTGGCCATGCCGTAGTCAAGTAGTTTAAACTCGCCATACCCTCGATCGTAATGGGGCGGATAGTCTAAGCCGTTGAAGGTAAGAAACTCAACTTGGTCGGCAAGATTGTAGCTATCTACTAATGACTGCAGCAGAGATAGATCAGAATTGGAGTTTTCCACAAAAATAATGCCATCACAACACTTACCTATTTGCCCTAGGTAAAACTCTAGCGCATTGGCATAGTCTTTAAGACGTTCTTGAGGATCAGAACGTTTGAGATTAGGCACTCCAGTCTTCGGTGTAACCGTAGCGGTGAGCATTAGCAGATTACGCATTGTCATAGTTAACCAAAGTACGCAATATAACTTATCTAGTCGTCACAGCAATATCTAACATTACTGTGACCTTTGATCGCACTCAAATCATATTAACTAAGCAAATGAGTAAGATATTCTCATTGTTTCTACTACGACTAAACGCCAGTAGTCTTTTCTTTAGAGACAATTACTTAGCTATATGATTACTACCTTAGAGATTTTCTCTACAGGCAAGAGCGATCATAGTAAACCTTTATAAAATACAAAAAACAAAGTCTAGGCTATAAAGTTTGAATTTAATCTACAAGTATTATCCGGATTGTTACTGTAGAGCTTTTGTATGGAGTTTAATACAAAAAGCCCCTCTCTTTTCAGAGAAGGACTTTGCCATTTATCCAAAAGTTAGGCTAGCCCTGAATTAGACTTAACGAGATGAGCCTAGACTATGCGCCAATAAACCTTAGATGGTTGCTGCCTACGGATAATTTCGAACTCTACTTAATTATTCGAAGATCCCTTTAGCCATCGCGACTAAGCCTCTGCTTCGGCTTTACGCTTGCGCACGGCGCCAAAGGCCAGACCCACTAGCCCAGGCAGAAGCGCTGGGGTAGGAATCGCTTGATACGCCACATTGTCGAGGATGAGGTTGGCTGTAGAGCTGTTGGTAATGACAACTCTATTGAAAGCTCCAGTATCGTTAGTGACAAAGAAGTTGAAGTAGTTGTTGGTGTAGTTGCCACTTCCTGAAGCGAGGAGCGAGTTTAGGGTAAAGCTCCGAATCGCGTTAGCACCCTGCAATAACTGAACCGTTATCAATGCGCGAACTGCTTCGGTAGGGACAGAAACTAGGTTAAAGCCAAAGTAGCCCATGCCCCGTGAGTCCAGAAAATTGAAGGCAACTTGACCCTGCTAATTGGCAGTAGCACCACCACCAATGGTTAGCTGACTACCCCCATAGGACACAGAATTACCACCAGACGAAAGTCTTTGAATAGTAGCTGCCCCCTTGGCAACGCCACCGGGGCCAATAGAACTAGCAACATTACTTCCAACAGTGCCAGTTAAACCGTCAAAATTAATTATTGTGGGTGGGAGAAGAAAAGGAGCATTAATACCAGTGGCTGGAACAGTGGCGTCCGTTCTGGTAACAATGAAGGCATGGGCAGCCTCGACCTGAACAAGGGCGGCTACGGAAAGAGCAACGGTGGCGGCTAGGGGAAGCACGCGATTTTGAAAGAAGGTCATAGGGTTCCTATTAGATAGACTGGGTAACGTGCTGAGCATGGGATCACAACGTACTTCCCAGCGGAGGGCAGCACTGATGGTAGGTTCGGCAATGCACCGTTGACAGAATTAATAGACACCCTTTGGTCGATGCAACCCCGCGGAAACTGCATACCCGAATGGAACCTAGGTTACATATCAAGCATAATGTTACATAATTTCAACGAGATGTGTTAATTGCGCTCGGGGGAGTTTACGCAAGGTTCACAACGTCGACCTGTTTGCTAGCAGTACATGGACCACACGGGGGGCGATCGCACTCCAGGCAAACCCCTCGGCATAGGCCCGGCAGGCCTCGCTGCTGGGCAGCGGTATCGTCTGTTGGCCAAACTCGATTAGCCGCTGGGCGATCGCCCCAGCTTCCCCACTGGCTAGCACCAGTTCTGGGCAAAAGGGCAGCAGCACCTCGGGCATGCCGCCCACGGGGGTACACACCGCTGGGGTACCACAGGCCAATGACTCTAGCAGCACTAGGCCAAACCCCTCCAACGCCTGGCTGGGGATGACTGTGAGGTCGGCGGCCTGATAGGCCACAGGCAGGTCGTCGTCAGGCACAAAGCCCAAAAACCGCACGCAGTCGCCTAGACCCAGTTCGGTTGCCTGGTGTTTTAGAGTTTCGCGCAGGGGGCCTTTGCCAGCGATCGCCAGCCACACCTCAGGCACCTGCTGGCGCACCTGCACCAAGGCGCTGAGCAAGGGGCCAATGCCCATGCGCTGCACCAGGCGGCGGGGGGTGAAAAGAATGAAGCGGTCGCGGGGCCAGCCTAGCTGGGTACGGGCTTTTGCGCGGGTGAGGTTATTTTGAAAACGATTGGTATCAACCCCGCCGGGGATGACGTGGATGCGCTCCCACGGAATGCCGTAGGTCTGGTGCAGCACGGTGCCAAAAGCTTTGCTGAGCACAATGAAGCGATCGCAGCGATTGTACACCCGCTGCTCGACCCACCGTTTGAAGGCAACGCTGATGCGTCCAGCCCCCTCTTGTTGGCTCTCCAACGCCCACGGGCCGTGGAAGCTACCCACCACGGGCACATCTACAGGCAGGTTGGGCAGCACTCCTAGACCGTATAGAGCAAAGTGAATATTGACCACTGCTGCCTCATCTCTCACCAGGTGGCGACTGTGGTAATAGGTCTCGTAGAGGCGCTGAGGCAGGCTGCGATCGCCATGGGTGAGGGTGGTTAGGTGTAGCCCCGGCACCAGGCTATGGCTGGGCAGCTCCAGGCCCATAAGCTCTACGCTGTGACCGCTGGTAGTTAAGCTGTGAACCAACTCATAGACGTAGCGATCGAGCCCGCCCGGCTGGGCTGGAAACCAGTTGTTGCCAACCAGTGCAATTTTTGAAGAGGAATGCGACATCACTGGCTACGTTTGTTTGACGCTGACTATCTACTAACCTACGGCCATCGCCCTTCGCCATCAGGACGATCGGTAAAATTTCAGCAGGCCTCGCCTTAACCTTATTCACGATGTTGAAGCTTCTAAAAAGTTCCCAGTGGTAATACTTAGACTTGGCCCAGTGTAGTTGATAATACACTCGTGCAGACTTGCATCCTTACCCTTCGAATCAGGCCGCTCTACCAACAAATTAGTCTTGCTCTTTTTGGAGACACAAATAAAATGAATTGGTTTAGTTTTAAGCCTGTAGCAGGGGCTCTAGCAGCTTCTGTGGCTGTGGCCGCCCTAGCGATCACCGCCCCTACCGCCAGCGCGCTCACCATTACTGACATCGGTAATGGCGGAGAAGTTAGTGGCACCTTGGCGAACCAAGACATCTTCCAGGCCATTTTGGCCCAGGGCGATGCAGTTGACCTGAAGTGGAATTTCGACCTGGGCAATGGGCAATTTCTCAAAGCCCTCGGTTTTTTGAGTGTCGAAGAGCTGACGACAACCACCGCCAAGGTTTTTGTCCGGGTCGATAACTTATCTACCGTACCCGTCGCGGGTTCAAACATCAACCGCATCACCTCTTTTGGTCTTGGTGTCGGCAATAATGTCGCCCTCAATACCCCTGGATCGACGGCAGGCACGTTACTGACTGGCTTTAACACCAGCAACAACCTGACGGGCACCCTGCCCGGCAACATCATCTGTGCCACCTCGGCCAATAGCTGCACCGGCGGCGGCGGCGGCGGCATCTTCTCCGGTAACTACGATGTGTTTACCTTCCTGCTGAATGGCACTTTTGACGGCACTATTGCTCTCGACACCTTTGGGTTGCGGTTCCAGAGTGTTGGCAATGGTTCGTTGAGCGCTGCTCTGCCCGCCAATGTTACTCCGGTGCCAACGCCTGCGTTGCTACCGGGGCTGTTGGGGCTGGGGGTCGCTGCCCTGCGGAAGCGCGATCGTAGCGAAGAGGAGGCTGCCGAAGCATAACCTCAAGGGGCTTTCCATCTGTTGAATGGCACAACCGCTCGGGGCACTGCGCCCCGAGCGTTTTTTTGCTTTACTGAGCCTTAGAGCTACGGCCTGGCAGGGGTCAGGTGCGTTGACAACCAACGAGTCACCCGCTGGGTTGGCTGCTCTATCGCCACAAAAAAGCCGTAGGCCACCACCACCGCCAGGACGCTGAAGCCCAGCGGAATTAAAAAGTTGGCGGGCTTGGTACCAAAGTAGCTCACCCAGACTGTGCCAGTCAGCTTAAATAGGGGAAAGTGAATTAAATAGAGGGAGTAAGACACCAAGCTTAGAAACAGGCTGGTTGCCACCACTGGCTTGGGTAGCCAGCGGGTAGGGTTTTGGTGGGTCAGCCCCCACAGCAGCAGCATAAAGTAGACGCTCGACCACACCATTTCTTGCAGACCGATGTATTGCTTGGTCACTGAAGTGCCCATAGCCGCACCCAACAACACCGCCACCACCGCCCAAAACCAGGGTTGCCAGCGGGGCAGGCGATCGCGCTTGAGCCCCTCAGCGAGCAGCGCCCCTGCGCACCAAATCACCCAAAACATAGGGAAGTGGTTGACGCTGCCCAGGTGTCGCCTGGGGTCGTCACCAGACTGCACCATTAGCAGCGCCAGACTGCCCAGCGAGACCAACCCTACCCCCAGCAGCACCCGGCGAAACCCATAGCGCAACACCAGCCATAAAAACACCGGGTAGACGAGGTAAAGTTCAATCTGCACCGGCACAAACCATAGAGATGGGTTGGTGACAACTTGCCCAAAACCGCCCCACCAGTTTTGGACTAAAAATAAACTCTCTACCACCCTATTTCCCAGGTTGACATCAGCAGGAATGGCTACCAGCATCGACTGCAACCACAACACAAAAACACCCAAAAAAATCGCGAAAACGTAGGGCGGGTAGATTCTAAAAATTCGTCGAATAAAGAAGTTTTTGAGATCCATTTCTCGCCCCCTTGCAGCGTGAGGAAAGTGGATGCAGAACCCACTGATGAGAAAAAAAATCATCACGGTGGGCCGCAAAAATGGAATTGGAATCGACAGTAGAGCGGCTGCTCGATCTAACCCGCTGTAGGCCTGAGGATTGCTGGCAATCTCAACCCAGCCCACCCAGAGGTCAATTCGCACGTGGTAGAGGACAATGCCCAGACAGGCAATACCCCGAAGAATATCGATCCATACAATAGGCTGGGTAGGTTTCATAAATTACTTTTTAGTTTGTTTGTTTCCTCAAATTCAAGTTGTGGCGGTTAAATGCCAGCCCTGCCGCAGCAAAAATCCAAAGGACTGCACCGGCAAGGCCAAGCATGAGGCTGCTGAATAGCAGCATAAAGAATATGCTTAAACAAATTGCCTTGCTGGCGCTGGCAAAGGTATCAGCTTTTGCCTCAGAGTGCCGAAATAGTTGAAATAGCAAGGCAACTAAACCACCTGCATACAACCCAGTTCCAAGCCACCCTAGGGATAGGAGGGTGTCAATGACCGCGCTATCTACGTGGGTACCTGTGCCCCCTAGGCCCAAACCTAGGGGGTTGCTCATTGACTTGGTTAGATTAGTACGATAGATGCCCTGTCTACCCTGGTAGCTAACGTCGCCTTCTAAGTTGGTAAAGCTGTCTATGCGATCGCCAATGACATTGCCAAATGGCTCAATAAACGTCAACGGCACCACACAGAGCATCATCACCAACATCACCAAAAATAGCCGCATTTGCAGCCTGGGCTTGAGGGAGGTCACCAGCACCAATAGACCTACTATCCAACCTAGCCAGGCCGATCGCACCAGCGTCAGCAAAAACGACAGATAGCCCACCGCCGTAGCCGGAAACTGCACCGGGCTCTCGGTAGAAAACAGCAGCATGAGCCCCGCCAGCATGACCACCGAAAAGGGGGCTGCCGAGTGCATGGTGCTAAACACCCGCATGCCGTAGGGCTCTGGGTCGCCCCCGGATGAGATCAGGCCGCTGTTGATCAGCCAGCTGGTATCCCAACCGGGGGCAACAACATACTGGTAGATGCCGTAGGTGCCGCAGACCAAAACAATCCACAAAAATGTACGCCGCAGCATTTTGCTGTAGGCCGGGTACTCACGCCAGTGGGTGTAGACAAACAGCCCCAGCAGCACCGGTGTCACCCAGTTGAGCAGAGGCAATAGCACTGCCTTAGGAGACTGTTGAATGAGCCCGATCATAGTGCCGTAGGCAATGCCAGCCAGCGCTAGATAAAAGGGCATGCCCCCCTCGCGGGGCAGTCTGCGGATGTAGGCGAGGCATTTCATACCCGATAAAAAGGCCACCAGGTAGGGGGCTAACAATATGGGGCTGGGCTCTTGATAGCCCGCTTGGTAGTCGGCCAGGCGGCGCACAAAGGGGGTCAGCACCCACAGCCAGCAGGTAAAGCTAACATAGATGAGCGGGTAACGCTGATAGAGCACAAACCCCACCGCCAATGCCATGGGCGGAAACCCTAACTGTAAAAAACGCCCTGCCCCCACCCCCAGAAACAGGGTAGTTATCAGAATTAGCGCCAGCATGGGCAGCCAGGCGTCGAGGGGCTGTAGCGCCCCAAGAGGGGAGCGACGTGGCGTGATCAAGTCAGTGTGATTAGCAGTCATGGGTAGGTGCAGCGGCTGGTTGGTAGACATTGAGCAAAAGTGCGGGCCTGGGCTGCTAGGGAATGACCCTGATACCAGACATGGGCATGGGTCGCAATGGTGGCCAGGGCGTTGAGAGAACTGGGGCCGCTGGCGGCAGTGGGTACCCAGTAGTGCTCCCCTGTTGTTAAGCCGTCAATGGTAGTGGCGGCAGCGCGCTGGTTGATGGGTAAGACCCCGTGAGCACAGTAGGCGGCAAAAATGCCAGATTTGCCCAGCCGCCTGGGGTCATAGTTCAAAAAGCCTGCGATCGCCTGGGAGAGCAGATCGCTAATATCGGCCTGAGATCGCTGCCCCAGTTCGAGCAGGGGAGTTGAGCCTACCTGTCGGGGGGCATCCCCTGTGGCCGGGCCAATATCCCAAATTTCTTCGATACCCAGGTGGCGGCAAACCTGGGTGAGCAAGGGTAAAGACTGACCATAGATCAGCTGCTTGCTGTGGCGCTGGCCAAAGATCACCAGGCAAGGACGACGACTAGCCAGCGATCGCGGCTGAGCTACTTCCCCAACGTTAGAAAACACCGGCAAAACTGGAACTTCTCTGTGTTTACCCCGGCTCAGCCTATTGAGGGCAGCCCGATAGCGATCGGTGCTGGTCAGAGCGACGTCGCTCATTTGGGCAAGCTGAGCAGCTAGGTGCTGTTGCACCGGCGACAGGTAAAAGTCGCTGCTCCAGGGGCGGTGCCAGTCGAGGGCGTAGAGTTCGTGGAACATGGTGACAAGCTGCGCCTCTGGGGTTTGGGTGTGCCACTGCCGCAGCCCATCTAGCAGCCAGAAAGGGCAGGCTTTGGGGGCATAGCCGTGGGGCACGTAGTGCAAAATGACTGTGGTAGACAGGGCTAAAGCCCTAACTAAGGAGGCCGCAGAGCGATCTGACAGAGCCATGGCATCTACTGATTCAGCACTTCTAGCCCAGGTCGGATCGCCCACGACAAATCGCGTTTTGAGCTGAAAATCTTTATCGAGCTGTGAAGCTAGCCTAAAGCAATAGTCGCCCACCCCATCGACCATGGGCGGCAGGCGCGGACTAATGGCAGCAATGGGCAGCATGGCAGTTCTAGGTTGAGGCGGCGGGGATGGGCTCTTGGCGGTACAGCCTTTCGGCCAGATCGAGGTATTGGCGCGAAACTACCTGCCACGATCGCTTTTCTGCGATTGCTCTGGCAGCCTGGCCCATAGACTGCCGTAGGTCTAGATTGTTGCTGAGCTGGGTCAAGGCTTTGGCTAAACTTTGGACGTCGTTGGGGTCGGCCAGCACAAACCCGCAGTCTGGAGTAATTAGCTCTGCGGCTCCGGTGGTGGCAGCGGTAACAACGGGTCGCCCACAGGCCATCGCTTCTAGCACAATCAGCCCGAAGGTTTCGTAGCGGGATGGAAACACTAAAAAATCTACGGTCCTTAGAAGCTGAGCAATATCGCGCCGAAAGCCGAGAAAATGGACGCGGTTGCCCAGTCCTAGGCTTTTAGCTAGCTTGGGGTAGGGGCTGTTGGTGGTGTCGCCCGCTACAGCCAGATGGAGCTGGGGCACCTGAACTAGCGCCTGCAGAACAGTTTCTAGGTTTTTGCGAGGGGTGCGAATATCGCCTGCAAAAAAGGCCAGCACGGCATCTTCTGGCAGATCAAGCCCTTTGCAATCTGAAGGGCCGGGCTGAAATTCGTCGATGTCTACGCCGTTTAGAATAACCTCGATGGCGCTGGGCTGAATGCCGATGGACGCTAGCTCCTGCTTTACCTGTCGGGAGACGGCCACGACGGTATTGGCCTGGTTAAAGGCAGTCTGTTCCCAGCGGGCGTTGAGGGCGGTGTAGAGCCATTGGTAGAGGCCGTAGGGGTCGCGGCGGTAGCGAAGGGTGTGGTAAGGCGACCTGAGCCAGGTGCTGTGGACAAAGTGGGCCGTGTTGATATGGCTAGGGAAGGGGGTAATGGCTCCGTTACTGAGCACTAAGTCGTACTGGTCGCGGTGGCGGCGCAGCCAGCGATCGCTCTGGCGGGCAAAGGCTAGGTTTCGCAAAAGTTCGGTAGGCAATTTGCCGACATTAACCAATATCCAAGACACTCGATTTTGCAGCTCTGGGGCAACCTGACTGGCTAAAAAGGTAACGGAGTGACCCCGGCGGAGAGCTTCTTGGGCAATTTCATAGTTGACGCGACCCTGGCCATCGCCGAGGGTAATGCTGTGGGTAATAATACAGATTTTCATTGTGCGTGGCCTTGCGTCACTGAGTCTTTCAAAGATGTCGATCCAGCGCCTAGGTGTCCGAGATTGTATTTAAAAAGTATTCTGCAATCGCAATTGGGTTGTAGTGCTTCAGTGCCCAGTTTCTGCCCTCAATAGATATATTTTTCAGGATTTCTGGTTCATCAGCGATACGCTCTATGTCAGCTTGAATATTATCTAAGTCAATACCGACATAGTGTTTCCAATTTTGAGGCATGACAGGTAGACAAAACCCATATTTGTCAAAGTCAACGTGGAATGTAACACATCCTGCGGCTAGAGACTCCCACAAACGCCAGCTATCCCACTGAATGATGCGGGATGTGCGAAGGTTGAGCCGAGTAATCAATCGTCTTAGGTTTTTGCTGAGAGATATTGACTGATTGCTGGGCCAGGGAGAAATAAAGAAGCCACCAAAGCAGGCAGAGGCTAATGTGTGAGTAAGCCGCTGATAATAACCAGGAAAATGCCGACCGCTAGTTTGAACACAGTGCATTAGATCATCAGGGCTGAGAGGGCAGGAAGGTAAATCAAAATCATCACTAGAGGGATTAATTGGCTTGTCAAGAGTACTATTTATTGGCAAAATAGTTTTTACATCATCAACAAAATTTTTCTCGACAAATTTTCGCAGGGTGTGAGGGTGCTGGGTATGCCTGAAGTTTATTAGCATCTCTTTCTTTCTGCTATCAAAGTCAGGAATAGAATTTAGTGATTGCAATATCCGGCTTGACAAGCCAAACATCCACGGCCTAACGTTTTTGGGATACCAGGAAAGCGCATTGACATGGGCTTTGAATATATAGTCAAAGACTCTAAAATCTTCGTGAAAGATATCCTTTCTTGGATCTTCATCTGATAAATCTAGGTAGATGAGTTTGCTTTTTTTGCTGATCTCAGAAATCTCTAAAGGCAAGCTTTCCGTGCACAAAAAAGATACGTGATCAACAACAATAATCGAGCAGTCTTGGGGCGATATACTGGGATCGCAGTTAAATAAATAGCTTTCTTCTTCCCAGGATGTTCGCCAGTAGTTTATGTTGGAATAGAATTTTATGCCCAGTTTTTGTAAGCCTTCGGCTAACACAATAGGAGCATGCTGATAATAGTGGTAAGCCTTAGTGTAACTACCATCTTTTCCAAAATTTGGTGGGTGAAGGAAGAAAAAAACTTTTTCGTCTATGCAATAGGACATGAGTTCAGGTAGTATAAAAACAAAATAGCAAAAGTATTGTTTTGTTGGTCAAGCAGTTAAGCTGATTGCTTGCTCTCGATCGCCTGTGCATACAACTGATGTAATTCATCCATATGTTGTTGAAGTGTGAAATCGTGCAAAGCCATGCTTCTGCCATTGTTTCCTAATTTTTTGGCTAACTCCCAGTCTAAGGCTAGCGTATCTATGGCTTGGCCTAATTCTGTCAGATTACCAGGCTCTACCAGCAAACCATTTACACCATGTTTGACAACTTCAGGCATACCCCCCACACGACTCATAATGACGGCCCGAGAATGAGCCATTGCCTCAAAGGCTACTGTTCCACCTGGTTCATGCCAAAGAGAGGGAAAGATAAGAGCTCTAGATTTTTGGATTAATTCTGAAACAGCTGATGGTTTTATCCAGCCATGAAAGGTCAGGCGATCATCAATATTGAGTTCCTTTGAAAGATCCATAAGTTCATTTATTTGATCACCTTCTCCCGCAATATCGAGATGGCAATCAGAAGTCACCTCTGCCAGCGAACGAATCAGCCATCCTAAACCCTTATGAGGTACTATTCGACCTAAAAAAACAAACCTTGCTCGATCTCTAGGTGAAGGCTTAATTTCTTGTCGCTCCTGGGGGGAAAACAAATGTAGAACATGTATAGAGTCAGCCTTGAAGCCCGACCTTACCATCTGATCTTTCAAAAACTGGCTAACCGTAATGACAGGGATATGTGCTAAAAACTCCTTTTCATGCCAGGTAGTTTGAAAACTTGCCTTGAGCTTTTGAGGGCGCACACTGCCGCAGCGATCAACAAAATGCCCCCACAAACATCCGTGCAGGCTGTAGGGGCGATCGCAGGGACACCCTTGCCGTTTGAGGTAGCGGCCACCGCTCGGGCAGTAGGGAGTATGCTCGTGCAGCGTAAGTATTGTGGGCAATTGCCTAGGCGGAACCTGCCAAATGGATCGGTGCAGATGTAGCAGGTCAACATTGAGGGCGATCGCCTGCCGAAACAAATCCTCATCGTTACACACCACTATCGGTGGCTCAAACCCCTCTGGAGGCGTAGAAAGCTCCCTAGAAAAGTGGTAGACCTGGTTTCCTGCATCGCGCTGGGCTTGGCTGATGCGGTAGATATAGGTGGCTAATCCTCCCCTAGCCCAGATGTCGTGTTCGTAGTGGGCAATGATCACGTTGCACCTCCTACGGGTAACAGGTGGAGACAAGTTTCAATCCGCTCAAATATGGCTTCCCAACTGCCCGTCGGCACTACGTAGCCGTTTGCTCCTTCTTGAACGTACTCTTTCATGCCAGTATCTTCGGTCACAATGACAGGTACCCCGCAGGCCAGGGCCTCGGCTGGGGCGTAGCCAAAGCCATCTTCGTAGGTGGGGTGCACACAGACATTGGCCTGGTGCAAATGCGGTAGCGGGTCGCCCGGCACGACCTGAATGCGAGGGTCTTTGGCCATCCACCGCTGAAGATAGCGGCGCATGCCCCGTGTTGCCCAACCACCTACTAAAACTAATTCAGCATTTTTATCCGCGATCCGGGAAAATGCCTCTAGCAAAACTGGAATGCCTTTCATTACGGTGAGGCTGCCCACGTAGACAATGCGAAACTTGCCATCGTCGGAGCGGATTTCTGGTGGCTGAAAACGAGGATGCACCTTAAGTTCAATGCGGCGTAGTTTCTCAGCGGGTATGCCCTCAGCTAGCATGGTCTGACGACTATATTCAGAGGCGACGTAGATAACATCGGCCATGGAATACTCTTGCAGGGTTTTGCGGCGCTGGGCTTCGTTAAGCCAGCTAGTTTCAAGGCCAAACCACTGAAGGGCTTTTTGGTGTTGAACGGCTACGTTGTTGACATGGCTATTGGCGGCTTGTAGCCGCAGAGATTGGTAGCCAAGTTTTTGGGCTCTGCTAAAGCTATGCAGGGCTTGCCCAACAAACCCTTCAAAGATCTGGGCGGCCGGTAGCTGCTTGGCAACTGCCCGGTCAAAACTATCAATATCCCAATAGTTGAGCCACCCAGGGCTATAGCGGTAGGGAGTATAAGGCAGTAGTTTGGGTAACATTGGATCGACAGCATAGCCGTTAGGTGTACTGGGTGCGGGCTGCGAGCAATAGTACTGACATGTGTGACCTGCCTCAACATTAGCAACAAGAATTTGGGCTAAGTGTTGCCCTAGGCCACCGGCACCATAGGATGCACTGCACGAAAAAATGTGCTGGGACTGTTGATTTGTCATGGGAATAAAGTTGCCAAAGCTATCTAATGTAATGCAGAATTTAGAGGGTATAAAGAACTGGTTGACTGACAAAACTCTTGGAACTCTCATTCTGCTGTAGGTTGGATTACGCTATCGCTAACCCAAAGAAACCGTTACTGGTGTTGGGTTTCGTTACCTCAACCCAACCTATGAGGAAAACTTTTATCAGCCAATTATTATAAAGAGAGCAAATTAGCCAGAAGTAATTTAGTTTACGTCAAAATATATGTGCCTATCGACTAACCCAAGATAGCCTTTTAGAGATTGTCAAGCTTAGAGAATAAATACTTTGATGTATTATGCTTACCGGATTTAATAGGTGAAAATAAATTTAAATTGGTGTTGTCTAAAGTTTGCCCAAAAGTAAAAACTTTGAAAGCTGTCTCCATGCCCAAATATTCCTAAAATCTACTTGCAAAGCATCTAATATAAGTTTACGCGCTACTTCATAATTAGGTGGGGTTTTTAAATCTAGATGGCGCGCTTGCAGAACTTTCCAGCAAGATTGTTCTCTGCGAATTAATTGAGCATAGGGGTGAGCAGGAAACTCAGTCAAAATTCTAGACAGAGCGTTATCTGTTTGCAACAATACTTCCTTAATTTTAGCTTGACTATTCTGACCTGGATGCTGAGACATAACAAAATCTTGAGTATCAACATAAAGACCATTTCCTGTTGACTGAAGTGCTAGATAAATACCTAAAGAAAAATCAACAACCATATAATCACGCTTTGCTTTCTCCCAGACTGCCTGCACGGCTGTACGTCGATACATGGAAGCACCAATAAACCAATTTCGTTGCAAAATGCACTTTAATAAGTCTTTCGATAAAAGTTCCGTTTGATCAGTCAAGTCTATATTTGACTTGCTGACTAGTTGGTCATCTAAATCTCGAACTTCGTAGCTAGAAAAAACGACATTAAGCTTTGAATTAGATATTAAATGAGCAATACGATTACTTAGGAAATCGGTTTTATAGTAATCATCATCCATTAAAAAAGTGATGAATTCTCCCTGGGCAAGCTCTAAGCCTTTTCCCCAATTTTCGGCGACCCCAACATTGTGAGATTGTCGAAAATAACGCACTCTATGATCTTGAATAGAACGAACAACCTCTTCAGTGTCATCTGAAGAAAAGTCATCAACAATAATTAACTCAAAATCTTGAAATGACTGGGAAAGAACACTATCAATAGAGCGAATTAGCCCCCAGGAACGATTATAGGTTGGAATCACAACGCTAACATTAGTCATACAATTTTGTTTTTGAGATGAGTTTGTAAAGTAATAAGAATGCAAGAAATTTTACAGGGCAAAAAATATAACCAGCATCATGTTTGAAGTTGTGCTGTAAATATTTTTTTAATGTGCCTTTTCCAATGAATAATTCTTCGTAAAAGTAAATAATGGGCCTTCTGTAAACTACTGAGCTCTGTTACACAACCCAGGTGTGGATGGCACGCTAAAATATTTTCCCATTCACTATTAATTTTTTGATTTGCATCAGTCTGCTCATTCTTTGCACGGCTAGCAATAATCCAAGCAGAATAGGCATCTAGTTTCATCGATTCTAGCAAGTTCTTCGGAAACAATTGGTTAGAGTTAAACGCTCGTAACTTCTCATATACCGGAGCAAATAAGAAGTTATATTTAAGCACAACAAAATCTAGCCGCATCCGATATTCGCGCCTAGTATAATTGCTATTTGTTGTTGCTCCGGAGTGGACTCGAAAAGTTGCTAGAGCTTCCGGAATATAAATGATTCCTACGTTGCTAGCAATGCGCGCCCACATTTCAAAATCACAGATTTGAACCAGATAAGGATTGAAGAGTCCAAACTGTTCAAATGCGCTCTTTCGAGTCATAACGACAGTCGGTTCTCCGATAAAGTTAATACCAAAACTTCTAAATGCTGCTTTGCAAAAATCGTCAGCTAATATTTTTGTTTTGAAGGGAATGTACTGTTTTTCAGGCAATGCAAGGTCTAAATATATTTTTTTAGTTGATTCTGGTATACCTTCTTCAAAAATAAAGTCGCGACGGGAAAAAATGATAGCCGTATCTGGTTTAACTGCGGCCAGCATTTTTTCTAAGCAGGTGGGAGCAATCAAGTCGTCTTGAAAAACAAATTTTATCCACTCCCCTTTAGCCAGATCGATGCATCGGTTCCAGTTGCCAACAAGGCCCAGATTTTGAGGATTTTTGAATAGTTTAATCCGAGAATCTTTAGATATATACTCTTCGACAATTGCAGTAGTGCCATCTGTAGACTGGTCATCAACGACAATAACTTCAAAGTCTGTGAAGCTCTGCTGAAGAATGCTATCTAGGCATTCTCTAAGATACTTTTCCCCATTATATGTTGGGACACAAACACTGATTAAGGATGGCATGATAATCACTTGAGTTAAGTCACTTTAAAAATTGATATATGATTGCAGTTGGATACTAGTCAAAAGATAAAATTAATGATTTCAACTATCTCCAGCCACAACTATTTAAGCTTGCAAGACTTTCACTAAAAGATCAGTCACTTCATAGACTCTTTTTTTTGCTATCACAGCTCGATCGCTAAAATATGTTGGCTCAAAATCACTCAACATATTAAGTTTTTCGTCAATCTCCGACCAAAACTTAAGTTTTAGATCCAATGTCAAATCTACAATACTCAAAAAACCCTCGGCTTTATCTACTTGAATTGGAGCAAATAAGTGAGGAATTCCAAAGGAAAATGCAGTTACATTGCCATGTAAACTGGTTCCCAGAAATGTATTGCTGGCAGCGATTACAGAAATTACATCAAAAATTGAATAGATGTCAATGTACTTTAGCTTTCCCCCCGACTTTCTAGACAGTTCCTTCAAATATTGATCATCTGCATGGCATCGTCCAATAGGTAGTAAAATAATCTCACATCCAGTTCTCGCCTGATACATTTCGAACTGTTTTAGTACTTCTATCTGAGATTCTTCAGGCTGAGGATTACTTTGAAAGCAAACGATAGGTTGATCGATATTGACTTCAAATCGTTTCAAGATTTCACGTCCTTTATTTTTCTCTGAGGTGTAATCAAAGAAATCACTGAGAGTAACGATTAAATCAGGGGCCATATAGATCTTCTGATTTACACCAGCATTAATCAGTTTTTCTTGAGATTGTTGATCGCGAACATAAATAAAATCTGCCATTTCAAATGACTGAACGATCTGATCTTTAACATCTTCATTGAACTCAAATGGCACTCCACAAGAGCAGTAGGCAATGCAATCAATATTCTCCACATTCCTGGAATCGAGAATAAAAGGTCCCGCAGCGGAGTAGTTCATGTGTTGGGATTGAAATTTTCTAACAAAAATCTCCATTTCACTACTTTTCAGGATTAGCTTTTCTAGTTGCTGGAGAAGAGTTTTCTGTTCTTTAAATTTATTTGCGCTGTAATAGTGAGAAGCCATCACATCCCAGTCTGTTCTTAATAAATCTCCACCACCTACAACCAACTTAAGTTTTTCTCGAAACTTTAGGGATTGATCTTTACTAGAAGACAGTAAGCTTTGAATAGACTTTGTAATATATCCAGAGTTTTGCAAAGATACATTGGATAAAAAAGAAAATTTCTGAACTTTAGCAGATACTCCATATGTCCTAAGTATCTTCTCAAACACTACTGGGTAGAGAAGATCGCCATAATTGTCCACATCAAATGTACCAAACTGACCAATCATAATTTACTCACTATTACTGATAAATACACGATTTAAGGATGCGAAATTAATGCATTTAGGTAGGTCTTTGAACAGGGCTCGGATATTGGCTAGAAAGAATCGGCGTAAGCGTTCTAAGTTTTCCTATTTCAAAGCTTCCAGAAAGCTCAAAAATTGTTTTTGCAAACCCATACCAACTCACTTGGCTAGTAGAGGTGAGATGATAAACGCCATGCTTGTCAGCCATAAACTCATATAGGTCTGACACCCCTTGCGAAACAATCTGAGCCGTAGCCTCCGCGATCATCCGACTCCAAGTTGGCGATCCCACTTGGTCATCCACCACCTTTATCTCTTCACGCTCCTGCGCCAGCCTCAGCATAGTTAGCAAAAAGTTTTTGCCGTGCAAACCATATACCCAGCTGGTTCTAAAAATCAGGTAGGCCTCACTAACAGCCGCAATGGCTCGCTCGCCCGCCAGCTTAGTTGACCCATACACACTCTGCGGATTAGTAGAGTCATCTTCTGTATAGGGTCGAGTTTGGTCGCCACTAAACACATAGTCAGTTGAATAGTGCACTAGCCCTGCTCGACAGCGCTTAGCCTCTTCTGCAACAACGCCAGGCGCAACCCCATTGATCGCCATCGCTAAAGCGGGCTCAGATTCTGCCTTATCTACAGCAGTGTAGGCCGCCGCATTGACAACCAAACTAGGTTGCACCTCGCGAATGACAGTACGAATAGTGTCTGGTTGAGCCAAGTCGATTTTGTACGGTTGAGCACTGTGGCGATTGGCAGTAATCACTGTACCAAGAGTCATCAGGGTGCGCTGTAGTTCCCAGCCCACCTGCCCAGTGCTACCGATAAGCAGAATTTTAATCATGCAAACACCTCCGCATCGCCTAAAAACTTACCCGCCTTGTCTTTAGCCGATACTATTGGTTCGCCATCGAGCGGCCAGGCAATGGCTAGAGTAGGGTCATCCCACCGCAAGCTGCGCTCATGGGCTGGGGCATAAAAATCAGTAGCTTTATAAAGCACCTCAGCCACCTCAGACACCACCACAAACCCGTGGGCAAAGCCAGGAGGCACCCACAGCTGCCGTTTGTTGCTGGCGCTTAGCTGCACGCCAACCCACTGACCAAAAAACCTAGAGTGCTTGCGTAAATCGACCGCCACATCAAAAATCTCACCCACCACTGCGCGCACCAATTTGCCTTGGGGCTGCTGAATTTGGTAGTGCAACCCCCTCAGCACATTTTTTGCCGAGCGAGAGTGATTGTCTTGCACAAAGTGCGTGGTAGTGCCTAGCTTCTCTAAAAAAGTCTGCTCGTTATAGCTCTCAAAGAAAAACCCTCGCTCATCCCCAAAGACCTGAGGCTCAAAGATTAATACGTCAGGCAGTTCTGTAGGCAGTACTTTCATCGTCCTTGACCTCCGACCATTTCAGGCATTAACCGAGACGTCATCGTAGTATTCAGATTGTGCTCTAGCAAAATTGCCGGGTCGGTTTCAGCCTTAAGCAACGCCATCAGATATTTGCCATAGCTACTTTTTGCCATGGGCTGAGCCAAGCGATAGAGCTGTTCAGCATCTATGTAACCCTGCTGATAGGCGATCTCTTCGACACAGGCAACCTTAAAGCCCTGGCGATCTTCTAAGGTTTGAATAAAGCTTGAGGCTTGGTGCAAGCCCTCATGGGTGCCAGTATCTAGCCAGGCATAGCCTCGGCCCAACAACTCTACCCTGAGCTGACCACGGTTTAGATATTCTCGGCTCAGGTCAGTAACCTCTAGCTCGCCCCGAGCTGAAGGCTTTAGAGCCGCTGCCAGCGCAGCAACCTGAGCATCGTAGAAATAAATCCCAGGAACCGCATAGTTTGACTTAGGCTGAATGGGTTTTTCTTCTAGGCTAATCGCTCGACCGCTAGCGTCAAACTCAACCACCCCATAATGCTGCGGCTCTGCAACCCGGTAGCCAAAGATTAAAGCCCCTTCCTGAAGCTGCGCCGCTTTAGTTAAAACATCGACAAAACCATGGCCATAAAAGAGATTGTCACCCAGCACCAGGCAAACCGATTCGTCGGCAATAAAGTCTCTACCTAAGATAAAGGCCTGGGCTAGCCCTTCGGGTTTGGGCTGCTCAATATAGCTAAACTCTAGCCCCCACTGACTGCCATCGCCCAGCGCCTGTTGAAACAAAGGCAAATGAGCCGGGGTCGAGATCACTAAAATCTCTCGAATGCCAGCCAGCATCAGCGTAGACAGCGGATAGTAGATCATCGGCTTGTCATAGATGGGCATTAGCTGTTTACTGAGCACCTGAGTCAACGGATAAAGCCGACTACCGGTGCCGCCTGCCAAGATAATTCCTTTCATGGTTGAATCCTTTTATAGTG
The DNA here is from genome assembly GCF_055795045.1 of Pseudanabaena sp. PCC 9330. NCBI lineage: Bacteria > Bacillati > Cyanobacteriota > Cyanophyceae > Pseudanabaenales > Pseudanabaenaceae > Pseudanabaena > Pseudanabaena sp. PCC 9330. Next base: position 19,512 of record NZ_JAYFES010000070.1, on the reverse strand, counting down.
CTGCGGTGCTTTGATCGGGCTTAGCGTCAGACTGTAACTGGGCGATCGCTGTAGTTTTGCTTAATCCATGTTTGGTATGTGCCTGAACGAACCTGCTCAACCCAGTCAGAGTTTGATAGGTACCACTGCACCGTTTTGAGCAGCCCGCTTTCAAAAGTTTCTTGGGGCTGCCAGCCCAAGTCTCTCTCGATTTTGCTGCAATCAATGGCATAGCGGCGATCGTGCCCAAGGCGATCTTTTACAAACGTGATCAGCGATGAATGCTTGATAGCAGGCTTGGGTGCAAGGTCATCTAAAATTGTACAAATCTGTTCGACAACGATCAAATTAGTCAGCTCATTACGGCCACCGACGTTGTAGGTTTCACCAATGCGACTCTGCAACAATACTTGATATATGGCATCGCAGTGGTCTTCTACATAGAGCCAATCTCGCACATTTTGCCCATCGCCATAGATAGGTAGGGATTTACCCTCCAAGGCATTTAAAATAACTAGAGGAATTAGTTTCTCAGGAAATTGCCGAGGCCCATAGTTATTAGAACAGTTGGTCGTCAGTGTGGGCAAACCATAGGTGTGATGATAAGCCCGAACTAAATGATCAGAACCAGCTTTAGAAGCAGCGTAGGGGCTATTAGGTGCATAGGGCGTATCTTCTCGAAAAGCTGAATCAGTTGGCCCCAGCGACCCATATACCTCATCGGTTGAAACATGCAAAAAGCGGAACAGTTTTTTTTTGTCTGAAGAAAGCTCCTCCCAGTAGGCTCTACTCGTTTCTAAAAGATTAAAAGTACCAACCAAGTTTGTTTGAACAAAATCACCTGGGCTTAAAATCGATCGATCAACATGACTCTCGGCTGCAAAGTTTAAGACTGCATCGGGCTGATATTGTTCCAACACTTTACTGACAACATCATTATCACCAATATCTCCCTTCACAAACTGATAGCCAGAGTCATTTGAAAGCAGAGCTAAGGTTTGGGGATGGCTGGCATAGGTGAGTTTATCTAGATTGATAATATTAGCCCACCCTCGCTGCCGCGCTTTGATAATAAAATTTGAGCCAATAAACCCTGTCCCGCCTGTAACTAGATATGTTGACATATTAACCACCTAAATATTTGAGTAGTACCGTTCAATTTCTAGAGTAAATCCTAGCTTCTAACTCACGCTATTTTGCATTTGGTGGTATTTCCAAAGCTTTCCATGTTGTGACAACAGTTGCTGATAGGTGCCCTGCTCTAGAATTTGACCTTGATCCATCACAATCACCTTGTCAGCATTCGCAATCGTTGATAGTCGATGAGCGATCGCAATGACTGTTTTGCCCACTGCTAGCTTCTCTAACGACTCCTGAATCAGCTTTTCAGACACCGAGTCAAGAGCAGAAGTTGCCTCATCTAAGATCAAAATCTCAGGGTTTCTTAGCAGTGCTCTAGCAATGGCAATGCGCTGTCGCTGCCCACCCGAGAGCCTTACACCCCGGTCTCCTAAAACTGTGTCAAATCCCTCCGGCATCTCTTTGATAAAGTCTTTTGCATTAGCCAGATCTGCTGCTCGCCACACCTCATCATCCGTCGCCTCTGGCAACCCGTAGGCAATGTTGTCGCGCACCGAAGCGTTAAAAATAAACGTGTCTTGGCTGACAATTGCCATACGTCGCCGCACCGCAGCAATGTCATACTCCCGCAAACTAACCCCATCAAATAAAATGTCACCCTGGGTGGGGTCATAAAACCGAGCAATCAAGTCTGCTAGCGTACTTTTACCTGCCCCAGATGCGCCTACCAGAGCCACTGTGGTGCCCTTCTCAATCGCTAGAGTTATATCTCGCAAAATTGGCGTAGCTGGGTCGTAGTCAAAGTCAACGGCCCTAAACTCAATCGCCTGCTGTAACCCATTAAATGGCCTACGCCCATTGGGCAAATAGGGCTTATCGTCTGTACGCACCAGCGTTTGAATATTTTGAATAGATCCTTGAATAGCGCTCAGGGTAGCTGCACACCCATTCAGCTCTTGAATGGCAGGCACCATGCGAAACAGCACAAATAGGTAAGTCAGCAGCGCAGCTACCTCTAAGGTGCCATTGGCCACAAATACCGCCATTCCCACAATAATCATGCCAACTAAAATGGTAGAGCCAAGCGCCTCTGCCAGGGGCCTGACAGCGGCATTGCGCTTGGCTACCGCAATGGCCGTATCGGCATAGTCATCGCTGGCCAGGTAAAACCGCTGTCGCTCAAAGTCTTGGGCCGCAAACGCCTGCACCGTGCGAATGCCGCTGACAAACTCATTAGCCCTCGACGTCAGCCGCCCTCGTGCTCGCGATACTGGAAAACTCGCCTCACGAATGCGCTTATTTAAAGTTGAGAGGCCCGCAATGGTTAAACTAAACAGCAGTATAGCCATCACCGTCAGCGGCCAAGAAAGCCATAGGGCGACCCCAGCGTAGATTAAAACAACCGAGCCTTTAGAGAAAATAAATCCGAAGGTACCTACAGCCACTTGTAGTTGACCAACTTCCGACGTTAGGGTATTAATAATTTCGCCTGTTTTGGCTTGGCTAAAATACTTAAGACTGAGAGCCTGAAGCTGCTCAAAAATCCGTTTATATAGACATGTTACTAAGCTTACTTCAGCCTTCCTCTGGTAGATGGCTGCTAGATAGTTAAATACGGCCCGCACCCACGTTGAGAGCAAAATGAGACCTGAAATGCGGTACAGCCGGGTTAGTTCTGGCTCTTGCACACCAAGTACAACTACATCAAACCACTCAACACCGGTTTGAAAGGGCTCTCCCCCTGGGTTTACCAGATTTTGCATAAAGCCCAGCAAAAAGCCAATGCCAAACCCCTCAAACAATGCCGCTACCAGCGGAAAGATAATTGCTAAAGCCACAACCTGTGGAAAAAATTTTAGCTCTCGCAAAATCAGAGCATTATCTTTCCAGAAATGGGTGGCTTTAAAGATTCTGCGTAGCCAGTTTTTGATGGACAAAATGCAACTCCTCTGATGGTATCTGCTAATTTTAATATTCGCAAAGGATAGATTGAATCAGAACAAAAATCAATTAGAGTAGTCTGTTTTTTGAGATTTTAATCGAGGCTTCAAAATTTGTAAGGTACACCTCACTCAAGGGTAATCTTGAGAATAAAGGGCTTGTGAACATTGTCTAAATAAAGTCTAAATAAACCGATATTTGCCATCTCGTCTTCGGAGGAATGGGTGGATCTCGCAGGGTAGGCTAGCCAACCCTTGCCCCTCCCAGATCGCTGTATATATATAAATCCTGAAACCCTTGCTGACTAGGCTTTTTATACCAAACCCTATCTGTATACCCCCGGTTTGTAGGAGCATTGCAGTGCAATGCTCCCTACGAGGTATTGGTTTTGAATCGGGGCTGTGGGACTCGGGTTTGTATTCCTCATTCTTCTACCCCTGCTCTCGCCTTGACAGCAGGAGCGCTGGAAAGAAAGCCTTATTTGGCCTCCTCCTCGCCTATATTCAGGCGAGGAGGGCTGAGGGGGCGGAGCCCCCCAGGAGGGGATTTGGCACATTAATTATGCAAGTTTCACAAGCCCTTTTCCTATAATGACCAGAGTGACTACGCTTGCTTTCACACCTAATGACATTCTGCCTACAGGGTGTGATCTAACATTCTTAGGGTGGCAGTCGTCAGCTGTTGTAAATCTTTCCACAGTGACCAATGCCCCAGATAGTGCAAATCTTGCAGCGTAACCCGCTGCACCAGCCTGGGGTTAGCTATAGGAAAGTGAGCAAAATTTTGCAGCGTACCTGTAATGCCTGGCAGCGTGTGCAGCCGCGTGCGCATTTTTTGGGGTAGCAGTAGAGTTTCGTAAATAGCCCAGGGGTGAGGCCCCACCAAACTCAGCTCCCCCCGCAGTACGTTGACCAGTAAGGGCAGCTTATCTAAGTGGCTTTGCTTTAGCACCTTACCTAGCGCCGTTAGCACCGGCCTACTATCTGGAGCTTTGATGCCTGACTGGGGTAGCGGTGCTTGCCTGTCGGCAACAGTAGTGCGAAAGTTAAACATCTGAAACAGTCGCCCCCGCTCACCCACCCGCCACTGGGTCACCAAAATAGGGCCACAGTCTTGTAGTTTGATCAACCCGGCAATTAGCACCATGATGGGGCTTAGGGCTAACAGTAGTAGTAGGGCAGCAATGCGATCGCACCCTCGCTTGACCGCCCAGGCCAGCGGCTTTTGCTTAGCCGGCGAGTGAGGGCTAGCCGGAATGCGCAAATACAGCGACTTGTCAGCCTCTTCGCAGGCTCTGGCCCAACAGCTAATCACCTCAGTGCCCAGGGCCGGGTCAATGCACACCACCCTAGCTTTAGACTTGCCCAGACAGGCTTTAAACCACTCGGGGCTAGCCAGGGCTGGCAGCGGCATGTCGCGCCCGCGCACCACAGAGCTGACCCATAGCTGGCTCTGCCGCCAGCGCAGCACGCAGGGCAGATCAGGGTTAATCAAGGGGGGAACAACTGGGGCGATCGCCACCTTCGTGCTAGCTAGAGTTTGGTTGTTAGTAATAGTCATAATCAGTTTCCAAGGGGGTGTGAGAACTTACCAATTAGACGGTAAATTAGTCAGGCTCCAAGCCTCTGTACTCCAAGCCCTAGGCCCGAATGGGGCTTGGGGCATAGGCCGGTGTGGGGTAGTTCCCGTAGCGGGTGGGGCTATCTTTAGCACCGTTAGCAATCATGCCCAGCACCTTGATCGGGGCCAGCAGCGACAGCATCTCGGTCAGCTCTTTTTGGGTAATGCGATCGAGCCGGGTGACCACCACCGTGCCGTCACATACAGAGCCCACCTTGACCGCGTCCGCCATACCCAGCACTGGCGGCGTATCCACCAAAATTACGTCGTAAATCTCCCGACTTTTAGCAATCAGCTTGCTAAACCGAGGCGAGCTTAGCAGCGGTATGGGGTCATCGGGCACCGGGCCAGCAGGCAGCACATCTAGATGGGTATAGCCCAGATCGAGCCGGTGGGGCCGACTAGCCACAGGTAACCCTTTCAGCAGGGCTGATAGACCGCCTTCGCTGTCTAGACCCAGCTCTGCTTGCAAACCCGATCGCCTTAGGTCGGCATCAATGAGCAGCACCCGCTGGTTCATACGGGTCAGACTTAGCGCCAACCCCAAGGCCGCAGTGGTTTTGCCCTCGCCCGACAGCCCAGAGGTAATGGCAAACACTTTACTGCCCGGCCCGGTAGACCGCAGCTGTAGGTTATTGCTGATCATATCCATGGCTTCGCGAAAGGCGGGGCTAGACACCGTTTGAATCAGCGCCGACTCGGCCAGCTCAGGGTGCAGCATCGGGGCCATCGCGCCGTCGCGCCGGGCCGCACTCAGGTTAAAGCGCCCAGTGCTCTGCTGGGGTAAGATGCCCAGCAGCGGCAGGGGCACCTGGCGCTTCAGGTCGTCAGAGGTGTGCAGCACATTGTCGGTGGCTTCTCGCACAAACACCAGCAGGCCGCCCAAAAAGATACCTGCCACTGCTCCCAGCAGTAGATTTTGAGTTGGGTTGGGGCCAGTTTGGTAGCCCTGACCAGGGGCTTGCACCACCTCCCAGGTAAATCCGCCCCTAGCTAGTTCAGAAACGAGCTGCTCTCGCTGGGTCAGCAGGCGCTCTAGGGTGGCGCGGTCAATTTCTATACCGGGCTGAAGGCGATCGTACTCAGCAATTAAGCCAGGGAATCGACTTAGCTCGCTCTGAAGTTCCTGTTCAATTGCCTCTAGGCTGGCAGCCTTGGCCTCTAACCCCGCCAGCGAGGCATCTAACTCCACTAGCTGCGCCACCAGGGTGCGATCGATATTGCTCAGCTGAATATAAGAGACGATCTCAGGGCTCAGTTCATTGACCGGCTGACGCAGCACCGAGGCCACTTCGCGGCGCAGCAGATCCAGCTCATTTTGCTGCTGCGCTGCCAATACCTGCACCGTGGGGTCTTGGTCAGTAAATAGAATCCGCCGCTCGGCTAGGGCCAGACCTGTTTGCTGCATTGTGGTTACCAGACCCTGAACTCGTTGTGACTCACTTAGGCGAGAGGCTACCAGGCGGTTTTGGGGGCTAATCTGTAGCTGGCTGTCTAAGGCGGCATAGCGGCTTTCAAGCTCAGACAGATCCTTCAGCAGCTGTTGTTTTTCACTGCTTAATTGATTTAACTGGTCGAGCACGACCTGTCCCTGCAGGCCAGGGTCAATCAGGTCTTCACCCCGACGAAACTGCTCCAGAGCACTCTGCGATTCACGCAGGTTTTGCTGGGTGTTTGTCAGTTGATCGTCGATATGCTCTAACCCTCGCTGGAGACGGCTTTGCTGCTGTAAGACGTTGTATTCGGTGTAGATATCTTGCAGGGTTTCGAGCAAGCGCTGGGTTTTGAGAGGGTTATCAGACACAAAGGTGGCCTGAAAGATGCGGGTGTTGATATCATCTTCAGCCAAACGATTGATGGAAAAACTAGCTTTAATAGCCGCCGGGGTTAACTCTGGGTAGCTGTCTTTTAAGCGATTAGAGGCTTCTGCCAAAAACTGGTCGCTGCGCATGAGAGCGAGTTGGGTGGCAAAGTCACCATCGTTGGCTCCAGGCGGTCGCTCTGATGCCGAAAAGTCTGGCACGCGCCAGTCGGTTCTAAAATTAGGCTCTACCAAAAGCTGCATGTTGCTTTGGTATTCGGGTTGCTGCTGCAGGTTGACGTAGACGGCACCGGCCATAGACAGGCCTAGTGCGCCCACAAACCAGGGCCAGCGGCGCAGCAAAATTTGAAACAGCTGGCCGTAGCCAAACTCTTGGTCGGTCGTGGTCGTTAGGGTAGATGTCGATACCATGATTATCTCTGAGGTACGGGTTCACAACGGAGGCCGAGTGCAGCGGCCATGGGTGCTCCAACTGTGACGTTCAGAAACTCGTCTAGCTTGCGAAAAAAAGCCGTCTGGGTGAAGTTGTCGATCGCATGCTGATGAATGCGGTGGTAGTCCCACGCATAGTCTTGGGCTTTGAGCAGGGCGGCCTGCACCGCGTCGGGGGTCTGGCGCTCAAAGAAAACGCCGGTAACACCCGGAATCTGAGTGTCGAGCACCCCCCCCGCCCCAAACGACACCACCGGAGTGCCGCTAAAGTTGGCCTCAATGGGCACCAGACCGTAGTCTTCGAGGGCGGCGACAATCACCATGCGGGCCTGGGAAAACAGGCTTGTACGCTCTTCATCGCTGACATGGCCAATAAAGGTGATGTTGTCCAAGGCCAGTTCCTCCAATCGTTCTCGTTCGGGGCCGTCGCCCATGATCACCAGGGGCCAACCTAGCCAGTTAAAGGCTTCGACGATTATGTCTACGCGCTTGTAGCTGAGTAACCGGCAAGAAACGAGGTAGAAGTTTTCTTTCTTGTCAGAAAATTTAAATTGGCTACCGTCGATGGGGTAGTTGATGAAGGAAGCGGGGCGATCGTAGATGCGCTGGATGCGCTCGGCCACGGTGCTGGAGTTGGCCACATACATATCGGGTTCGCTGGCATAGTGCAGGTCGAGTCGCCGCATCTGGTGAAAGATCGGCTCTAGCAGAGGCGAGAGCATTTGATATTCCTTGTAACCCCGCAGGTAGGTTTGGGTATCCCACAAAAAGCGGGTGATGTTGTGGCAAAAGCAGATGTGCAGAGCATCTTCGCGGGTGCGCACCGCCTTGGCAAAGCTGGTGGTGCTGCTAAATACCAGGTCGTACTCGTCTAGCTCTAGCAGCCGAAAGGCCGGGAAATAGAGCGGCGCAAACATGCGAAAGTGCCGGGACGCGCCAGGGATGGCCTGGAGGGCGGTGGTATTGACAATGCGATCGCGCAGATCGATGGTGCGCTCGGGGTCGTAGAGCGACGTAAAAATATCGGCATCGGGAAACCGTCTGCAGAGCAATTCAAACACTCGTTCTGCCCCACCCCGCTGGGTGAGGTAGTCATGGACTAGCGCAATTTTCATCGCAGCGCTTTCTCCTAGGCAGGTGTTGGGGCTTAAGGCACGTGTGGGTAGAGCACCAATTGACCTGGAGGGACAACGCAGCGCGACGGCCAGGGGGCGATCGCAACGCGAATGGTTAGTGACTTAGTGAAAAATGCAGCGGTCTAACGCTGAGTTGAGAACTTTAGTAGCGACAGGCGTGTGACCTGAACCCTAAAGACCGCCGAGGTTAGTAGAAAGTTCCCAGCAGCGAAAAATATGGCGGTGGTAGCCGCCTAAACGCCAGTTGTCTCAGGCAGTTAAATGGCCACTTGTAGATGCAGTCGGCTGCTGATGTTTGACCAATTTTTGACGATAGGGTGACGGGGGTGGATGCAGTAGATGACTGAGGGTAGACGCTAAAACAGCAGAGTGAGGCACACCTTCTTGTAGTGACATCGTAGAGTTAGCCCGGAAACCAGCCGCTTTTATCCGTGAATTTAAGGACGACATTTACAGGTTCTTAAAGTTTTGATGCAAGCTACCGAAAAGCTCCTGAGGAACTTATCTCGGCCTGATTAGTTCTTGCAAGGGGTACCCCTTCTAGTTTGGGTTGCCGATGACCCAGGTCTTGGTCTGAGTGCCTGACACATCTCCAAAGTAGGTTGGGTGCAGCAAAGCGGAACCCAACACCCGCCGAGAATTTCGGGCTGGTTGGGTTCTGCGATCGCGCCACCCAACCTACGAGAGATCAAGACTTTTCGGCGTTGTGTCAATCAGCCAGGGCCTTGACTCCTGGGGTGCAGGCAAACAGTCCGGATGCCAGCGTTTGGCCTTCGTTAGTAAAGGCAAGACCCAGGCAAAGGGCCGAGAGATAGCACAGCAAGTCGCTCATTTATGGTTGGTTTTATGATTTCTACGTTGGGCGTACAGCGCTACTGGCTCAGGTCTGTGGGGCTAGGGTTGGTGGTGGGTTTGGGGGCGATCGCCCCATCTGCTGCCCCACCGGCCCAAGCGCAATCGATGCAGCAGGTCACGCAGACTGCCCCGGCGACCCCTAGTACCACCATGGGTTTGCCGCTGCGATCGGCTGTTCCCCAAAGCCTAGACGCCACCTATCGCCTGGGCACGGGCGACGTAATTGCCATCGAGGTCTTTGGTGCCGAAGAGTACAGCACTGAGGCGATCGTGCTGCAAGATGGCGCGATCAATCTGCCCAGGGTGGGGGCAGTGCTAGTGCAGGGGTTGACCCTGCGCGAGACCGAGGCGGCGATCGCCACTCGCTACGGCGTGTTTTTGCGCCAGCCCATCGTTTCGGTGTCGCCGGTTAACCTGCGCCCGGTGCGCATTGCCATTTCCGGCGAAGTCAACCGACCCGGCTCCTATACGGTGCAACAGGCAAGCGACACCAACAACCCCAACGCCTTTGATGCTCGCTTTCCCACCTTGACCGAGGCGATCTCTCAGGCGGGGGGCATTACCGCTCGGGCCAATATTGGCGAGGTGGCCCTACGCCGCCCGACGGGCTATAACCAGGTGCAGACCATCCGCTACAACCTGTGGGAGCTAATTCAGTCAGGCGATCTAAGCAAAGACATCGTGCTGCAAGGGGGCGATGAAATCTTTATCCCCACGGCAACGGCGATGACGCCCCAAGAGGCCAACGACCTAGCCGCCGCCAACTTTGCCCCTGACTCGATCAATGTCTTTGTCGCCGGAGAGGTCGCCCGTCCTGGCCCCCTCCAGGTGGCCCTCAACACCTCCCTCAACGAGGTACTGCTCAATGCTGGCGGCTTTGACCGTCGCCGGGCCAATATCAACACCGTCGATCTGATTCGCCTGGCCCCCGACGGCACCGCCATCAAGCAGCAGATTACGGTCGACTTTGCCCAAGATGTTGGCTCAGCCAGTAACCCGATTTTGAGCGATCGCGACGTGATTGTCGTTGACCGCTCAGGGCTGACCGTCTTCGGCGACACCACCAGCACCTTACTCAACCCATTTACCAGCATTATCAACAGCATTTTTGGCTTCAGACGGCTGTTTGAATAAGCTAGCCCGATCGTTTATCGCTCGGTACGGCGGGCACGCTGTGGTCAGGGGCTCTCTTTGCCGTAGGCCTGCCAAGCCAGGTCAGCCAGCCCATTGACAATCGCCGCCGCCACCACGGCACTGCCCTTGCGACCATTGATGCGCACGTTGGGCACCAGGGTGTCTTGCAGACGCTCTTTGACCACGGCGGTGTTGATAAACCCCGCTGGCGTAGCGACCACCAGGGCCGGACGCACCTTCTCAGCATCGATCAGATCGACCAGGGCAGTCAGGGCAGCCTCCGAGGCCCCAATCACAAAAATACCCTCGGGGTATCGCTGGGCCAGGGTCTCAATGCCCCAGGTGGCTTGGCTTTTGCCCTTCTGGGGCCGCGTCAGGGCATCCATGCTGCAGTAGACGGGGTTGGCAAAGGTGTTTTGAATGACTGGAGTAATGCCCACCTGCACCATGGGCACATCGACAATGATGGTAGTGCGAGCGGCCAGGGCTGCGGCCCCCGACTGTAGCGCCTGATCGGAGAAGTGAATGCAGTCTTTAAAGTCAAAATCGGCGGTGGCGTAGATGACCCGGCGCACAATCTCATATTCCGAAGGCGAAAAGCTGTGGTCGCCGATTTCAGAGTCAATGACTCGCAGGCTCTGGGCGTCGGTCACGTGCCATTCCATAACATTAGAAAAATTGGGGTCAGTTGAATGGGCTAAGTGTATCCAGCTGTGGGATGTAGTGCAATGGGTGGAGGGGTAGACCGCCCTCTACCGCCCTGCCACGATGGCGCGAATGGCGGCTACCAACCGCTCTACTTGGGATGGCTCGATCCAGTAGTGGGTCACCGCTCGCAGGGTGCGATTGCCGTAGCCGCCAATATACAACCCGTGGTCTACCCGCAGGGTTTTGATCAACTGCTCTGGGGAGATGGCGACCTCTGCCGCCAGCGCAAAAAATACCATGTTGGTTTCGACCACGGCCGGGTCAATTTCGACGCCGGGAATCGTCGCTAGCCCCTGGGCCAAGGCCTGGGCATTGTCGTGGTCGGTTTGTAGCCGCTGGGTCATAGTCTTGAGGGCAAGAATGCCAGCGGCGGCTAGCCCGCCCGCCTGGCGCATGCCGCCCCCCAGCAGCTTGCGGTAACGACGCGCTTGGTGAATGAAGGCTTCGCTGCCCACCAGCATTGAGCCCACTGGGGCGCACAGGCCCTTGCTGAGACACACGCTCACCGAATCGACGTGGGTGGTAATGGCGGTGGGGTCTAGATCTAAGGCTGTGGCCGCGTTGAATAGCCGCGCCCCATCGAGGTGAACGTTGAGATCGTGGGTTTGGGCGATCGCCTTCACCGATTCAAAATACTCCGGCTCGATCGCCGCGCCATGGTTGCCGCCAGAGCTATTTTCTAGCAAAATCAGGCGGCTCTTGGGCAGGTGGGGGTTGTCGCTGCGAATCGCCCCCTCAATCTGGTCGAGATGCATGCGGCCCCGGCTGTCGGTGGGCAGCGGGCGGGGGGTAATGCCGCCCAGCACGGCAATGCCCCCGGCCTCCCAGCAAAAGGTGTGGGCGTCTTCGCCGAGAATGGCCTCGTCTCCGCGCTGGGCGTGGGTGAGGGCGGCAATCAGATTGCCCTGGGTGCCGCTGGTGACAAAGAGGCCCGCCTCCTTACCCAAAAGACTGGCGGCGAGGGCTTCGAGCTCGTTGACGGTGGGGTCTTCGCCGTAGACATCGTCGCCCAGCTCCGCCTGGGCCATGGCCTCAACCATGGCAGGGGTCGGCCAGGTCACCGTGTCAGAGCGAAAGTCGATGGAGGGGTGAATGGTGGCCATGGCGGTGGGAGAAAAGGAGAGTAAAGGATGCAGCGGGGTGAGAGCTAGGGGCGCAGGGTTTCGATGGCTCGGCCCGTGGTGACAAACGACACGCCCTGCTGAGAGGCGGTGCTGATCATCACGGCTTCAATGATAGGCTCGCTGACCGAGGTAGCCGCCTGCCACTCGACAATAAAATTTGCCCCCGAGCCGCCAGCAATGTTGCCGCGATTGACCACAACCTCGGTCGAGGCCAGCGGCCCCAGCTGAATCGGCTGGTCGAGGTAGGCGACGATGCGATCGCCGCCCGAGTTGTAGTAGTCAATGGTGTCGATGACGATGGGCTGGGTGCGGTCGGTGTTGCGCAGGCTGAGGGTGGCCGCCAGCTGAAAGGCGCGGTTTGACTCAGAGTCAAACACTTCAGAATAGACCGGCACGTACAGGGTTTGCCCCTGCACTGGGGCATCGGGGACAGCGGCGAGAACGGTAATGCCGGGGCGATCGCCAAACCGCTGCTGAGCCGACAGATTAGAGGCCGGGCTGTTGGCCGGAGACTGCGCCGCACAAGCTGACAAAGCCCCTAGCCATAGACTGATCAGCACGCCTTGAAGATTTGCCATAGGTTGCCATAGAACTCAGTATGAAGCTCTAATTATTCGCAAGCTGCGCGATCGCGCCAGGGTAACGCATCAGCTTAGGTGATTTCTGACCTAGAAAATACCTCGCTGACGACAGTTTATTGTCCCATCTCGCCAAAGCGGGCGGCGCGGCGCTTGGTGCCAAACATATGGGCATAGACAAAGGAAAACTCACAGCCCGCGAAGAAAATCTGACAGGCGAGAAAAATCCACAGCATCAAGATCATCACGCTGCCGATGACGCCGTAGGAGACAAAGCGACTGCCGAGGCTAATCACGCTGTTGCTCACCAGCCATTGCAGCCCCGCCAGCAGTAGGGTGGTGAGCAGGGCACCGGGCCAAATGTCGCGCCACGAGAGCTGAATCGACGGGAGAATGCGAAACAGCCCGGCGATCGCCAGGCCCAGAGCCACAAATGACCAGCCCGCCTGGAGGCCCTGGCTCAGCGCATCGGCATCGATATCGACAAAGGCAAAGGTCTCCTGAAAGGTGTTAACCAAGCGGAGGATGATCTTAATCACAATATTTGACAGCAGCGAGGCCAGCAGCAGCAGGGCGGTGGCGAGCACCAGCAAAAAGGCCGACAGCTTGTTGACGACAAAAAACAGCACCATGCGAGTGGGCGACCCGGCCTCGCTCACCCGGCTGGGCGACTCCCAGATTTTATTCACCGATCGCTTCAAAATGGCAAAAATAGTGCTGGCGGCAAACAGCAAAATGCCAAAGCCGATCAGCCCTGCCCCCACGCTATTTTCATTGAGCGAAATCATGGTCTCGCGGATCAGATCGTGGGCCTCTGACGGCAGATAGCGCACGATCACCTCCTGAATGGAGGCAAAAGCGTCGCTGTCGGGGCCGACCAGCGCCCCCACCACGCTGAGCACCACCAGCAGCAGCGGAAACAGTGAAAACAAAGCGTAGTACGACAGCGCTGCCGCCATACCGGGAACGTTGTCACGATCCCACTTGAGCCAGGTTTGCACCAACAGCTGAGCTGGCTTGGAGGGAAAGATTGTAGTACGCAGGTAGGGCAACAGGCGCGATCGCACGTAGTTCAGCATGGGTAAGCGGGGTCAGAGAAGCCGAAGCTATTATCGCCGACCCCGACCCAGCCTACTGTTCTTGCATCAGCCGCAGATAGTTTTGCTTGAGCTGAATGTGGCTCTCGCTGAGGCGACTGGACAGATTTTTTTCTACCTCAGACAGCTGCTCCCAAAACTGCGACGAGCGCTGGGTGCCGATGTACTCTCCCCAAAGCTGCTCTAGCAGGTCAGCCGCGATCGGGCTTTCGGCTTTGATCTCCCCCAGCACCCCCTGAAACGCCTGGTGGGCTTCGGGGTGCTGCTGCACCTGCCGACCCAGGCTGATGGCAGCTTGCAAACGGCTCGACAGATCGGTGGGCTGGCTCATGGCAACTTGCCTGGGAGAAACAACGTTATGATTAACTGTTACAAATCTAAACAATTTAGCCCCTGCCGACAAGGATATCCTGCTGATGGCTGATTTTTGCAGGCGGCGGCGGGCAGAGATTAGGGTAGATTCTTAAGGGGCTTTACCAGATCTGGCCTAGCCATCACCCCTTTTAGCTGCCTCCCTATTTACTAAACCATGGCCAAACAGCGCATTCTTTCGGGCATTCAGCCGACGGGCAACCTGCACCTGGGCAACTATCTGGGGGCCATTCGCAACTGGGTTGACCTGCAAGAGGCCTACGACGCCTACCTGTTTATGGCCGATCTGCACGCCATCACGGTGCCCCACGACCCGACTCGCCTGGCAGAAGACACCTACAAAGTGGCGGCCACCTACCTGGCCTGCGGCATCGACCCCGACAAGGCGACCATCTTTGTGCAGTCTCACCTGAGCGCCCACAGCGAGCTGGCCTGGTTGTTTAACTGCATCACTCCGCTCAACTGGCTAGAGCGGATGATTCAATTTAAAGAGAAGGCGGTCAAGCAGGGAGAGAATGTCAGCATTGGCCTGCTCGACTATCCGGTGCTGCAAGCCGCCGATATTTTGCTCTACGAGCCTGACCTGGTGCCCGTGGGCGAAGACCAAAAGCAGCACCTAGAGCTGACCCGCGACATTGCGGCTCGGCTCAACTTTCAGTATGGCAGCGAAGAACAGCCGGTGCTCAAGGTGCCGGAGCCGATGATTCGCGCTGAGGGGGCCAGGGTGATGAGCCTCACCGATGGCACCAAAAAAATGTCGAAGTCTGACCCGTCGGAGCAAAGCCGGATTGATCTGACCGATACCCCCGATGCGATCGTCAAAAAGATCAAGCGGGCCAAGACCGACCCCGAGCGGGGCCTGTGGTTTGACGACCCGGCCCGACCCGAGTGCCACAATCTGCTGACTCTGTATATGCTGCTGTCGGGGCAAACTAAAGAAGCGGTGGCGGCAGAGTGCAAAGAGATGGGCTGGGGTCAGTTTAAGCCCCTGCTGGCCGATACGGCGGTGGCCCACCTGGCCCCCATTCAGACAAGGTTTGATGAGCTGATGGGCGATCGCACCTATCTAGAGAGCATTTTGAGAACGGGGCGCGAGCGGGCCGGGGAAGTGGCCAATGCCACGCTGGCACGGGTGAAGGATGCCCTGGGCTACTCGAAACCGCTGTAGGGGGCGCGATCGCCCTTCACCTGATGACTGTCGCTAATCCGCTTGTTAGAATTGACCAAACTTTGGCATATCTCCTATGGCTGATATTCAGGTGGCGATCGCCGGGCAAGATGCCGTGGCAGCAACGGAGGCACTGGTCTCTTAATCGATGATAAAGCTCTGAAACCCCTATGCACAGTAGTTTGAGGCAATTACCCCTAGAATCCTAAAAGTGCTTGCCTAGAGAGGCTTTTAGCCATCTATCTCCTGTTAGCAGACCAGTGCCTTGGAGTCCTTAGGAGCATTCGCTTCTAGGCATGGGCACTGTAAAGCTAAGGTGATGCCTGAGAATAAAATGATTCAAAATAGAGGCTACGGTGTCAAAGGTTCTGGGTTGATTGCTAGATGACTGATGTCAAAGTCAAGGTATTTTTTTCCTACTCTCACGAAGATGAAAGTTTACGTGATGAGTTGGCAAAACACTTAAAGCCGCTAGAACGTCAAAATAAGATTGAAACGTGGCACGATCGCAAGATTGACCCCGGTACAGATTGGCGTAAGGAGCTTGACAGTCAACTGAACTCGGCAGATATTGTTTTGCTGCTGGTCAGCCCCAGCTTTGTCGATTCAGATTTTTGCTACTGCACCGAACTGGAGCAGGCGAGAAAACGTCATGATGCTGGAGAAGTTCGCATCATTCCTATTTTTCTCAGACCGCTCGATCTGGAGGCTCTGGAAGGAACACCGCTACAAACTTTACAAGGATTGCCAGAACCTAGCAAACCAATTACTAAATGGGACAATCGGGATGAAGCCTATGTCGAAGTTGCAAGGGGTATCCGTTCAGTCGTCAATGAGATTCAGCAGGAAAAAGAGGTAAGGCAAGCTGCTCAATCTAGGGAATTAACGCGTCAGTCTCCGATGCGATCGCGTGTTCCAGATGAGCGTTATATCGAGCGGGATGAGGCGAAAAGGCTCTTAGACCGCTTTGAGAGCGTACTACAACAACCTGACGGACAAACCTTACTATTTAATATTTGCGGCATTGGCGGAGTGGGTAAAACGACCTTGCTGGGTCGATTGCGAGAAGCTCATACAGGCAACGTTGATTTTCTGGAGGTTTGTTTTGCAAAAACGCCTGATATCGAAACACCGCTAAAGCTCATGCGGAAGATTCATCAGCAGGCGAGGGATCTTTTGGGTACCGAAACGAACACCGGTGCGTTTACTCAACGAGAGCAACTTTTTGAGAACACTCTTTTTGAATTGAGTCATCGTTCAGTAGATGGTAAAGAAACCAGTAGTGAAGACGCGAGGAAGATCACTAGCTGGTTTGAACGATTTATCTGGTTAGGGACAGCCAGCTTTGCATCGACTTCAAATCACCCAAAATTTTATGGAGCTGAATTTGCGCCTTCAGGGGCAGTCAGTGAGGATGCCGAAGGCTTGAAAGAATGGATTCAGCAGCGAGTGCGGAATCACCCTGCAACCAAAGACCAGCCTGAGCTACAGGCACTCATGCTGGAACCTGTTTCTCAGCTGACGCAGGCATTTGCTGAGAGCTTAATGCAAGTTGCACAACATAGAGCGCAATCGCTTGTGCTGATTTTAGATACCTATGAAAAAGCGCAGGCGTACTTAAATCAATGGCTATGGCAGTATTTGGTGGAAGATACGCCGCTCGCTTCTTCTCCAGTACGACTGGTGGTGGTAGGGCGGCGATCGCTGCAAGCCGATGAAGGTTGGCGCAAGCTCAACCAGGATCGGACGTTACTTCACATAACACAACTCCAACGGTTCAGCAAAAACGATACAGAAAACTACCTCAAGCAAATTGGCATCCAAAATGGGGGAACACGCGCCAAGATATACAAAGCAACCCAGGGATTACCCTATTATCTGGACTGGGTAAGGAAACAACGAGAGGACGGTAAAGAACCTGACTTTTCTAAAGGGAATCAGGCGATCGCTGAACTCCTTTTGCAGGGCACCGATTCCCAGCAGCGCAAGATTTTGCAGGTCGTGGCGTGTTGCCGCTGGTTTGATCTGGCAATGATACGGCATTTGCTGGAGTGCAACATTCCCGGCTTACAGCAGGCGAATGACACCCCAGAAGATTATTTTGAGTGGTTGAAACGCTCAGATTTCGTTGAATTTAGCAAAGAACATTATCGTTTAGATGATGTGGCGCGAGATGTCTTTCGGCAGTCCTATTTTCAGGACGACCAAAATCAGTTTCGTAAAACCAATGCACTCCTCGCGGATTACTTCAAGCAGCAAGCAGATGATCTGGTTGAGCCTCATATTCCTTTACCCGATTCATATGAAGATGAGGAGTGGCGGAGGCTAATCGCTGAGTTTCTTTATTACAGTCTGTTTGGTAAAGGCAGAAAAGGACTTCACCTATATGTTGAGCAGGTTTTGATCGCAGCGTATCTGCGTGAGCCGGACATATTTATGGCACCCTTTACTTTTATTTATGCAGAAATGAGTGGAGAAAGCCAAAATCTACTCCCTAATACAACAGATAAATTTTTCAAGGATGCTGCGATCGCGCTCGGATTCGGCTGGTTTTTCCTAGATCAACCTCCAAAAAGCTACAAGCTTAAGTTTGAAGGTGAGGATGATTTATCAGAAGAGGCAATTGAAGCACGTTCGCAGGATATTGAGGATGCTTTGCAAGTTTTGCTGGAGCAGATAGGTAATGTGCCAGATGGCTTTGGCAAATGTATAGGACTGATCTATAATTCTCTACGATGTAATCGATCCAGGGAAAAAATTGATTCACTTTTGCAAGCAAAAAGCCAGGCTGAACAGCTAACGACTCAATGCCGTTCAAAACTACTGCACAGTCTTTCTTTAAATCTTGGTAATTTACTGAACGGTGTAGAACGCTATCAAGATGCACTGAATTGTTGTGAGACAGCCCTAGAGTTATGGGAAAATAATCCACAGGCTTTTTTTGAAAATGGTGTTGCACTTAGCAATCTAGAGCGTTATGAAGAAGCACTGAAAAGTTTCCAAAAAGCACTTGAATTCGACCCTAAATCTGTTAATATTTGGATAAATAAAGGTGCTGTACTCGGCAATCTAGAGCGTCATGAGGAAGCACTAGATAGTTTTCAAAAAGCACTTGACCTCAACCCTAAGTCTGTTGATTCGTGGATAAAGCGAGGTGCTGTACTCTTTCGTCTAGAGCGCTATGAGGAAGCATTGGAAAGCTTTCAAAAAGCACTTGACCTCGGCCATGAATCTGTTGATGCGTCGATAATTCGAGGCACTGTACTCTTTCGTCTAGAGCGCTATGAGGAAGCATTGGAAAGCTTTCAAAAAGCACTTGACCTCGATCCTAAATCTGTTGATGCGTGGAGTAGTTGTGGGGTTGCCTTACAAATGCTGAAGCGGTATAGTGAAGCGCTTGCGGCTTGCGATCGAGCGCTTGAAATTACTCCTGAAGATTCCAATGCACTGAATTCTCAAGCATTAACACTGAGCTTCTTGAAAGAGTTTGATAAAGCGATCGCTGCGATTGACCAAGTAATCCATTTAAATCCTGAAGAATCTCTATGTAAAGCGAATCGCGGCATTGTTCTGGCGAGGGCAGGGCGCTATGCCGAAGCCCTTGCTGACTGTGACCAAGCAATTCAGCAAGACCCTAAGCATGAGGGCGGCTACTATGCCAAAGCCTGCTATTACGCACTGCGAGGTGAGTTTGAACAAGCAATTAGTAACCTGCAAAAATCGATTGAGCTTGCACCTCGTCTTAGTCGAAGGGAAGCTAAGTACAACCCAGATTTTGACTGTATGCGGGATGACGAACGATTTCGAGCTTTAGTGTATCTGGAATAACAATTCTGTGCTAGGAATTTTGCCCATAGTCCCGATCAAAAATCGCCAGACACTGCATTGGGCGATCTGGCGGGTGTGATAGCGAAACCCAACCCCCTGCACAACCACATAAACTACCGCTCGAATTTGTTGGCCCCCCTCGACCCCACCCCCCTTGCCTAAACTTCTTCCTGTTAAACCAGGGCTGTTATCGCTCAATAGTGAACCCATCAAAATGAGCTGACCCGCTATGGGGTTCAACCTTTACCTGGTCGACTCGGGCACCCGCTGGCCCCTGATTAGCCCATTGCAGCAAAGCTTTCAGCTGGTCACTGGTGCCCACAGCCACAATTTCAACAGTGCCATCTGGCTGGTTGCGTACAAAACCCTTTACCCCCAGCTGTTGGGCGATCTGGCAGGTGTGATAGCGAAACCCAACCCCCTGCACCACCCCACAAACTACCGCTCGAATTTGTTCCATTAGCCTCTGGTCGTTGGTTGATCGCGTCATTCATCCAGCCTAAGGTGATTTCCAGAAAAGAATATATAGCGATGGCCATTTCGCTTAGGACATACGCCTCGGCTTCGGTTGAGAACTGGGGCGGCGCAATGGCGTATAGCCATCGCTTCAGGGGTATCGGTCATGTCCTAACGATTTT
>NZ_JAYFES010000069.1:0-1452 GCF_055795045.1 Pseudanabaena sp. PCC 9330 | reverse complement strand
CATCGGAGCAAACTTAAGGTTCTTATGACGGGACTAGGGAGTATAACGATGAATGTATTGGGTTGTAAGTGGGACTTAATCCCATGGCTCGCAGTCGTCCGTTTAGTGATGCCAATCCAGATTTACGCCGTCGCCCTCAGTTTCCCAGTCCGCCTATTGTCGAGGTAGAACGCCAGCTCTGGCAATGGCTTTCACCCGCAACGTTTAAGCCTACGGCTGGGGAACGCAATACCGATGGCAAACGACTCCGCGACCGGATCTTGACATTGCCGGTGATGGTAGCGGTGGTCTTGAGTTTGGTGTACCGGCAAATCAACGGGTTAAGTGAACTCCTGCGAGTGCTACAGATGGAGGGGCTGCTATGGGTTGAGCCCACCTCGATAAGCCGTACCGCCCTAGATAAACGGTTTGGCAAACTGCCGGTGGCCCTCTTTAGCCAACTGTTAACTCAGGTGCAGGCCCAGCTCGCCAACCGTCCGACGGGGAAGGTGCTGTCAGAACCGTGGCACGCCTTGGAGAGTCGGTTTTCCGCGATCTGGATTGCCGACGGCTCCACCTTAGAAGAACTGCGTCGCCACCTCAACGTCTTACGGGAGCGGCCCCAGACCATCCTGGCCGGCAAACTCATGATGGTGGTGGAGTTGTTCAGCCATCGCCCGGTAGCAATGCACTATACCGAGAACGCCAAAGCCAATGACAAAACCTTTGGCGACTGGCTGCTAACGACCTTGCCCGTGGATGGCTTGCTCGTTTTTGACTTAGGATTTTTCGCGTTTCCTTGGTTTGACCAGTTCACGGAGACTCAGCGTTATTTTGTCACCCGGCAACGAGAGAAAACGGCCCACACTCGACGGCGGTTGCTGAGTCTAGGAGAACGCTACTGTGATGAAATTATCGACCTAGGGGTGTATCGGTCGAACCCCTGTCGCCATCCGGTGCGGATGGTCTCGGTGCTGTGGGGCACGACATGGTATCGCTATTTGACCAATGTCCTTGACCCAGCACAACTCAGTGCCCAACAGGTCTGCGACCTCTACCGTCGGCGATGGCGCATTGAAGATGCGTTTTGTATTACCAAGCGGCTGCTGGGATTGGCCTACGTCTGGGTCGGGGATATCAATGGCATTCAAATTCAAATTGTGGCCACTTGGATTTTCTATGCGGTTCTCAATGACCTCTGTGCCCAAGTGGCCATCGCGTTACACCAGCCACTCGAAAAAATTTCAGTCGAGATGGTCTTTCGTGGGTTGTATCACTACAGTCGAGCCCGGTTACGGGATGACACCACCGAACTGATTCCGTTTTATCAACAGCACTCCAAGTTGTTAGCCTTAGTCAAAACGACGCGAAAACGGCACCGACAACAAGACCTTCAATGGGCGGAAATTTGGGGCAACGTCCCAGGTTGTTGCCCCGCTGTCCCACCTTGAGATACTTAAGTTGACACCAATG
>NZ_JAYFES010000068.1:0-321 GCF_055795045.1 Pseudanabaena sp. PCC 9330 | reverse complement strand
CAACGATGTTGTAGGTCTCTTCTTCTTGGCCAAACTTGTAGCCGTAGTTCTGAGACTCGGTCTCGGTGGTCTCACGCACTAGCGAAGAGGTCACCAAGGAACCGTGCATGGCGGAGAACAGGGAACCACCGAACACACCGGCCACACCCAACATGTGGAAGGGGTGCATCAGGATGTTGTGCTCTGCCTGGAACACCAGCATGAAGTTGAAGGTGCCCGAGATACCCAGAGGCATGCCGTCAGAGAAGGAACCTTGACCCAGGGGGTAGATGAGGAACACAGCAGAAGCAGCGGCCACAGGTGCGCTGTAAGCAACGCAGA
>NZ_JAYFES010000067.1:0-6979 GCF_055795045.1 Pseudanabaena sp. PCC 9330 | reverse complement strand
ACCATGCTCTCCTTCATCCGTCAGGTCGTTGAACGACACTTTCCGCTCGCTCGGGCTGTCTATCTACCTACGGCATCATGAGTTTTCGATCTACTGATCCTCATCAGTCCAAGCCCTCCGTCCAAATCTTTGTGTCCACCAATGTCTTGCGCAGCAAGCTTTCCATCTGTACCGGCGATCGCTTGCGAGGCAACTGCTGGTTATAGTCTCCCAACACCACCAGAGGCTGCCCAGATTGATGCATAACCGGGTCTGACGACAGTGCTAGGAGATAAGCCTCATAGTCTTCCCATGGAGCCTTATTCTTTAGCCCCGTGCGAACATGCGCGTCTTTCCAGGGGATGCAAACGCCATAGACCAACACCTTACTTACTGAAGTGTTAGTTATTCCTGCGACAAAGCGGCCAGGGGGCATTCGAGGCCGCTCTTCACCTCTTAACGATTCCCAGGGCGCTCGGCTCCATAACAGTACTTTACGGCGGCCAGGCGCGGATTGGTAGCCCCAGTCCTGGCCTCCAGTGATGGTGTAGCCACCTAGCTGCTCTAGAAAATTCAGGTGAGTTTCGGTAAGGCAAACGACTTCGGGTTGCAGGTTAAAGATAGCCTCTCGTATAAGCTGTGCACGAGTGCTTATAGGCGATGCCCACTCTACATTCCAGGTGACTATCCGAACACGGGACATAGACAATATTGCTTATCGCCACCTTTATTTTCAGCAGATCGTTCTAGAGTATCTAGCAACTCAGTTTGAGCCAGGTGTCTTCTATACCAAACACGAGTTTGATGCCCTCCTCAACCAGCATCACACCTTTGGCGATCCAGCCTTACTGCGTCGAGAACTCTTTGAGCGAGGTCTGGTGGATAGAGTCCCCAATGGGTCAGCTTACTGGCTTAACGATTAGGGACTTTAGCTATGGGTTTCCCCGTCCCCGGCGATGCCATCGAGCAAAGCCTGGACCTCACAACCAACACCTGATCCACAACCCCGCCGCCACCTTCTTCATGCGAGTCGAGGGGGCTATGGCGACTGGCCAGGAGGTGCAGCCGGGAGATCTGCTGGTGGTCGATCGCTCATAGGCCGCCCAGGATGGCTCTCTAGTGGTGGCGGCGATCGTGGGTGCTCTCCAAGTCCTCAGAATACAAAAGCACCACGGCAAGCTTGTGCCCGCTACAGGACGGGAACCAGGGCAAACGCTAGAGATGGAAATTTGGGGTGTAGTTACTAACCTGATCCGCAAAGTTTAGGTCACAAAAAACCCCACTGTCGCCAGCAGGGTAGTCAGGAGTGTTGAGGTCGTTGTCTGTTGGGAGGAAAGCTGTTGACTACCGGGTGTAGCGAACGCCGCGATAGGTCAGGCCCGCAGGCTGCTGGCGTTGAGTAACAGTAAACTGCTTGCGGGCGTAGGGACGGCCCATGAAGGTTGCCGTTTCGCCAGTAGAGATCTCATCAACAGCAGGGGCGGTGGTTTCGTAGGATTGACCGCGATAGGTGAGTTGCATAGCTGGGGGTTCCTAAGTGACGGGGGCTTATCTCGATGAATTCATAGTCGCCTGAATGCCCAATTGGCTGGGTGACAGCAGTAGTAATGTGCGGGTGATAGTTCTAGTGGTTGAGTGTGAGCGCACCTAGCCCTATTACTGCATGAGATCACAGCAGGCCCGAGGGATACGCCAAAGGGCGCAATCTGGCCAACCTCTACGAGACATCCCAAACCAAGGGCACCATAGGCCCACAGCGAGTTCCTGAGAGCGTCCTAGAGCGTAGATACACCCTGAGAGCAACCCCCACTGGTAGCGCTGGCCAGTGGGGTTTGTTTTTAAAGCACAATGCCCCAGCACGATCGCAGTGGCCCCTGTATTGAGTCCATTGGTGCGGCGTGGTGTGGCTCTATAGGCATCATGGTGTGGTGGATGTGGGACAGGGCGGATCGGCAAAGCGAAACCCCGCCAGGGAAAACCCAGCGATGGGGTGGGTGGTGGGTGGTCATCGATGGTGGCGCTACAGCGGTATCTCTGATGGTGTCGGCGGAGGAGAGGGTGGATGCAATCGCCCACATGGGCCGCAAAATCTATCTCTTCAGCACCCTCACCGTGGATTACCCCGAGGGCATCCGGTTGGGCATTTCGGGTCGAGATATCCAAGCTAAAACGCTGTCTGGAAAATCCTTGACATTGTGTTAGCCGCTTCCATGCATCGACACAACTGAGGCATGGGAGCGGCTAACACAATGTGAACACTTAATTAAGGCTGATTCGGCTTTAGGGTTTTAGCAGTGTAATTGCAGTGTAATTAAGGAGCCAACGAGGGATGTTCCGTACTGGCTTGGGTTACTGCCCCCTGTGGGAATGCTTCTAAGAGAGCCCTAGGGTTAGATCACTCCTGGGTTATGGCTGACTCTCCCTTGCTCAAATGCCAAAAGAACTTCCCCATGCTGCCATCTGTCTTTGATACCTGCGTTCCTAGAGATGAGATTCGCTCTGGTGACCTCTCTCTCGACTTGTTCGCAGCGAAGCTCCGACCTGTGGTGGAGGGGAAGGCTCCCCAAATTTACCAGCAGCCAGCGGTGTTTCTGGCCAACACCTTTCCGACCGATGGCCTAAAAACCCTGATTACCGAAGTCTTTGGGCGGCTAACCGGACGGCTAATTGGCTCCCCGGTGATTCGGCTAGAGACTAGCTTTGGGGGCGGCAAAACCCACGACGAGATTGCCCTATGGCATATGGCCAAGCAAGGGCGGCAGATTGATGGGCTCAACCGCTTTGTAGACGATATTTCGCTAATTCCAGACCGCCCCATCCAGGTAGCGGCGGTGGATGGACGAGATTTAGACCCAGAGGCAGGGGTGTACCACCCCGACACCGGCATCACCACCTACACCCTGTGGGGCGAAATTGCTTACCAAATCGGCGGCATTGACGGCTATCAACTGCTGCGGGGGGCAGACGAAAACCGCATTAGCCCCGGCACGTCGGTAATCGATCGCCTGATTGGCTCAGAGCCGACACTGATTATTCTCGATGAGATTGCTCGTCACCTGCGGGCGGCCAAGGCCAAAATGGTGGGCCAGAGCACCCTAGCTGAGCAGGTGGTGGCCTTTTTGTTTTCGCTGATGGATCAGGCTGCCTCCTGCAACAACCTGGTGTTTGTCTATTCCCTGGCCTCGGAATCTGACACCTTTGCCAAGGAAACGGCAGAGATTCAGCAGGAGCTAATTCGGGCCTCGGCCCGACAGGAGCGGGTGCTGAGCCCTAGCAACGACATTGAGGTGTACAACATTGTGCGGCAGCGTCTGTTTGCCAGCATTAGCGCCGAGGCGGCGGAGAAAGCGGCTGAGGAGTACCTACAGACCTTTCGGGCTAGCCGGGTAAACCTGCCTGACGGTTGTAAAGATGCCACTTACGCCAGGGCGATCGCCAACAGCTATCCCTTTCACCCTGAGCTGTTTAACCTGCTGACCAAAAAGATTGCCTCTATCCCCGAGTTTCAACGCACGCGGGGAGCCCTGCGCCTGTTTGCCCGGCTGGTGCGCTACCTGTGGCAGCACCAAGATACTCGGATGCCGATGATTCATCCTCACCACTTGCCGGTAGGGCTAGAAGATGAAATTACCAATGATCTGACCTCACGTCTCCAGCGGCCTCTAATGCGCCTGCCGATTGGGGCCGACATCTACAACCCCAATGGTCGCGAAGCTCACGCCCATCTGCACGACCAAGAGTGGATCAGCGCCGGTAAGCCACCGTTTTCCACCTGGCTGGGCCGCACGATTTTCTTGCACTCCCTTACCCAGGGCATTTCATCGGGCATTCGCCGCACCGAGTTGAATTTATCGCTGCTGACCCCAGGAGTAGACATTAGCTTTGTAGACCGTGCCCTGGAGCGGCTGAGCGGTGTGGCCTGGTATCTCGATGTAGACCCCATTACCTCCGTGGCGCGGTTCAAGGAAGAACCCTCCATCAACAAGATCATTGCCGAGGAGAAAGAGCAGGTCAGTGTCACCGAGGCCAAAGAAGAGCTGCGCACCCGGCGTGACACTATCTTTGCAACTAAATTCTTTCAACTGGTGACTGGCCCTGATGGTGCCCACGATGTGGACGATGATCCCAGTACCATTGCCCTGTGCATCATCGACTTTAACGAGGCGAAGATCGGCAGCTCCACCGACGGCCCGCCCGCGCTGATTGAGCAGATCTTTAACAACACAGGCGAGTCGGGTAAGTTTCGCACTTTTCGCAACCGGCTGCTGTTTTTGCTAGCCAACGACCAGGAGCTAGATCGGGCGATCGACATCACCCGCGAGTTTAAGGCGGTGCGGGCCATTCTGCGCAGCCAAAACCGCATGGATGACCTCTCCCAGAGCCAGCAGGATCAGATCAAACAGAAGGAAGGGGAGCTGGATCTGGCGGTGCGGGTGGCCTTGACCAACGCCTACCGCCACCTGTTTTACCCGGCTAACGACCCGGTGAAAGCTGCCAAGGGGTTGATGCATTACCCCCTGCCTGCCCAGGATGCCAGCACGGTGAAGGGCAACCGCAACCAGCAAGATGTGGTGCTGAAAGCGCTGAAGGACTGCGGCAAGGTACGGGGTGAGGACGCGGCCCCTTACGCCCCCGCCTACCTACTGCAAAAGGTGTGGCCGACGGGGCTTGACCACTGGACGACGCGCCAACTGCGGGAGCAGTTTGCCAAGGACTTGGCTTTAAACATGCTGCTCGATGCGGAGGTGTCTAAGCTGCGGGACACGATCCGCAAGGGCCTGAGCGAAGGCCAGTGGGATCTCAAGGTAGGAGAGCAGCTTTACATCAAAACCGATGGGGCGGTGGTAGGAATGCCCACCACGATCGAGTTTTCTGACCGGGCGGAGCTTTACCGGCGAGGCCTGTTGAAGCCGCCTGAGCCGAAGGTGGTGGAGCTGAGCGCTCAGCTGTTGGCCGGAGGGGGCGATGAGCGAACAGTGCAGGTGCGCTGGCGGGCCAAGGAGGCGTTGAAGGTCAGCCTGTACCAAGATGGCAGCCTGGTGGGTGACCAGTTTTTGCCCTCGGATGAGTACCAGGGTCAGATCGCTAAAACGACTGAGTTCAAGGTGGTGGCGGACTACGGTACGGGGGAGATGGGCGAGGCGGTGCAGACCGTGGTGCTGTACCCGCTAGGAGGAACCAAGCCCATTAATAGTGGCGATGGCACTGGGGATTACGACCAAGGCACTATCTTAGAGAAGCCGACGGAGCGGGAGCTAGAGGGTAGTCCTACGAAGGTTTTCAACGACCTGGCGGATTGGTTAAGGGATTATCAGCCCCAGGCGATCGCCGCCCTGGACTTTTCGGTGAGCGACGTGACGGATTACCGCAAGCTGGGCACAACTCTACCCCTGTTGGCCCGCTACCAATTTGACATTGAGCAGTTTGTGACGGTGCAAACAGGGCAGCAGTTTGTGCGGCTAGAGTACCAGGGGGACGTGCGGGGGTTCCAGAGCTTCTTTAGCACGCTGAATGGCATGCTGAACCTGCCGGAAACCCAGGCTAGCCTGACGCTGACCGTGAGGCTCAAGCTAGATACCCCCATGGCTCCTCAGGGGCCGGAGATCCAGGGGCTTCAGCAGGCACTGACCCGAAACCCAGTCGATAGGATGAATCTGAGAGTCAGAGTAGAATACTAGACCTGACGTCTTCTTCCCGGTTTGTGGGGTTCACGACACCATGCAAGAGTTCCAGCTTCGCGTTGTACCCCTAAGCAACAATGACTTTGCCTTGGAGCTGTACCAGTGTGCCTACAAAAAGGCGGGGGAGAAGAAGCGCCCAGCGGCGAAGCGGGTAGGGCGGCTGAAGGGTAAGCCGCTGGTGCAGGCTCGGCAGGCGATTTACCAGGCGCTGAAGGCAAATAACTACGACCCCAAGACGCTGAGCTACAAGCGGCAGGCTCCCTATGTACTCAGTGAGACGTCGGGGGTGAATTTGGCGCTGCTGTTTCAGGCATTGCAGCCGTTGTCGAAGCCGGAGCGGATTGCCAATGTGACGGAGGGCATTGCGGCTATGAGCAATGAGGAGGCGCATTACTGGTTTGGCAAGGTGAGTAACGGCAAGAAGCGGCCAGCCCTTAAGGCGATGCGGGTCTTGCTGGGGGATTGATGCTGCCACTAGAACAGATGCACCCAATTGCAGATTGTCAATCTTGCTAAAGTTCCTCGAAGAAATAAGCGATTCTACTTATTCTGATCAATGATGAAGTTGGAGCGAGTGTCTGGCCTGGGGTCTTAGCCTAGGCGAGGGCTCTAGTAAGCACGAACTCCCCGTCGCATCACTGGTGGAGGGTTGTCTATTGATGAACCTACTGGATTTTATATCGGCATAGGAAACTAACGCCTTAGTATGTCGTAAAGCTCAGTCCTAGGCTTTATGACATGGCGTGGAGCCAACAGGAGTGCATCGCCTATCTAGAGAAGATTCGCTGGAATGGTGTACCTCAATGCCCTTACTGTGGCTCTAAGCGATCGTCACCGCTAGAGCAGGGGTTCAGACATCACTGCAATGACTGCTTTACATCCTACAGCGTGACTGTGGGAACGTTGTTCCACCATACCCACGTGCCGTTGTGGAAGTGGTTTTTAGCAATTTGTATTCTACTTAATTCAGGAACTAAAATTAGTGCTCGAAAGCTTGCGAAGCAAATTGATGTGAACAAGAACTCAGCTTCTCACATAATCAAAAAAGTTAAAAATGCAGATGAGAATGATCGGCTTACAATTCATAGAATATCTAGAATAAATTTTCCTAATTCAGAATAGCCTATTAAAAAGTTAGCCCAGGAGAGGACATCACTATGAAATCATTTGCAGAGCAACTATCTAGGCTTAACATTTCCACGGTCATATACTCAGCAGCACTCCCAGGGTAAGCGCAAGAAAACTATCGAGACATTGTGCTAGGTTGCGAGCCCTGCAGCAAGGACAGTGAGCATGTAGTCAGGACTCATTGAGGCTCG
>NZ_JAYFES010000066.1:0-92037 GCF_055795045.1 Pseudanabaena sp. PCC 9330 | reverse complement strand
TGGGTGCAACGAAGTGAAACCCAACAGCAGTAAGCTTTTGTTGGGTTCTGCTGGCGCTCCACCCAACCTACAAATTAAAGCTTGACAAAGCACTAGGCCATAGCCGTTGTAATACCCTGGCTTCATAAAGTAAATCAGCATTTACCACAGACCCGGCCCTATGGTGAATGCCGAACCGGGCCACGGCTAGCGGTAGGGGGCTTGCCCTTGCAGGTAGTTGACCACGGCGATCGCGATCGCCCCCAGCAGAGCGTAGATCACCATCGCAATCAACAAATTGACATCGAAAATGCGGGTAGCAGCAGCATCGGTGGGGCTGACAAACAGCGTAGAAAACGGAGCTACAAACGGCTCAGATAGCCTAAAAATGAACTGCGCAAAGGGATTTTCAGGATTGCCCCCAGTCGCCCGCAAAAAGAACCGAATCCCCAGCAGAATTTCTAGTGACCCCACCAGTAGCGCAATGGTGTTGCGCGCCCAGACAAACTTGCTGCGCCGCTGGGCCGCGTTTAATCGATCAGATTCTTGCCGCAGACGATAGATCTCCTGCTGCTGTCTCAACTCCTGCTGTCGCTGAAAATCATCATTGCGGTTGGGGTTGTTCATAGAAAATCCTTGGGGATGACGTTCTCGCTAGGGGCCTAGGGCGCAGCCAGCCCTTTTGGCTCTGGTCTAGAGTAAGAGACTACCGTAGGAAAATCATAGGCCCGTTTTAGCCGTCAACGTCACGTTACCAGCTCCGGTCGCCAGTTAAACCAGGCAACGCCGACCCTAGGGTAGGCCTTCTCGTCGCCATGCCCCTAAGGTAAAACAACGCGTCAATCGTAGTCTTATGGCTAAAAGTCTTCTCAAGGACGCCCCCACTCCAGATGGCGAATGGCCAACTCGCTATCGGCGGCTTCTACGATCACAGCGACAGCTTCGGAGTAGCCATTTCCTGCGATCGCCACATAAGCCCAACCGAGATCCGTGGGTCGCCGCTTGGGCAACTGCCATTTCCCCATCGTGACAATTAGCTCCACATCGGTCGGCGGCCCGTCGCCGTAGGCAATCATAGCCTCGTAGGCTTTAGACAGGTGCGATGGGGTGAGGTCTGCACGCAACTCCGCCGATAAACAAGCATGGGCTTGGTCAAAGTCACCAGCCATTAGAGCCTTGACGAACCGTACCGCTAGCTTGGCATAGGGAGCTGTGTGGTCACATTCCATAGCTGAGACTGCCTGTGGGCTCCCGGTTCACTCATCTAAAGCTGAGCGAACTAGGAGCTTCTATTTGCCGATTGGGGAGCAGGCTGCCGGGATGGCAGCACTGGTTAGTGTTGGTAGCACGGTCTAGTGGCTACTCCCACTCGATGGTGCCAGGCGGTTTGGAGGTAATGTCGTAGACCACCCGGTTGACCCCTTCTACCTCGTTGACGATGCGGTTAGAGATGGTCTCTAGCAGGTCGTAGGGCACCCGCGACCAGTCGGCGGTCATGCCGTCTTCGCTGCTGACCAGGCGCAGCACAATCGGGTAGGCGTAGGTGCGCTGGTCACCCATAACGCCGACGCTGCGGACGGGCAGTAGCACCGCAAAGGCCTGCCAAAAGTCGTGGTACATGCCCTGCTTAGCGATCTCATCACGCACCACAAAGTCGGCATTGCGCAAAATTTCCAGCCGCTCTTCGGTGATTTCGCCAATGATGCGAATAGCCAAGCCAGGGCCAGGGAAGGGCTGACGGCGGACAATCTCTTCGGGCAAGCCGATAGAGCGACCCACTTTGCGCACTTCGTCTTTGAACAGCTTCCGCAGGGGCTCTACCAGCTTAAATTGCAGATCTTTGGGCAGGCCACCGACATTGTGGTGACTCTTGATTTTAACCGCCACTCGCTCGCCGGTTTTGGGGTCTACATTGGTGTCGGCAGACTCGATCACGTCGGGGTAGAGGGTGCCCTGGGCCAGGTAGTCAAAGGGGCCAAGGCGCTTAGATTCTTCTTCAAACACGCGAATAAACTCGTGGCCGATGCGCTTGCGCTTTTCTTCGGGATCGGTAATGCCTGCCACCTGGGCCAGGAAGCGATCGCGCGCTTTGACGTGAATCACCGGAATGTGAAACTGCTCAGCAAACAGCTTTACCAGTCGCTCGGGCTCGTCTTTGCGCATAAAGCCCTGGTCGATGAACATGCAGGTGAGCTGGTCGCCGATCGCCTTGTGCAGCAAAAACGCCAAAGTAGACGAGTCGACCCCGCCCGAGAGGGCCAACAGCACCCGCTTGTCACCCACCCGCGCCCGCACCTCACGAATGGCATCTTCTACAAAAGCCTCAGTGGTCCAGGTGGGGTGGCATTCACAGATGTGGTAGACAAAGTTGCGAATCAGCGCAAACCCACCCTGGGAATGCACCACCTCGGGGTGAAACTGCACCCCGTAGAGCTTGCGGGCGTGGTCGGCGACGGCGGCGCAGGGGGTGTTGTCGGTGTGAGCGAGCAGCTCAAACCCATCAGGCAGGCTGCTCACCGAGTCGCCGTGGCTCATCCACATGGTGGTGCCATCATCCACATTGGTGAGCAGGTCGGTGGGGTCGTCGATAAACAGAGCCGCCTTGCCGTACTCGCCGCGCTCAGCCCGGTCGACCTGGCCACCCAGCTGCTGCACCATCAGCTGCATGCCGTAACAAACACCCAAAACCGGAATGCCCAATTCCCAAATAGCCGGGTCACAGTGGGGAGCGCCAGCGTCATAGACTGAGCTTGGCCCACCCGAGAAAATAATGCCCTTGGGGTTGAGCTGCTTGAGCTGTTCGGCGGTGGTGCGATAAGAAAGCACCTCTGAGTACACCTCGGTCTCGCGAATGCGGCGGGCAATCAGCTCAGAATATTGAGAGCCAAAGTCCAAGATCACCAGCATCTGGCGGTTGACTTCCGGCAGGGAGGCATCCTCAAGGTTGGCGGTAGGTTCGGTTTGAGTCGTCACGGGTTAATCCTGCGGGTGGTGGTGTACTCGGGGACGGTTGGCAGCTGCCAGGGCGGCGGGAAGAGGATAACTAACGATGCCATAAATGTTGCACCGTGCGGATCCGCGAGGCAAACAAGACGGGTTAGAGGCGCTTCTGGCCGGGGTGTTCCTAGCAGGGGCAGTAAACGCTGCATCTGAAGAAACAGGTACAGCTGGAGGGAAACAAAAAGGCCTTGCTCAGAGGCCGCAAGCATGGCGTAGAGATGAGGGCTAGAAGATTGCTATGGGAGATTGGTAAAAAAATATTCCTTCTAGTCTACCAAAACTTGATCGAAGAGAGCTTGGGCGCGATCGCTGCTCGCTACCACCTGCCGCTGCCGGTCAAACACCATTGTGCCCACCGCCAGCGGCTGCCCCGTGTGGGCGTAGACGTAGGCCGCCGACCGCTCGTCAATGCGTTCGACCATGTGCTGGTAGACGCGCTGAGCCATGGCCCCGTCGCGATCGCGCAGGATGGTCAACCCGGCCTCGACGGTTGGGGCCTTAAGAATGTCTTGAATGACCGGCAGCGGCACGGCCACTCCAGCGCAGCAGGCGGCGAGTATCTCTTGACGGCCGTCGGCCACGTGGTGGTGGGTGTGAAAGATGCCCCCCGCCAGTTTGATCAGCTTGCCGTGGTAGCCCAGCAAGAGCACACCAGACAGACCCAGCAGCCCGGCTTCTACCAGCATTGGCCCCAGCCAGTTGGCGGTCTTGACCCGGCGATCAGGGTCGATACCGAGTTTGAGGGCCAGATCTAGCCCGTTTTCGCCCAGGCAAAACACCAAGTGACTATGCTGGGCGGCCTTGGCACGAAGAAGAGCCCTGGACTCGTCTAGCTGACCGGGGGCGCTGAGGGGAGCGGAGATGCCGGCGGTGCCCAGGAGCGAAAGGCCATCGACGACGCCGAAGGCGGCATTGGAGGTGCGATCGCCCAGCGCCCTACCTTCCGGCAAAATCACCGTCACCCGCAGGGTCTTGCCCTCAGGCAGCAGGGGCGTCAGGTTGTGGGTCATCACGTCTTTGGCGTAGCGGTAGATGGCCGGGGCGTTGGCGTGGTTGACCTGCCGCCCAATGCCCTCGCCGCCGTCGATGTGGATGCGTTCGATCTGGTCATCACTGCCCCAGGCCACCACCGACCAGATCGGAGTATGACGGGTGAGGTCGAGGTTGTCGCCAGGGTCGCTGTGGGTAATCGCTAGTACCGAGCCATCGGGCAGCGGGGCCAACTGATCGATGGGAATGTCGGCGGGCTGGGGCGGGTTCAGCAGGTCGAAGGTAACGGTCTGGGGAGAATCGCCTGTGTCTAGAAGGTGTCTCAGGGCGGCGATCGCCCCAGCACAGGCAAAAACCGGCAGCGTATAGCCCGAGCGCGGCAGAGAAGATGGAATATTCGCCATAGGCCAACAATGCGATAAGATTGACACACTGTTCTCATAATGAGAACTTTGCTTTAGGGTACTTCTGTGTCTACAGGCTAAAAAGCTGTTTCCCAGCCGACCAAAGCAGGTTTTGAGGATAGGCGTAGCTGATTGTAGTTTGCGCTTGACCCAGAAGTATCAGCTCAAGCCATAATTGTTCCGCAGGCCCAGAGTTAGAATGAATGAGGTTAATCAAAAAGACCAATATCATCCAAGATGCCCAGGCTTATCCTGCTGATATTCAGAAGCGTATTTCGGCTTGGTGCAAAGTAGTGAAGCAGGCCAACTGGGCCAGCTTAGACGATATCAGAAAGACCTATGACCGCTCGGTAGATCAAGTTGGAAAATTCTTAGTTTTCAATATTAAGAGCTATCGACTCATTGTGATTTGCAACTTTAAAACTCAGATTATTTACTATCGTTTCCTATTGACCCACCAAGAGTACGACAAAGGTAAATGGAGAGACTGATGCTCACCCTTGATCGCAACTTCTACGGCGAACTCCTAGCTACCTATCAACCCCAAGTCATTCAGTCTGAGGCAACTTATAAGGAGACTTTAGCTGCGTTAGAAACTTTGCTAAGTAAAGGAGAAGAACTCACAACTGAGGAGTCAGCTGTGGCGACGCTGTTGGCGACGCTCCTTGAAGCTTATGAAGATCAGCAGATTGATCAGATGCCCCTAGAT
Source organism: Pseudanabaena sp. PCC 9330 (assembly GCF_055795045.1). Taxonomy (NCBI): domain Bacteria; kingdom Bacillati; phylum Cyanobacteriota; class Cyanophyceae; order Pseudanabaenales; family Pseudanabaenaceae; genus Pseudanabaena; species Pseudanabaena sp. PCC 9330. Next base: position 86,955 of record NZ_JAYFES010000066.1, on the reverse strand, counting down.
GTCGTTTTACCAGGCGAAATGCTGTGTCATCTAATGGAGGTGAGAGATCTAAGACAGGCTGATTTAGTTCCGCTAATAGGCTCTAGGGGCTTGGTTTCTGAAATCGTCAATGGTAAGCGATCAATTAGCAAGGCCCAAGCTAAAGTACTAGGGGCATTTTTTAATGTTTCCCCTGCCCTCTTTATTTAAACTCATCCCAAATTGGTAGGGTTTTGACCTGCTCTACGGTGAGATCCACATAGGTGACCTCTGCCAATTCTTCCCCCTCCACCGGATCTTCGCCAAAGTAGCCGCGATCGCCGTCGTGTTCGTGGGGGCCGCTGGCGATCGGCAGATACCGCCCCGATCGCCGCGCCTGGTTAAAGGGCGACCCCCAGGTCCATCGCCACCGCGACGGAAACAGCGCCGAGCCCACATTGTCGACCCAATCGCCCTCCCCATGAAGGTGGTAGACCTGCTCGGCGGCGTCAAAGCCTTCCTGGCCATCAAATACGCCCCCCACCGAGATCACCGTGATCTCCACCGGTAGCCACTGCTTGAGGTAGGGGGCTGCCCCCAGGGCCACCTGGGCGCCGCCGCTGGTGCCCGCCATCACCAGTTGAATCGGCGGATCGGCGTCTAGATTAATGGCGGCGGCGGCGGCCATCCGCTCTGCGATCGTGGCCGCTGTGCCCCGGTTGTAGGCTTGGCCGTAGCGGTTGTCAGCCGACAGCGCTATGCGCCAGAGGTTTCTGGCCTGCAAGACCATGCGGGCGGGGTTGTCGCTATCGCCAATATCGTCGCTGACCTGCCACAGCCAGCGAAAAAAGGGCTGGCCCCCCACATTGTCACTGGTGGCGGAGTAGGGAAACACATCGCGCACCACCACGCAGTTGGGCACGGCGGCCTCCATCTCGTCTAAGAAAACCGCTTCGCCATCGGCCAGGGTTTCGTTTGAGACATCGCCGACGCCGGTTAAAAATACCAGATAGCAGGACGGCCCTCCGTCGCTGGTCACAGCATCGTCGGGCAGATCGGGCCGCTCGTCGGCTAGGCCATTGCCATCCTGCAACCACCACGACAGGGTGCTGATCGGGGCGATCGTACCCCAGGCCAAAAAGAATAGCCCCAGGGCAGTGAGCAGTTTGCTCGTATCGCCCACCGCCCGTGCCGCTAGGTTAGAGACTAGAGATTTCATGGTTGACCACCCTGGGGGTAGACTGGGCCAGGTAATCTAGATTACAACCTATGGCTCAGCGGCACTCTTTCAGGTGGCTGCGGCAGGTCTTGCTCGACGCCCTCACCCTCAACCAAGACTTCTACGAGCACAGCCATCGCTACCCCGCCGCCAAACGCTATGCCCAGGTCATTGTTGCCCTGGCGGCCACCTCCCACGGGCTGGGCAGCGGCCTGATCTTGCTGCTCTACCAGCCCTCGCTGCTTCAGTTTGGGCTGGGGGTGCTGATCAACATTCTCGGCGTGATCGCCGGGTACTACCTGTGGACCTACGCCATCTGGAAGCTCGATACCTACATCAACCCACCCGTGCCCCCCTACCGGGAATTGCTGATTCCGGTGGGGTTTGCCTACACGCCCCAGCTTCTCAACCTGCTGACGGTGATCCCCCTATTTGGCCGCCCGATCACCCTGGGGCTGGCAGGGTGGACATTGCTGGGGGCGATCGCCGCCGTGCGCGCCGGACTCAACATTGGCCTCGCCCGAGCTGCACTGCTGGCCGGGGTCGGCTTTACCCTGGTGCAGGTGGCGATCGGCCTCGTGCAGGCTGGGGTACAGAACTGGGTGGCCAGGTAGCGCTTCATTCACTCCCCCACTCCCCCACTCCCCCACTCCCCCACTCCCCCACTCCCCCACCACCCCTACCCCATGCCCCACTGGTTTAATGGCACCTACTTCCCCACCGATACCCTGGCCCTGACCTCAAACGACCCGGCCTTTCTCTACGGCGCGACGGTATTCACCACCCTGCGGGTCTATGGGGCCAGTCTCGACCATCCGCTGACCTGTTGGTCAGGCCACCACCAGCGTCTCACCCAGGCTCTACAAGACTTTGGCTGGCCAAGCCCCGACTGGCCGTCGGTGCGCCAGGGGGCAGAGACTCTATTAAATGAATATCCAGTTCTGCGCATCACCGTCTTCCCCGACGGTCGCGCCCTGGTGACGGGGCGACACCTGCCCACCGATTTAGACCAAATACAGGCTGAGGGAATTGTGGCCTGGGTCGCCAAAGGCGAAACCTACAGGCGGCCCATGCCCAGCTACAAAACTGGCAACTATCTGGGGGCCTGGCTGGCGCTGCAAGCTGCCCAGCAGCAGGGGGCACGCGAAGCCATTTTAGTAGATGCCCGGGGCCAGTGGTTGGAGACTAGCACCGGCAACCTGTGGGGCTGGGCAAAGGGTCAGTGGCACACGCCTGGTCTAGGCGCAGGCCTTTTGCCAGGGATTGGACGTCAGCACATCATTGACCACCTGGGGCAAAACGGAGAGCGGGTGAACCAGGCCCCCTGGCCACCGGGGATCATTCAGCGGTTTGAGGCGCTGGCCTACAGCAACTCAGCGGTGCAGGTGGTACCGATACACAGCGTGTTGGGGCATACCGGCTTGGGGCACACAGTAATGGGCGATCGCAGTAGACTGGAGATTAGCCCTCAGCACCCCGCTCTAGCGGCTTTGCGGGCTGCCTTTGAGGAAAAATAGTCCTATTCTGAGATTCGATTAGCCCATTCCAACAGAAGACGTTAACATAAGTTAATAACTTTCTCAGTATTGCGGCTTGTTTGACATTCAGCCCTAAAGAACAGTTCCTTAGGCACAGGTTTAAGCGACGGTTCATCCCAAGACGTTAGTGGAGGCATTAGCCCGGTGAACAAACGGTGGAGAAACGCAGGTCTATACGCCCTGCTGGTCGTTGTAGTGATTGCCCTGGCGACCGCAATTTTTGATGGCTCTGGCCCCGAAACCCAGACCTGGCGCTACAGCCAGTTTTTAGACGCGGTGCAAAATAACCAAATCGAGCGCGTCAGCATCAGCGCCGATCGCACCCGCGCCCGCTTTACAGACCCCGAAGGCAACGGCCAGGTGATCGTCAACCTGCCCAACGACCAGGAGCTGATCAGCACCCTGGAGACCAATAATGTCGACATCGTTGTCACCCCACAAAGCGACGACAGCGTCTGGGTTCGCGCCTTTAGCACCCTGCTGATTCCTATCTTGCTGCTGGGGGTACTGTTCTTTGTGCTGCGCCGCGCCCAGAGCGGCCCCGGCAACCAGGCGATGAACTTCGGCAAGTCCAAGGCTCGGGTGCAGATGGAGCCGCAAACCCAGGTAACTTTTGGCGATGTGGCCGGTATTGAGCAGGCCAAGCTGGAGCTGACCGAGGTGGTCGACTTCCTTAAGAATGCCGATCGCTTCACTGCCGTGGGCGCCAAAATTCCCAAGGGCGTGCTGCTCGTCGGCCCTCCTGGTACCGGTAAAACCCTGCTAGCCAAGGCCGTCGCGGGCGAAGCGGGCGTGCCCTTCTTCTCCATCTCCGGTTCTGAGTTTGTCGAAATGTTTGTCGGTGTGGGTGCCTCCCGCGTCCGCGACCTGTTCGAGCAAGCCAAGGCCAACGCTCCCTGTATCGTATTTATCGACGAGATTGATGCCGTCGGTCGTCAGCGGGGCGCAGGCCTCGGCGGCGGCAACGATGAGCGTGAGCAGACCCTCAACCAGCTCCTGACCGAGATGGATGGTTTCGAGGGCAATACTGGCATTATCATCATTGCCGCTACCAACCGCCCCGACGTGCTGGATGCGGCTCTGCTGCGCCCCGGTCGCTTTGACCGTCAGGTGGTGGTCGATCGCCCCGACTATGCCGGTCGCCTGGAGATCCTCAACGTCCACGCCCGTGGCAAGACATTCTCCAAAGATGTCGATCTGCAAAAGATCGCCCGTCGCACTCCTGGCTTCACCGGGGCCGACCTGTCAAACCTGCTGAACGAGGCTGCCATTCTCGCCGCCCGCCGCAACCTCACCGAGATCTCGATGGATGAGGTCAACGATGCGATCGATCGCGTCCTGGCTGGCCCCGAGAAAAAAGACCGCGTCATGAGCGAAAAGCGCAAAGAGCTAGTCGCCTATCACGAAGCCGGTCACGCCTTGGTCGGTGCCCTCATGCCCGACTACGACCCCGTACAGAAAATCAGCATCATTCCTCGCGGTCGGGCCGGTGGTCTGACCTGGTTTACCCCCAGCGAAGATCGCCTGGAGTCGGGCCTCTACTCCCGCTCCTATCTGCAAAACCAGATGGCCGTGGCCCTTGGTGGCCGGATTGCCGAAGAGATCATCTTTGGCGAAGAGGAAGTGACCACGGGGGCTTCCAATGACCTCCAGCAGGTAGCCCGTGTGGCCCGCCAAATGGTCACCCGCTTCGGCATGAGCGACAAGCTCGGCCCCGTGGCCCTGGGTCGCCAGCAGGGCAATATGTTCCTGGGTCGCGACATTGCCGCCGAGCGCGATTTCTCTGAAGAAACCGCCGCCACCATTGACTCTGAGGTACGTAGCTTGGTAGACCAAGCCTACATTCGCGCCAAGCAAGTGCTAACCAACAATCGCCATGTGCTTGACCAACTGGCCCAGATGCTGGTGGACAAAGAAACAGTAGATTCTGAAGAGCTACAAATGCTGCTGGCCACCAACGATGTCAGCATGGCTTCGATCGCGTAAGGCAGACTAAAGCCTTTGTAATTATTAAAAGGGGATGCCCAATGGGCATCCCCTTTTTTGTTGTCATAGTGGCCCTAGTACACAGAAGGCAGTGGCAAAACCAGCCAAAGCAATCTCTTTGTCAGCCCATTAAAATCACGTTATCGAGAACGTGGATGATGCCATTGTCAGCCTCAATGTCGGCAGCTAGCACTGTGGCATTCTTGACCTCGAATCCTTCAGTCCCATCAATTGGAATCGGCGCTCCTTCCAGCGATTCCACTGTACCAAGCTTGATCAGCTCGTCTTTGGTGTACTTGCCCGCGACCACGTGGAACTTGAGAATGCGACCGAGCTGGGGCGGGTTTTGTACTAAGGTTTGCACGGTGCCGGGGGGCAGTTTGGCAAAGGCAGCATCGTTGGGCGCAAAGACAGTAAAGGGGCCAGGGCTTTGCAGCGCTTCGACAAGTCCGGCAGCCTGAACGGCGGCAACTAGGGTAGAGAAGCCTTCGGTATTGACAGCGATATCGACGATGGTAGGCATGGAGGATTTTGGATTGGTGAGTTTGGTTTTTGGATGTTGACCACGACGCTTCAAGCATCCCCGACCGGGAGAGGTAGGGGTGGGTCTGCCCAGGGTGGTTAAACCCACCCCGCCCTCTGGGCACCCCTCCCGGTCAGGTTTTTACCGATACTCCTGCCGCTGGACGTCCCTCAGGCGGGCCTCAGGTCGCACAAAGCGATCCATCTGGGCCTCGAAGAACTGGCGGTTGGCCATCAGGTGGCGGGGGTTTTGGTCATCCAATGGGTACAGCAGCGCGGTGCGCAGAGCCTGGATCACGGCTGAGGTGACGTTGTACATCGAGCGCTGGAAGGTGATGCCCAGCTGAATCAGCATGTCGTCTTCGCCCCGGCAGTGCTGCTGGTAATACTCCAACAGATAGGGCGGCAAAAAGTGCAGCATGTCCTGCATCAGCAGAGTGGGGGGAATGCCCGCACTGCCCACGGGAAAGACGTCGGCATAGAGGATGCCGTAGTGGAAGTCGTTTTGATCCTGGGGCACCTGCCCGGCCTGAGCATTGTAAGATTTGGTGCCCCGGAAGGGAGCGGTGCGATAGAACACGGCTTCGACGTAGGGCAGGGCCGCTTCATACAGCCAGGTAAAGCCACAGGATTTGGGAATCAGCTCAAAGCATTCGTCGCCCACGTAGACGTGGTGATAGATGGGGCGACCCGCCACTGCAAAAATGCCGTTTACCAAAAAGTCCATGGCGTCGGGCACCCCGGCGAAGCCGCCCTCGTCGTAGATGTCGCTCATCTCGAAGAAGACCGGTGCCATCACTTCCCAAAACAGGCCAAGATTTGAGTAATAGGAGAGTTCGCGGCACTTTTCGTAGAACATCTCGGGGAAGAGTTTGTGCAGCCCCAGCATGACGGGGTTGCCCTTGAAGTAGGCCCGAATGGCGCGATCGCACGCCGCCTTGTACTCATCGGTATACAAGTAGTCGTTGAACCGCCCGCCCATGTCCTGGTGCCACAGCATGGCCTGCATACAGGCCTCGGCAAACTCCATGTTGACGCGATCGTGCCAGAGGTGGTGAAACAGCTTGGGCAGCTTGCGCTTTAGCTCCCCCTTTTCCATAAACTCCAGCAGTTCTGGGTGAGCCGTGGCTACCCCTCGCCAGATCCGCAGGTCAGCGGTGTCGCCAGCGTAGTGGTTGGGCAGATCCAGGTATTCCTGGGGCAAAAAGTACTTAAAGGCCGGGATGGGGTTCAAAAACACTCGCTCGGCAATGTAGAGCAGGTCGCGCCAGTAAAAATCCATCGGCACGGCGTAGGCCTTATAGATCCCGATGATCTGCATCAGGTTTTCTGGCGTATCGGGCAGCATCGAGCCACCCGCCTCTAGGCGATGGATTACCTCAGCGTGGGGATGGGTGGAGGGGGGAATGAGGGTGGTGGGTTGGGTGAGGGTAGGCATAGCGATTTTAGATTTTAGTAGGGGTTTCCCGTGCTCAGAAAGGAAGGGGTGGGTTTGCGAGAAGTTACAAATTTTAAGTTTTGAATTAGATTTGTTCGAGAAAGAAATCTAAATTCGGAATTTAAAATTTTTCTCATGGGTAAAAAAGCAAGAATTCGGCCAATTTCACTCTGTTTACTGCGACGGGGCGAGGAGATTCTTGTCCACGAAGCCTACGACTCGGTAAAAGAGCGGGGGTTTGCACGACCTTTGGGGGGGGGCATTGACTTTGGTGAGACCAGCGCAGCGGCAGCAATCCGCGAAATTAAGGAGGAGCTGGGATTTGACATTACCGAGGTAACGCTGCTGGGCATTGTAGAAAACATCTTTGTCTACGAAGGGGTGCCGGGCCATGAGATGGTGTTTGTCTACGACGGGCGGTTGGTGGATGAGTCGCTGTACGAGCGAGAGAGCCTGACGGCGGTGGAAGGGAAGCGGCAGTTTGAGGCGGTTTGGCGATCGCCTCAAACCCTCCGCGCTGGCCCCTGCTACCTCGTCCCCGAGGAGATTTGGCAGTTCCTCTAGCCCATCGCCCGTCGGGTGCATTAGGCCTAAGATCCACCATGCTCGTACCACCCCATTCATTGGCCGTAATGCACCGCCGAGGAAATGTTGGCCTTGGGTATGTCGCGTCATACGATGGTGCATCGCTGCGCGGATGCACCCTACGGGGTTGCCTGTATTGACAGGGCAGCGATAGGCAATATCAGGGGTTCGGTGAGAGGTGCTTCGGTGCGATCAAAGGGCAAGACCTCGATCACTTCGACCGCCACCACCTCATTCAGCACCATCGGCATCGCTGCCACCATAGCGCTGGCGGTCGGTTCGCCCCATTTCACCAGCCAGTTGGGCTGGATGCCGAGGAAGAGAATCAGACTAGCCAAAATGTAGGCCGGCAGTTTTTCTGAAAAGGTGACTTTGGGGAAGTAGGCGATCGCATTGTCTAGCCGCCCAAAGCAGGTGCGGTTGAGCAAAATCACGAAGTACACCGCCGTCAGGCCCGTGCCAATTACCCCTAGCAGAGTCTGAACCGGGTACACCGCATAGCTGCCCTGGAACACCAGAAACTCGGTGACAAACCCCACCAGACCAGGAATACCTGCGCTGGCCATGCCGCCCAGCACCAGTAGAGTACTAATCATCGGCAGCCCCCGCACCGGGTTAATCAGGCCATTCAGCACGTCTAGTTCGCGGGTGCCCACCTTGGTTTCGATCACCCCCACCAAGTGAAACAGCAGCGCCAAAATAATGCCGTGGGACACCATTTGGCTGATGGCTCCAGTCAGGGCCAGATCCGTCATCGCTGCACTGCCCAGCAGCACATAGCCCATGTGCCCAATGGAGCTGTAGGCCACCATGCGTTTGATATCTTTTTGGGCGATCGCCGTCACCGCCCCGTAGAGAACGCTGATCGCCGCCCAGGTGGCCAGATAGGGCGAGAGCTGCGCCCAGGCATCGGGGAACAGCCCCAGGCCAAAGCGAAACAGGCCGTAGGTGCCCAACTTGGCCAGCACCCCGCCCAGCAGCATCGCCACCGGGGTTGAAGCCGACACGTAGGTATCAGGCAGCCAGGTGTGAAACGGCACCAGAGGAATTTTGATGCCAAAGGCCACCAGCAGCAGGCTCAGCAAGACCACCTGCCACACCATCGGCAGTTCGTGCCCCATCACCGCATGGTAAGTGAAATCTTCTGCGCCGCTGAGCCAGACCGTACCGAGGAACCCGGCCAGCATCAGGGCCCCCGACAGCGCCGTGTAGAGCAAAAACTTGGTAGCTGAGTAGGCTTTTTTCTCGCCGCCCCAAATGGCAATCAGCAGGTACAGAGGCACCAGCTCAATTTCGTAGAGCAAAAAGAACAACATCAGGTTCTGGGCTACAAAGGCCCCCGCCACCCCACTGCTCACTAACAGCAGCAGGCTGTAGAACAGCCGAGGCCGCTCAGTTTCCGGGGAGCTGCTCCAAATAGCGATCCAGGTGATCAAGCTATTGAGCGCCACCATCATCAGTGAGAGGCCATCCAGGCTGAGTTCGTAGTTGAGGCCCAGGGCAGGCAGCCAGGGCAAAAACTCGTGGAACTGAAAGCCGCCAAAGGCGAGATCGAACTTGGTAAACAGCCAGACCGTCCACAGCAGGGCGGCACCGGAGGCGATCAGGGCACCGTTACGGGCTTGGGCGCTGGTGAGGCCTGGCCAGAGGGAGAGGGCGATCGCGCCGAGAAGGGGAATTAGGAGAAGCGGTGTGAGCATGGTGGATGGGTGGATAAAGTTTTGAATTTTGAATTTTGAGTTTTGAATTCAAGACTAAGAACTCAAAACTCAAAACTTTTGTCATCTAAAACAGTGCCGACAGTGCCGACCAATTCATCAACACCCCCAACCCGGCGACACCTAGGGCGATGGTCAGCACGTAGAACTGGAGCTGCCCGGTGTTGCCGTATTTGAGAGTTTCACCGCCAAAGAGGGAGGCCAGGCCTACGGCATTGACCAGACCATCGACCACGTAGCGATCGAGCCAGTCAGTCATGCGCGACAGCACATCGACTCCCAGGACAAATGTGTTGCGGTAGATCTTAGGCGTGTAAAAGTCGTAGGCCAACAGGTTTTGCAGCGGCTTTTTCACTAGGCCAGCCGGATGTTCAAAAACGCGGTTGACGTAGAGCAGGGTACCGATCGCAGCGCCCAGAATGCTTGACCAGGTGAGCAGCAGCGCCATGTCTTGGCTGACCTCGGCCCAGACAGGGAGCAGGTTAAGCTGGGCCATCACCAGCGGCAGGTGCAGAGTAAAGCCCCCCACTAAGGCCATAGGCAGCACGATCAGCCAAATCGGCTCTGGGGCACGAATGGTCATCTGCTGGGTGTTGCCCGCAAAGATTAGCCCTATCATTCGGGCCAAACTAAAGGCCGCGAGCCAGTTGACCAAGAGCACAATCGCCACCAGCAGCCCCCGCTGGGCATCCCACAGGCCCGACACCAGCGACAGCATGGCCCAAAACCCACCCAGGGGAGGCAGAGCTACCAGGCCAGCGGCTCCGGCGATCATCGCCAGGGCGGTGACTGGGCGACGACCCCACAGCCCCCCCATCTGGGTCAAATCCTGGGTAGTGATGTTGATAATGATCGAGCCTGCGCCCATCACCAGAGCCGCCATTCCCAAGGCATAGATCAGCGCTAGCAGCAGCGCCGCATCGGGCTGGTGAGCACCGACGGCGATAAACATGAGGCCCATGTAGGCGCTGCTGAGGTAAGACAGCACTCGCTTGACGTCAATTTGGGCAGCGGAAATGAGGGTAGCCCCGATCGCGGTGACGGCCCCGACGGCGATCGCAAAGGCGCTGGCCGTCGACGACAGAGCAATCACCGGATCCAGTTTTACCAGCACCCACACCCCGGTCGTCACCACCACCGCATTCCGCAAAATGGTGCTGGGCAACGGCCCTTCCATAGCCTCATCTAGCCACAGGTGTAGGGGGAACTGGGCGCACTTGCTCATCGGGCCAGCAATCAGTCCAATGGCAATCAGCGTCATCAGAGAAGGATCGATATTTGCGGTCTGCGCCCAGGCCGCCAGTTCTCGAAAGTCCCAGGTGTGGGCCAGGGGATAGATCGCCAGCACCGCCATCAGCAGCACCAGGTCGCCCACCCGCTTGGTCAAAAAGGCATCTCGCGCCCCGGTCACCACCAGCGATTGGTTGTACCAAAAGCCCACCAGCAGGTAAGTACCCAGGGTGAGAATCTCTAGCAGCATGTAGGCAAACAGCAGCGAGTTGCACAACACCAGAGCGCATAGACCGGCCTCAAACAGGGCCATCATGGCGAAGAATCGGCCCCAGCCCCAGTCCATTTCTAAATAGCCCACGGCGTAGATCTGGGCCAACAGGTTTAGACTAGTAATCAGCACGCAGGCCCCTAGGGTAATGGCCGATGCCTCTAAAGGAATGGTGAGATTTAGCCCCGCCACATCTAGCCAGGGGGCAAAGAAGAACTGCGGCGACGACTTGCCCCAAAAGGCCAAAAACGCCAGCAGGCTATGCCCTAGGGCCAGAGCTGTGGTGACAATGTTGATATATCCCGCCGGGCGCGGCCCGGTGCGGGTCACAAAGGCGGGCGACCAGGGAATGGTCAGTAGCGCCCCTAGCAGCGGGTAGAGTGGAATCAGCCAGCTCGTCTGGGCCAGAATTGGGGTCATAAGGGGTCATCCTCGGGCAAAAGGACATAAAACGCTGAGTCTGACTGAGGTTGGTTAAAAGCAGACTAACCCCAGGGAGTCAATCAGCACATAGGCCTAAGTCAATCAAGCTCTCCTTTCGATAGGCTTAAGTCTATCGTTATCTTGAAGTAGAGTTTAACCAAAGTCCGCACCAAAAAGTAAGGGGTAAATTGATCTAATCCAATTTGATTTTTGATTCTGATTTATAAATTTCAATAATGAGTACTGGTTTTAGCATTGCTCGGGATCCAAAGTGGTGGATCTATCGGTGTCAGTCAATCAATGCTAGCCAGAACTGGCTATGGATCTAGAGGTCTAAGTAGGTGGGAGCAATTAGATAGAAGATGCTGGTGGGGATGGAGGAAGTGAACCGCCTGCCTAGGCGCGCGGCCCCCGAACTTCCCTACTTACAATACTTACAGTTAATTAGACTCGGCTATTGAGCTTTGCAAAAGATTCTGTAACAAATTCTTGTGGTCGACGAAGGGTTTTTGCGATCGCTGCTGACCGAGAGCCTACCTGCGATCGCCCAACTCCCCGAAATCGACACCGCCGAGGTAGGCGTACCTTTACCCACCCAGGGCCCCATGACTGGGGTGTTCGTCAATGCCCACTTCGGGGGGTAGACTCGTCATCCGTTTTGGCTTGTAGGTCGTTTAGGCCCATAGATGGGGGCGCATAAACTTGCCCTGGCGGGTACAGCAGTACAGCCGCTCGGTTAGAGGTCGCCGCGTGACGTTGAATATGTCCCCAACCCAAGGTCACGGCCCCACCCGCCAGCAGCAGCCCAAACAGAGCCAAAGACACTTTCTCTTCTGCCGCACCCATCAGTCCATCGACTGCGCCGACGGTGAGCGCTGTGGCTAGCCACGGTTGTTTTCTAAAAAGCGCCTTGATGGGTCTGTCTCCTGAATGCAACAAATGTAGTGAGGATGGAGTTTCTCTGGAGGAGTTTCTCGGCTGCGGGGCAAAGGGCAGTACTGAGAGAAATTGTTACGGCGAGGGTGTGGAGGATAAAGTAAAGTTTCGCCTATTGAGCCTTTGCTCAATATCAGCTGGTCTAGGCTATCGCAGCCCCAGCCAGGTGACGATCGCCTGCCCGGTCGCCAGCTCAAACAGCACCAGCGCCACAAAGCCCACCATGGCAGCCCGCCCGTTGATGCGCTCGGCGTAGTCGTTAAAGCCCGACTTAGATCGCTCAATGGTAGGGCTGACAGTGGGTTCGAGGTTAGCCATAGGTTTGGGTGTGTGTCGTTTGCTTTCTTAGCCTACCCTATGGCTCGTCGGTTGTGATATGCGGGAAGACAGAAGGGGCGATCGCCCCCTCAGTAGAGCCATAAACTAGAGACCGTTCCCAGAACTCAATGCCTATTGTTGACAAAGAGATAAAAATTGCCCCGCCTGAATAATTCAGGCGGGGCAATTTGGTTATTGTCTCTTGGTTAACGCACTAGGGACGGTTTCTCGACTTGATAAGTGGCCAAAATGCGCTCAGCCATCTGGGACGGAGTCAACCCCAGCGCAGCCTTTGACTGGTCGGGGGTGGCATGGTCAACGAGAATATCGGGCACCCCAATGCGCAGCACCTGGGCAGGCACCTGGGCATCCAAAATTGACTCAGCCACGGCAGAGCCAAAGCCGCCCATCAGGCAGCCCTCTTCGAAGGTGACGACTTTGCCGATTTCCCGCGCCAGGGGCAAGATCAGCGCCTCATCGAGGGGTTTGGCAAAGCGAGCGTTGACCACCGTGGCCTCAATGCCGTGCTCACTGAGAATCTCGGCGGTCTGCATAGCGGGGTAAACCATGGAGCCATAGCCCAGCAGCAGCACATCGTCACCCTGGCGCAGCACCTCGGCTTCGCCAATGGGTAGGGGTTCCCAGCCCTCTTCCATGAGGGGAGCACCGTAGCCACTGCCACGGGGATAGCGCATAGCGATCGCCCCCGCTTTATAGTCAATCCCCGTGACCATCATCCGCTGCATCTCGGCCTCGTCTTTAGGGGCCATCAGCACAATGTTGGGAATGCAGCGCAGGTAGGCGATGTCGTAGAGGCCCTGGTGGGTCGGCCCGTCGGCCCCGACAATGCCTGCCCGGTCGAGGCAGAAGAACACCGGCAGCTTTTGAATGCACACGTCGTGGACGATCTGATCAAAGCCGCGCTGGAGGAACGTGGAGTAGATCGCCGCGACGGGGCGCATACCTTCGCAGGCCAGACCAGCGGCCAGAGTAACGGCGTGCTGTTCGGCGATGCCGACATCGATGTACTGCTTGGGCAGAGCCTGTTGCAGCTTATCCAACCCGGTGCCGGTGGCCATAGCGGCGGTAATACCGACAATCTTGGGGTTGTCTTCAGCTAATTTGATCAGGGTTTCGGCAAACACCTTCGAGTAGCTGGGGGGCTTGGGCTTGGTCGAGGGCACTCCTTTGCCGGTAGACAGGTTAAAGGGCGACTGGGCGTGGTAGCCGACCTGGTCTTTTTCGGCGATCGCATAGCCCTTGCCCTTCGTAGTCGCCACATGCACCAGCACTGGCCCAGTGTGCTTGTGGGCTTCTTTGAAGGTGGCGATCAGCTCTTGCAGATTGTGGCCATCCACCGGCCCCATGTAGGTAAAGCCCAGTTCTTCAAACACGGCCCCCACCTTGGGCACCGCCAGGCGCTTCATGCCTTCCTTCACCCGGTCGAGCTCGGGCGACAGCGACTCACCGACAAAGGGCAGATGCTTGAACTGCTCTTCCAGGTTGTCGGTAAGAAACTGCACCGGCGGGCTGAGGCGCATTTTGTTGAGGTAGCGGGGGATGGCCCCCACGTTGGGCGAGATCGACATTTCGTTGTCGTTGAGCACCACCAGCAGGTTGGTGTTGGGCAGGTGCCCGGCATGGTTGATGGCCTCTAGGGCCATGCCCCCGGTCAGCGCCCCGTCGCCAATGATGGCCGCCACCTTGTAGTTATCGCCTGCCATGTCGCGGGCTAGGGCCATGCCCAGGGCCGCCGAAATGCTGGTGGAGGCATGACCTGCGCCAAAGTGGTCAAACTTGCTCTCGCTGCGCTTCAGATAGCCCGCTACGCCGTCTTTTTGGCGCAGGGTGTGAAACTCGTGGTAGCGCCCGGTGATCAGCTTGTGGGGATAGGCCTGGTGGCCCACATCCCAGGTGACTTTGTCGCGATCGAGGTCAAGGGTTTGGTAGAGGGCCAGGGTCAACTCCACCACGCCTAGGCCAGGGCCGAGGTGCCCCCCACTCGCCGCCACGGTCTCCAGATGCTTTTCGCGAATCTGGCGGGCCACGTCTTCGAGCTGGCGAACGGATAGACCGTGGAGTTGATTGGGGTGAGTTATGTCACTCAAGTGCATACTGCCTTAACCTCTGCGTCACGCAATGGAGTTTTTCCTGCTACTCTTCACTGTAGAAGATTCAACGACCAGAAACATTGAAGGGGTCGCATCGGTCTACCCAATGCCAGCCTAAAACTAACTCTGTGGAATTAATTCGCTGTAATTAATTGATCAACAGTCTGCAACCACTGCTTACGCCTGTTTACCAAGCTATATAACCTTTAACGTTCTGTTATGGTTCATTCTCTTGCTTCCGCCACTCGTCGCCAGTGCCCAGCAATACCGTTTACGCTGATTGCCGGACTAGCCGCGCCAATGGTAATGCTGGCCGCTCCCCGTGCGATCGCCAACGATTTTGAGACCTGCACCCGCTCCCTGATCGAGGCCGGTCTCGAGACCGCCGTCGCGGCTGGAGCCTGTGGTCAAGCCCTGCACCCCACTGACCTGGCAAGCTGCACCCTCGATATTACCAATGGAGCAGACGTGGAGGCCAGCCAAGCTCTAGTGGCCTGTCAGAGCGATCGCCGCCCTAAAGAACTGGCCACCTGCGTCAGCAATATCCATGCCAAGCTGGCAGTAGACAACTCGACCAGCGTGCTCAACAACTGCCGCCGCAGCATACTGCCCCTGCGTTTTGCCGATTGCGTGGTGGGTGTGGCCAGTGCCACCGATCTAGCCCTCCCCGAATCTATGGCCCAGTGCTCTGCCGCTGGCTATCGTCCCGAAGACCTAGCGCCCACGTTTATTCTCTCTCGCTAGGTCAGGTGCCCCTAGCCCTGGCGCAGTTGCTCTAGGGCCATGATGTAGTCGGGGATGGCCTCCTGACCCACCTGGCAGGCAGTTCTATCGACCGCCAGCAGGTCATCTCCAGAGATTACCCGGCCAATCGGGATGCCATCGCCGCGATCGGGTTGCCAGTCGCGGCTGACAAATTTTTCGGTACAGTCTACAACTCCGCCCACGAAGAAGTGGCCCAGGGTGGTGTAGACATCCTGCAAAACCAGCGGCACCGAGGGACGGTGGAGCTGCCCTCGAGAATTGGGGCTACGCGCTTTGTAGCGCTCCCTAGGGAAAAGACCGTACAGGTTCTTCAGCGACGCCGAGATCAGCGGTGCCCCCTTCAGCTGGGTGCGCTTGAAGGCGCTGACCGACAGACAGCAGTCAACCTCTTGCAGCAGCTTGGGGGCCCACATGGTTTTGAACCGCACCGGATTGGGCGATCGGTTGGGGTATTCCCACAGTTCTAACGCATCGGCATTGAGCAGCTCCACTCCTTCTGAGAGCAAGTGGTGGACGCCGAGCTTCGCCATGATGCTCTCGAAGGCCACCTTCGAGCAGACCCCTTCGACGATCAGGATCTCGGCCTTGGGGCTGTGCTGTCGCAAACTGCGAATCACCTCTCCCAGCACCCCCATGCTGACGGTGACCGGCGGCCCCACCGGGTAGCCCAGGTTGGGTTTAACGAGAATGCGGCGAGCCCCCTGGGCGGCAACGGGTGGGGTGTATTGAAAGCGATCGCTGGGGGTCGTCACCACCGACAGCGGGGCTAAGTAGGGCATAGAGGGTGCCATCTAAACGTAAAGGCCAAAAGATTAGGGGTTCAGACTGATTACAGTCCATTAACAGCGAGCTAGACACAGCCCTAGCTAGTGAACTGCACCATGATGATGCCAATGGCCCAGGCAAAGAATATCCACGTTATCAGGCTGGTCATAGCTACATCTCCTTAAATTCTTCCGGCAATAAAAATCGTCTTATCTCACTGTAGTGAGGCTTTAGGGCCATTCCGAGGGCAGAAAACCGAACCGGCATTAGCATTGCTTCAACCTGAGCCGCTGAGATCAAACCCGAGTCACACAACCCCGATTCGCAACCGATACCTCCGTAGGGAGCAGTGCAATGCCCCTACAAGCCGGGGGTATACCAACAGATTTGACATAAGAACAGACAATGCTCTAAAAACCGAGCTATAGGGGTTTACTCCCCTAGGTTGTGTCGCGTATAGTAGTAGACTGTGTCTGTGATAAAAAGGTCTTACGACTAGAGAAACCAAATGGCTAAGAAAAGCATGATTGCGCGGGAGCGCAAGCGGGAAAAGACTGTTGAGCGGTACGCCAAAAAGCGTCAGGCGCTAATGGAAGAGTTCAACAGTGCTGAAAATCAGCAAGAGCGAGTGGCAATCCACCGCAAAATTCAGCAGCTACCCCGCGACAGCGCGCCGACTCGCCTGCACAATCGCTGCTGGATGACCGGTCGTCCCCGTGGCTACTACCGCGACTTTGGCCTGTGCCGCAACAAGCTGCGCGAAATGGCTCACCAGGGTCTGCTGCCCGGCGTCGTTAAGTCGAGCTGGTAGATTAGCTTTTGAATTTCTGAATCCAGCTTTCTGGACAGGGTCTTGAGTTTAGATTTTTGAAGGGGTTTAAGCGATGCTTGAGCCCCTTTTGTTTGTTGGGCAATGAGAAACCGGGTTTCTATCTCTGCATCTACCGTAATCGTCGCAGAAACCAAAAGCAGCAAACAAAAAAAGGAAGCGACTCTTAGGCGCTTCCTTTTCAGAGATTTAGGCACAGTCAGCGCTAACTAGAGAGGCTCTACTCAGCGGTGGCCAGCTCGGTGCTGCCCCGACGACGGCGGCTGGTCAAGGTGTTAAACAGCATCTGACCGATCGCCTTAATCAGATTGCCTTCCAGCTCCTGGAACATCTCCATGTTGACGCCAAAGGCATCGTTGGCTTCTTCGACGATACGGGCGATCATGGCGTCATCCACCGGGGCAGAATCCATGGACTCGCGGTACTTGGCCTTAAAGGCTTTTTCGTCGGAAATTTCGGGAAACTCGTAGAAGGCAGTACCCTCCCCTTCGGAGAGGTTCATCGCCCGCTGGGCAATGCCCTTGAGAATTTGCCCCCCGGACAGGTCGCCGATGTAGCGCGTGTAGGAGTGGCTCACCAGCAACTCAGGCGCAGTATTGCCGACTTCGCGGATGCGATCGACGTAGCGCTGACCACCGGGGGTCATGGAAATTTCTTTAGCCCAGTTGGGGCCATAGTAGTAGGCCAAATCAGACTCTAACGACGCCTTGCGGTGCAGCTCGGGGAAGTAAACCGTAGAGACCACGGGATGATCTTTGTGGCGCTCTAGCTCCTCTTCCATGGCGGCGTAGGCGTAGTAAAAGTTGGCCACCAGCTTGCGGTAGGAGTTCTTCTCGACCACGCCCCGCAAAAAGCAGCGCACAAAGCCCATGTTTTCGGCCATGGTATGGGCTTTTTTGGTGCCTTCGCGCAGCTCGGTGGATAGGTTACTGCTCATGCTGACTGTCTCGCTCTAGGTTAGTTAAAGGTGAGGTTTAAACAGAGTTTTGGTTAGACAATGTCGGCCCAGACAAGGTTAAGTCCTTAGCGGACGGGAAACTTAATTTGCCATTACTTAGGGCCACATTTGTTTAAATCTAGACTGATCTGAGACCCCTTTCCATTACGAATTCTTACGGCCCATGGCTGAAAGCATAGCGTTTTCAGCCATGACTACAGGGCGATCGCGGCTTCACCCCGCCATGCGGGTGAGCAGCACGGGGCAGGGGGCGTAGACCCGCACAAAGTCGGTCAGCGACTCGCCCAAAATTTTGTCGAGGTCGGGTAGACCTTTGGCGATGGTGGGGCGGCGATCGGGTGACCCTAAAATGATCAGATCCATATTGCGGTCTTCGGCCAGTTCACAGATGCGGCGACCCGGCTTACCCTCGGGGGCCGACAGCTTGTAGTTAATGCCGTACTTTTTGGCCTCAGCCGCCGCCGCCGTCAAAATGGGGTCTTGGTTGGGGTCGGTGCTGGCCACGTCAAAGGGTTTGGCCTTTAGGCTAGACACGGTATGCACCAGGGTCAGCTCGCCACCCTTGATGTCGCGCAGCAGCGAAATGGCAATGTTGAGCCCTTCTTTAGCGGAGTCAGACTTATCCATGGCGACCATGACACGCTTGATGGGGCGGATGCTATAGAGGTCATCTTTGACCAGCAGCATGGGCCGCGACGACAGCTGAAACACGTACTGGCTAACGGAGTTTTCGAGAATCGCCTTCAGCCCCTGGAGACCTCGGGACCCCATCACAATCAGATCCGCATCAACTTCTTCCGCGACCTGAATCACAACGTCTTTGGGGTCACCCTCCCGCAGTACAGCGGTGACCCGGCTGGGGTCGAGGTTGAGGGCGGTGATGGCAGTGGCCAGGGTGCGACCACCGGCTTCCCACCGCTCGGCCATCACCTCGGCAGACACTTGAGATGGCACCACGTGCAGCACCGTCACTGAAGCCCGCTGCACGAGGGGAATCTCCATCAGCGCTTTCATCATGACTTCGGTGTTGCCGGTGCCGGAGTCAGCCAAAAGAATTTTTTCTATCATGGTTTTTTGGTGGTGTTCTCAAATCATCATAGGCATTGGTTTTGAGCCTATTTTGGCCGGATTCATAATTTGTAGTAGAGTCGGCCCACCCGCTAGCACTACACAGCGATCTCCCCTGAGCACCATCTATGGAAACGATTCACTGGTTTGAGTACCCGGTAGTGGTACAACCCCACCACACCGACTATGCGGGCATTGTCTGGCACGGCACCTACATCGCCTGGATGGAGGAGGCGCGGGTCCACTGTCTCAGCACCAGCGGCGTCACCTTTGCCGACTGGGTCAAGGCTGGAGTTGATCTGCCGGTGGTCGATCTAGGGCTGAAATATCGGCGATCGCTGGCTCTGGGCGACACAGCCCTGATCAAAGCTCGCTTTGACCCCTTTCGTGGCGTGCGCATTGTCTGGCACTACGACATTCAAAACGCCGCCACCGAGGAAACCTGCCTCGAAGGCACCGTCACCCTGGCCACGGTAGACCTTAAAACCCGCCGAGTGCTACGACAATTGCCGGAGGAACTGCAGGCGGCGCTGGATGGGATGGGTTAGAGAAGTAGTGGGGTTAGGAGGATGGCGCCGAGGGGCAGACCGATGGGTCTGCCTAGGGGAACCTCACTTGGTAGAGAGGGAAGGGCCAAAAGTACGCCCAAAACTTTACGCCCAAAACTTTGTAGGATGGGCAAAGCGAAGCCTGCCCATTGAGCCCATCTAACAGCCCCCGAGTGATGGGCACGGGCGATCGCTCATTGCCCCTTCTCTGGTCGTGGTTATGTCTTTATCTCTGCCTCGAGTTTTTGCTGTGGTCTGTGCCCTTGTGATGGCGATCGCCACCTTAGCCATCCTGCCCGCCGCCGCCTACGCCCAAGACAACACGGTAGACTACACCCTCACCGACCTGAGCTTCCGCGACTTTTCGGGCAAGCAGCTGTCAGGCACCTCCTTTGCGGCAGCAGAGATGAGAGAAGCCAATTTTGAGAAAGCCGACCTCAGCCGCACCATTCTTACCAAAGCCTCGTTTGTGAGGGCCAACCTGGCCGGGGCCAACCTGTCAGGCACCTTCGCCGATCGCGTCATCTTTGACGGGGCCGACCTTACCAACGCCAATTTCACCGATGCCCTGCTGACCAGCAGCAGCTTTGGCGAGGCCAATATCACCGGGGCCGACTTTTCGGGGGCGATTATCGATCGCTTTCAAACCGCCCAAATGTGCAAGCGCGCCGCCGGGGTAAATGAGACCACAGGCGTTGCCACGCGGGATAGCTTAGGGTGTCGGTAGGGGATACACTCCGCTAGTTATGCGGGTATAGCCCCTACCTCCGCTGCTGCAAAATGTTTTTGCAGGGTGGTCTTGGGCAGTGGCCCCAGCAGATGATCCCAGGGCAGAGGCGCATCGAAATCCCAGTCGGTGTGGACGTAGTAGTCCAGGGGCGGCAGCTGGCCTTGGAAGTCTTTGAAGGCACGGCGATAGCTACCCAGGGTGTCGCCGTAGTGACGCACCCGCTCCAGCAGGGGAGCGAGACGGCGATCGCCTCTCGAAATCAGCGCCTGAATCACCGACCAGTTGTAGCTCTCGGGCCTAAAATCAATGCCCTGCGATCGCAGATGCTTTTGCAGATACTTGAGCCGTTTTTCAGCGGCTTGATTCACCCCACACCACTGAAAGGGGGTGTGGGCCTTGGGTACAAAGGTGCTGCACCCAAAGGTGAGACGCAGGCCAGGGGCCGCCTTCTTGAGCCGCAGCATGAGGGCCACGGTTTGCTCCAGGTCATCCATGGTTTCACCCGGCACTCCGGCCATGCCGTAGAGCTTCATGGCGCTGAGGCCACCGGCCCTGGCGTTGACGGCGGCACGCTCAATGTCGTCGGTCTCTAGCTTTTTGTTGACGATATGGCGCACCCGTTCTGACCCGCTTTCGATCGCAATGGTGATCGAGCGGCTATCGTGGCGGGTCAGGGTCTCGGCCAGCTTGGGGGTGACGGTGTTGGTGCGCACCGACGACAGACTGACCCGCACATCGTCAAACTGGGGCCGATTTAAATAGTCAAGCAAGGTGTCAAATTCGGGATGTTGCGTCACCGAAGCCCCCAGTAACCCCAACCGCTGGGTCACGCCTAACCCCTGCTCAATGGCAGGAATCAAGGATGCTTCGAGGCTGGCGGGGCGAAAGGGCAGAGTCAGATAGCTGGCCAGGCAAAACCGGCACATCTCCGGGCAGCTGCGCACCACCTCCACCATGAAGATGCTTTCCCAGGCGGCGTGGGGGGTGACCACGGTAGAGGCCGAGAGCACATTGCCTCGGTAGGTCTGTTTTTGCACTGTGGCCGGAATGCCAGCATCCACCGGCTGAAGGTGGCGCACCCCGCCCGTGGGGCCGTCGTAGGTGACGGTGTATAACGAGGGCACGTAGATGCCCGGCACCTGGGCCAGCCGCCGCAGAGTCTCAGCGCGGCTGGCCGATTTGAGGTCTACTAGAGCGTCGAAAAAGTCGTCGAGCAGGGTTTCGCCGTCCCCCAGCAGCACCACATCAAAAAAGTCGGCAAAGGGCTCGGGGTTGGCGGTGAGCACCGGCCCGCCGCCAAAGACCAGGGGATGATCGTCGGTGCGATCGCGTCCAAATAAAGGAATCTCCAGCTGCTCTAGCAACGCCAGCAGGTTGACATAATCTAGCTCCCAGGAAATCGAAAAACCCAGCACATCGATGACAGCGGGCAGCGGCTCATAGCCATCGGTAAACAGCCGACTGACCTCCAGGTCACTCCGCTGGGCCAGGGTGGCCCACACCACCTGGTAACCCAGGCTAGTGATGCCTACGGTGTACTCATTGGGGAAGGCAAATACGACCCCCAGAGCCCCGTCCTGGGAAGCGACGGGCTCAAACAACAGGGTTTCGTCCTGAAACGGGAGGAGGGCCATGGGGAGAAGGAGAAAGGCTCTGGGCAGCAAGGCTTCATCCAGTGTAATCAGCGAGGGATGCTTTAACCTAGGGCAGGGGTGACGGGTAGTGAGATTACTGAGCCAGGCAAAAGGGGTTTATAAACCTTGTATGAACCGCTCAACGCGGGCTGCGGTGAATCTAAACCCGATTCCAGTTGCGAAGTCGAGTGCTGCCGGTAGACAGACGACAAAACCCGAGCTGGACTTGGTTTACACCCCGGCGGGAAGAAGCAATACTTTTGCTGACATCGCCTCTGTCTCTATCCGTTAATTTGCGCAGAAAGGGTACTATCCTACCCACATATGTGGTGAAAGTACGGTGTTTACCCAGGGAGTATAAATCTACGATTAAGCTATTGCGATCTACCTCCCTACTGTATAGAGATGCGACCTCGGCAAACATTCCCCTAGCGGTTCTGAGGCTTTGGCCTATGACTTCCTCAACTCCTCCCATTCGCCCCACCTATATTCTTGCCGACGAGGCTACGGTGCGCGTGCCTCGTGACTCGTCTCTGCTGGCCCAGGCCGAACGCATTGCCCAAGGCTATCACCAAAACCAGGCCTCGCAGGCTGACCGGTGCCTGAAGCAGGGGCTGGCCCACATGAAGCAGGGCCAGTACGTCCAGGCGCTTTCTCTACTGAAGCAGGCACTACACAGCTACCGCAATCTGGGCCGTAAAGAACGCGAGGCCCAAGTATTGCTTACCCTAGTCAACCTGTATTATCGCGTCGCCGACTACCTGTGGGCGGCAGACTACGGGCGGCAGTGCCTACGAGTAGCCCGCGAACTGGGGGATGAGGCGCTGATACAGCAAACTTTGGGGCAGTTAGGCAACAGCTATCGCCACCTGGGTAACCAGCAGCGCGCCCTAGAATATATGGGCCAAAGCCTAAATATTGCCAAAAAGCTCGGCGATCGCCCTGCCGAAATGCGATCGCTCAACAACCTGGCCATGATCTACCGGGCCAAGGGGCTAACCCGCCAGGCGGCCACCCTCTACGAAGCCAGCCTCATGATGGCCAAGACCCTGGGCAATCGCGCCACCCAGCTGCAAATTTTGCAAAATCTGGGCAACACCTACCTCACCCTGCGAGAGTATCCCCAGGCGATCGACTGCTACCAACGATTCTTAGCTCTGAGCCAAAACGGCGCAGGGGCGATCGACAACCGCACCACCCGGCGCATTCTCACTCAGCTGACCCAGGCCAGCGTGGCCATGGGAAATCACAATCAGGCGATTGTCTATCTTCAGCAGCATCTTTCCATAGCCTGTACCTCAGGCGACACCAAGATAGCCGCCGCTTTAATCGACGACATCAAAGCCTGCTACGAGGCTCTCAGCCAAGAGCGAGTGGCGACCCTGGGGTCAGATAACCGCCTTAGTCTCAGATAGACTGCCTATCAACCTCAAAGACAGGCAAACTATCTATAGATTAAATATGGAGCTAAGCGGATTCGAACCGCTGACCCCTTGCATGCCATGCAAGTGCTCTACCAACTGAGCTATAGCCCCCCGTGCATCAGGTCGTTTCCTGAGCGCATCAACTATAGTGACCTAAGGAAGGTACGCTCGTCAACCCCAATTTTTTCCAAGTTTTGCGCAATGACAGCGATGGCGGGGAGCCATCCGCGATAGAGTCAGGGGGTGTAGTGTTACTGTGGCAATGGCAATGGCTTCCCCTGGTTCTTCAACTCCCCCCGACGCCGATGCTGTGCAGGGCGTACTGCAACAGCTGCGCCGCAAAGAGGGTACCTGGGTAGACTGGGCCCAGGGTTGCCAGGCGCTACAAAAGGCAGGCCTCAACCCCCAGCAAATTTTTGAAGAAACTGGGTTTGAGCCCATTCAGCAAAACCAGATTGTGGTGGCTGAGCAGGTTTATCAGTCGCTGATCAAAGTGGGGGTGGCGTCAGCGACTGAGGCTCACTTTACCCGGCAGGGTAGCGATTCGCTCTACGAAATGAGGCTCCTCTCCCAGGCTGAGCGGGCCAGCACCGCCGACTTTGCCTGCCAGCACGGGCTTGACTCTGAGGAAGTGCGCGATCTGGTCAAGCCAATCAAAGAATATAGCTACCGCAAGAACAACCCCGAGGGCTTTGGCGATGGGCCGGGAGATGCGATCGCCTACCATTTTTGGAAGCTGGCCCGACAAAAAGATGACCTGGCCGAGCGATCGCGGCTGATTGCCCAGGGGCTGCGCTTTGCCGAGAGTGCCGAGGCCCGCCAGCAGATCGAGAAGCTGCTGACCGATTTTACCGTGGTCAAAAGTCGCCCTGCCCCTCGTCTGCCGCTCTACCGCCTTGAAACTGAGAACGACTTACCCCGCATGATTCCGGTGGTGGGGCAGCTACCGCTGACGGTGGATGACCTCAAGGCGGTGCCGGTGGTAGTTGCCGAGGAGCCCTTTGGCATGGTCAGCGCCACCGGTACCAGCGCCTGGATTGCGGTGCCCGGCTGGCAGGTGATCTTTCGGGCCGAAGACCCGGTGGGGGTGCTGACCCAGGCTCGCCAACTGCCCAACTACCCCAGCGACGGGCCTGACGAGACGGTGCTGGTGGTGGTCGATCGCAGCGATCGCACCTGGGAAGACGACGGCTACTTTCTCACCGCCACGGGCGATCAGCTCACCCTCGTCTGGTCGCCGACGGCTCTAGAGACCCCGGTGCTGGGCAAAGTGGTGCTCATTCTACGACCCAAGCGCATTCTCGACGAAAACTACAACCGCGAACTCTGGCAGATCGACGAATAGGAGGTTTTATGGCGATCGAACGACGGCTATCGAGATCGATGTTTTTAAATACAGAGATTGTAGAGCTACGGCAGGTCTGCTTTACCCCTGGCCGCATGTTTGAGCCGGGCAAGTACATCGCTGGCGAGCTGCCGGATACGGCCTTTGAGATGGGGCTGGTGGAAAAGCTGCCGCCAGTGCGGGGCAAGAGTGAGGAAATTGGGGAGTAGAGGGTAGATCAGACCCAATTAAACTTTTACGACAAGGTGCCCCAGACTACAGCGATGGCCATCCTTAGCGCCGACAACTAAACGTAGCGTTTGCAATGGCGGCCATGGTGGTGACTTCCCTCAAACCTGCGGAATTTTCTTCACCCTCGCAGCCCCAGATTATTGTCTGCGGCCTGGGGCGTACCGGGCTGCGAATCTTTAGCCTGCTACGCCAGCAGGGAGCGCGGGTAGTGGGGGTGAGCTACCATCCTCTGCCCGAGGTCATGGGTGAGGTGGTGGTAGGAGAGCTGCGATCGCCCGCCACCCTCAAGGCTGCGGGCATTCATCAGGCCCAAACCCTGGTGCTGACAACCTCTGACGATGCCCTCAACCTGGCGATCTTGACCCAGGCCCGCATCCTCAACCCCAACATTCGCATCGTCAATCGGCTGTTTAACATCAGCCTGGGGGAGCGTCTCGACCACACCCTGCCTCACCACGTCAGCCTCAGCTCGGCGGCACTGTCAGCACCGCTGTTTGCCTTTGCGGCACGGGGCAATCGGGCGATCGGGCAGCTGTGCCTGTTTGACCTCACCTGGCCCATGTACGAAGAGGTGATCGACAACCGCCACCCCTGGCACGGCAAACCTCTCAAAGCCCTGTGGGACAACCGATCGCAGCTACTGATTCACTACCATTCCGCTGGCAGCCCAATTGATTTGGTCACAGCCGTGGTGACGGGGGCAGAGTTACAGGTGGGCGATCGCGTCGTCGTCGCCACCAAGCCCCAGCAGCCCAGGCTGGCTTCTCGCCAGGTGTCGCAGTTTTGGCAACGGCTATGGGTCACCCTCGACCACGGTCGCCGCCGCGCCCGTGCCACCCTGCTAGTGATTTTGGCGCTGCTGATCACCATTGGCCTGGCCACCTTTACCTACCTTTGGCACAGCCTCGATACTGCCTGGGTTGACGCGCTTTATTTTTCGGTTGGCATGATCACCGGGGCCGGCGGGCAGGAACAGGTGGCCGAAAATGCTTCCGCCGCCATCAAGGTGTTTACCGCCGTGATGATGCTCGTGGGGGCGGGGGTGATTGGCATCTGCTACGCCCTGCTCAACGATTTTATTTTGGGCTCCCACTTTCAGAGCCTGTGGAGCGTGGCCCGTATGCCGCGCCAGCACCACTACATCGTCTGTGGTCTGGGGGGCGTGGGTTACCGCATTGCCCTCCATCTTCAAAAAACTGGGCACCAGGTGGTGGTGGTCGAGCAAGATGCCAACAATCGCTTTTTGCCCTCGGTCAAGGCACTCAAGATGCCGGTCATCATTGCTGATGCCAACATGGCCTCTACGCTTGAGACCGTCAACTTAACCTCGGCTCAGGCGCTACTGGTGGTCACTAGCGACGACACGGTCAATCTCGAAATTGCCCTCACTGCCCGCAGCATTAGCCCCCAAGTGCCTGCTGTAGTGCGTATCTATGATGCCGGGTTTGCTCAGCAGGTGCAGCAGGTGTTTGAGTTTGACCAGGTGCTCAGTCCGATGGATCTGGCTGCTCCCACCTTTGCCGCCGCTGCCCTGGGGGGGCGCATTTTGGGCAATGGCATGTCTGGGGATCTGCTCTGGGTAGCGATCGCTACCCTGATCACCCCCCACCATCCCTTCTACAACCAGCCCATTCAGGCGGTGGCCAAGACTGCCCAGCTGGTGCCTTTATACATCGAATCGGCCCATCGCACCCTGCATGGCTACGACCTGCTGGATGTCACCCTAGCCGACGGCGATGTGCTCTATCTCACCATGCCCGCCCACCGCCTCGACTGCCTTCAGTACACACCGGCAACCATGACCGAAGACCGACGCGGGTAGGTCACGCCCGGTAGATCATCAGTCAGCGGGGATGACGCGCACGGTGCCGACCAAGGCAATGCCCGTGGCGGTGACAGTTAACTGCTGAATGTCGACCTCTGGGCCGAGGTCAAAGCGGGTGGTCTGAAGAGCAATGGGCGATCGCCCTTCTCCTTCACCAGAGACCACCCTGGCCACCGGATCGCAGAGGCACAGCCAGCGCCCCTCTTCCATAGCCAGCCCAGTGGCTAGCTCTAGGGCATCTGCCGTTGGGGCATCTCCCGGCCAGCGCAAAGTCAGGCGATCGGGTGCCAGGGCAATGTCAACGGCGCTGTGGGCAGCACTCTCTCGCAACCACTGTGTTGGAGCTACGTGATCCTCAACGCCGACCAGCAGCTGGGTCAACACATCGCGCAGACCTTGACCTAAGAGGGGTGACTGGAGCGACGCCCGTAAATCGTCGGCCAGCACCGTCACCTGACCGGTTACCGGAAACGACTGCAACAGCCGCAGCGCCTTGCCCCGCAGCACCTGGGGCAAATTGACACGAATATCGGTAGCGCCGAGCTGGGCCTGGCTGACGTGCAGCCCTCGGTACACGGCCTGACGGGCGGCCAAGTTGACCCCAGGCAGGTAGCCACCCAAAATCTGACGGTCTTTGCCGTCGATCGCAAACTCAAGCCCTTCAATGTGGTCGAGCTGACTGTGCAGCCACAGGCGAATGGCGGGCGGCAGCAGACGGCTGATAATACGGCTGCCCTTAGGATCGGACTCGGCTGGGGAGGGCGGGTCAGAGGTCATAGTCGCATCGCGCAGAGAACATCCCAAACTCTAACAGCCCAACCCCCAACAGAAGCCATTCCTCCACACCCCTCAGCCGAAAGCCTGAGAGATCACAGACCCCATAACGTCTGTAGCTCCTGCTTTATGTCATGAAAATTTGACGCAATCATACTTATGGGGATCAATTTGTCATGAAAACATGACAAATTGATCCCCCAGCCCCCAATCTCTCGCTGGGTCTTGGAGAAAAGCCTGATAGAGGGCTTGATCCCAGAGGCGGTTTTTGTCATAGTGCAAACCAAGCAGCGATCCCCGGCTTCTTCTCGATGTCCGCCAGGTTGGCATTGAGGGTCTGGCGATTTCCGATCTGCCCGGCCTGTCACCAAAGATGGGGATCGCTGGCAGGCCCGGTGGAACTACCCCAGTTACGCTGCCACCGGCTTTGGTTCTATGTTGTCTTTTCCTAAGCTTGTTTTTCTCTAAGTGGTCTTTCTATTCAGGAGAATGCTCTATGTCATCCCCTCGCCCGCCCTTGGAAGAAATGACCCTGCGGCAGCTCCGCAAGGTGGCCAGTGAGTATGAAGTGTCTCGCTACAGCCGCATGCGTAAGACCGAGCTGATCGCCGCCATTCAAGCTATTGACGCCAAGCGCGGGGTAATGCAGCCCGCGCCTGCGCCAGCTATGGCTGGGGTGAGTGCTGGGCCTACCCCTGGCTACACAGCCCCGCCCCCAGTTAAGGTTTTGGCCACCGTAGACGAAGGTCTGGCCGACCTCCCCAGTGGCTACGGAGAAAGCCGCATTGTGCTCATGCCTCGCGATCCCCAGTGGGCCTACTGCTATTGGGATATCCCCCACACCCACAAAGATGAGCTGCGGCGGCAGGGCGGGTCGCGGTTGGCCCTACGCTTCTACGATGTCACCGATATCGATTTTCTGCGCCAAACGCCCCACAGTTTGCAGCAGTATGAGTGCGACGAGATGGCGCGGGAGTGGTATCTACCAATTCCGGTGAGCGATCGCGACTATGTGGCCGAGATTGGCTACCTCACAGGCGATGGCCGCTGGCTGGTGCTGGCGCGATCGCTGCCTGTTCACATTCCTCCGGTCTACCCCTCCGACTGGGTCGAAGATCATTTCGTCACCGTCGATTGGCAGGCTGACCTGCGCGGCAAGACTGTGGCGACTCTCAAGCACCCCAGCCAGCGCGCCGCCGAAAGCGTCAATGGCATCTACGACAAGCTCTACACCATGACCGAGGCCACCGAGGCGATGCGAGTGGCAGGGTCGCTGTTTGGCTCCATGCAGCATGTGCCAGGTTCCCACGTACCTGGTTCTATGGCCCCCGAAAAGGCTGTTAGCTCCTACGTGTTTCCTTCGGGAGCGGGGCTGTGGGCTGTGCCCGGAGCCATTCCTGGAGCCGCAGTTCCCACCATGTCGGGCATTGGGTCTGTGGGCGCACTGACCATGTCGGGTGCGGGGCTAACCATGTCTGGGGCTGGGTTGACCATGTCTGGGGCTGGGTTCTCGGCCTCGGCACCACCCATTCGCCCCCGCAAGTTTTGGTTGATTGCCGACGCTGAGCTGATTGTCTACGGGGCTACCGAGCCCGACGCCACCGTCACCATTGGCGGCCAGCCGATCAAGCTCAACTCCGACGGCACCTTCCGGTTCCAAATGTCGTTCCAAGATGGCAATATTGACTATCCAATCATGGCGGTAGCGGCCGATGGTGAGCAAACTCGCTCCATCCACATGACCTTCGATCGCGCTACCCCCTCGCGCCGCACCAACACCAGTGACGAAGCGGTGTTGGAGTGGCTGCCCTAGGCTGCCCGATTGCTTAACGGCAGAATCACAAGTTAAGGAGTGCCTCTGATGGCGCTCCTTTTTTTGCCTTTTTTTTCAAATAATGGGACAACTCCCCGCATAGAATGGGGTGTTGCTGCCTTTGCTGGCTAGCGCAGACTTTAGCCCATAAAAACCCTAAAAAAAATCCTACGCTGTGAAATTATTTCTATTCCATACTCCCGAAGAAGTGCCTGAACAGGGTGTGCCCGACTGTGCGATCGCCATTGACGTGCTGCGCGCCACCACCACCATGGCGGCGGCGCTGGCGGCGGGGGCCGAGGCGATTCAGGTGTTTAGCGACATTGACGACCTGCTGACCACCAGCGCCGCCTGGCCAGCCGACCAGCGCCTGCGAGCGGGCGAAAGGGGCGGCGGCATGGTTGAGGGCTGCGACCTGGGCAATTCACCCCTCGATCACTCTCCCGAGCGATCGGGGGGCAAGCGCTTGTTTATGAGCACCACCAACGGCACCCGCTGCCTCAAGCGCATTGAGCACGCCCCCACGGTGATCACCGCCGCCCTCACCACCCGCCAGGCCGTAGTCAATTTTCTTTTAGTTCACAACCCAGAAACCGTTTGGGTTGTGGGCTCGGGCTGGGAGGGCACCTATTCCTTAGAAGACACTGTCTGCGCCGGAGCCATCATCCACGGCATCATTGCCGCCACCGGGCAGACATTTAAAGACCTAGCGGGAAATGACGCCGCGATCGCCGCCGTCAGCCTCTACCTGCAATGGCAAGATCAGCTGCTCGACCTATTGCACTACGCCAGTCACGGCCAGCGGCTGCTGCGCCTCGACAACGAAGCCGACCTCAAATATTGCGCCCAGCTTGACGTGCTCAACATCGTGCCCCGCCAGCACGAAGTCGGGGTGCTGGGGCTTTGAGTCTCAGGCATGTGCCCCGGAGCGGGGCATTGCTGCACGTTGGCGGAGCCTCGCCCTGGGGTTCTGCGTGGTGAGGCAGACCACGATAGCAACAGCTAGTACCAAATCCTCCTTGGCTACCCCTGATTCAGCCGGGCAAACAACCGTTTGCCCCTACGGTTTGGCCTTTTGGGAATCGGGGTTATGGGACTCGGATTTGGTGCCAAAAGCAAAGGATGCAGGCCGTTGAAGCTTTGCTGACGATGCTAGAGGCAACTGTTCGGCAGGCTTGAAAAAACCTTTACAGAGGGCTTATTTGTTCTTTACGTCGATCCGCTTATATTGGCTACGAGCCGCAAGGCTTTTATAAGGGACGTACTATACTGAAACCTCTAAAAAACCAGGGTCTCCAGCTTTCGGGCTGGGGGCCTTAGTTTTTTGGAGCGCCATTCGTTTCGCCCGATGGCACGAGGCGAAACGAGTGTCGTAGGCTGTAACCCTAGATTGGGTGATTCGTGACCTTGGGAACATGCCTGTCAGTTCCGTAGCCACAGGAATCGGGCTGAAGGAGCTGGCTTTCGAGTAAATTTGCACTGGCGCGGGCATGCCAGATGATCGCTACTATCCGGGTGAATATTCCAGGCTAAGGGGAGTTTTGGTTGGAGTCAGTTTTAGGCCAGTCGGATGATTGAGAATAGAGTCTGAGCGTTGGGAGAGAGGAAAAAGCTGTGCAGCGGTTAATGGTTGAGCCGAGCCAGGTGGAGCGTGACCATCTGCACCTCAGTGACTCTCAGCAGCACTACCTCTATCGAGTACTGCGGCTGGGGCCAGGGCAGCAGTTTGTGGCCCTTGACGGAGAAGGACAGCGGTGGATTGCTACGCTGTCTCCTGAGCCTCATCTGGCGGCCCTGGTGCCCACCGTCACTGATTTTGAGAGGGGACAGCCCCCCATTACTCTGGCGATCGCCCTGCCCAAGGGCAACGGCTTTGACGAGGTCGTGCGCCAGACCACAGAGCTGGGGGTGAGCACCCTACAGCCGGTGATCAGCGATCGCACCCTTTCCCAGCCCAACCCCAAAAAGCTAGAGCGCTGGCAGCGTATCGCCGCTGAAGCCACCGAACAGTCGGAGCGCCTGCTGCTGCCTAAAATTTTGGCCCCGCTACCTTGGCGTGACTACCTCAAGCAAACCGGGGACGGCAACCAGTGGATCTGTGTGGCACGGGGAGATGCACCCCACCTGCTGGCGGCAGCCCAGGCCAGCGATCCATCGCTGCCCACCACGGTGGCCACTGGGCCTGAGGGGGGGTGGACTGAGGCTGAGGTAGCAGGGGCGATCGCCGCCGGGTTTCGGCCCGTTTCCCTAGGGGCCCATATTCTCAGGGCTGTGACAGCGCCTCTGGCGGCTATTACCCTCGTCACTGCCGCCCAGGCTCAAAAAATCTAAAGACTTCTAAAGTCGTCTTCGGAGTCATTCTCAATAGGTAGAATTTATTGCAAATGCGTGACTAGATTCGCTACTATTCTCATTAACGACGAGTTATTGGAAATCTAGCGGAGAGGAACCACGCTGTGGCGGCTTACACTCCATCAGCCCTAAAAGCCGAACTCAACGAGCGCGGTTGGCGCATGACTCCCCAGCGAGAGACCATGCTCAAAACCTTCCAAAATCTGCCTGAGAGCACCCACCTGAGCGCTGAAGACCTCTGCGAACTGCTGGAGAAAGAGGGAGAACCGATTAGCCTGTCTACCATCTATCGCAACCTCAAGCTGATGGCCCGCATGGGCATCTTGCGCGAGCTAGAGCTAGCCGAGGGCCAAAAGCGCTACGAGATTAACCAGCCCGCACCCCACCACCACCACCACCTGATCTGCGTGCGGTGCAACAAAACCATTGAGTTTAAAAACGACTCGGTGCTCAAGGTAGGGGCTAAAACCGCCGATCGCTCGGGCTACCACATTCTCGACTGCCAGCTGTTAATTCACGGCATCTGCCCGACCTGCCAGCGATCGATCGTGCCGATCTAGGGCATTCTGGGTGTCTGGCGTAGGGGCGAACGGCGATCGCCCCCATTCCGCATCCTGGGTATAGAGATTTTGTCTGGTGTGACTCCGCAGGGCAAACAACCGTTTGCCCCTACAGCACTTCGTGGGTATATTTGTGCTGCTTGACGTTGTCGTTTTTCGAGATTTTGCGCTGGCTGTTGAGCACCCGCTTGCGCTCGGTGGAGTGGTTGAGATCGCGCTTGACGGTGCCCACGGGCACCAGATTAACCGCCTCGGGCCGCGATTGGTACGTGCGGGCAGCGGCCTGCAAACGCTCTTCATAGTCGGCACAGGCCTGGGCCGGGGCAGCGGCGATCTCGGCCAGGTTGAGAGCCTGGGCCTGGGCCAGGGTGGCCCCGCAGATGGCGGTGTAGGAGGTAGGAATGCCCTGGAGCACTGACTGGAGGTAGGCGGAGGGAACCGGCTCAAGTACCTGAATTTCGAGGGTTTCGCCCTCATGGCGCAGGTAGCAGGTGGCCAGCCCCACTACCACATAGCTGTCGGCGGGCAGGGTGCTGGCTGGGGTCTGAGGTGCGGTTTGAACCATAGTTATTGAGTCAAGATTAGGGCGTTGCTCGCTGTGTTGAAACGAGCCTTGGTCAGCGTTGATGTCCCCCAGCTCTCGCCATAGAAATCTAATCAAGTCCCCCTTTCACAAGAGGGCAGAGGGGATCCTAAGGGGAATTCGCCTTTGAATTCTAACTTTCTGGGCTGGGGGGGCTGCGATCGCGCCCCCAAACCGTCACAAAACACAACCTCTGGTTACGGATGGGCCGTGTGCCAATCCTGCGCCTGCTGCTGAATGGCATCCAGTTCGTCCTGATCCATCCTGTCCAAGTTCTTCAAAATGAAGCTCATGCGGCCCTGGGCTTGCAGCTTGTCGCGGTGGCGATGGAGAAAATCCCAGTAAAAGAAGTTAAACGGGCAGGCGTCTTCCCCAGTGCGCGCTTTGAGGCTATAACGGCAGCCCTTGCAGTAGTCGCTCATTTTGTTCACGTAGTTGGCCGACGAGGCATAGGGCTTAGAGGCCAGCAGCCCGCCGTCGGCAAACAGCCCCATGCCAATCACATTGGTCTGCATCACCCAGTCGTAGGCATCGATAAACACCGCGTGAAACCAGTTTTCAACTGCCTGGGGAGTAAACCCGGCAATCAGCGAAAAATTGCTGAGAATCATCAGCCGCTGAATGTGGTGGGCGTAGCCGGTGCGGTGGATCTGGTCGATTACCTGGTGCAGGCAGTTCATCTCGACCTCGCCAGTCCAAAAAAACTCGGGCAGCGGCTGCTGGTGGTCAAACCAGTTGCGCTGGGCATAGTTGGCATCAAAGTGGCTGTATAAACCGCGCATATACTCGCGCCAGCCCATCACCTGGCGAATAAAGCCCTCTACGCTGTTGAGCGGCAGGTCGCGATCGGCGAAGGCCTCCTCCGCCCGCTCGATCACCTCTAAGGGATGCAGTAAGCCCAGGTTTAAGTAAGGCGACAGCAGGGCGTGCCACATGGTGTCTTCGCCCGTGACCATGGCGTCTTGGTAAGGGCCAAAGGTTTCCAGACGCTCTGCAATGAACACATCTAATACTTGCAGCGCCTGCTCCCGCGTGACCGCCCAGTAAAATGGAGCAACGCCTCCAAAGGTAGGAATTTCCAGATCCTCCACCTTGTCCATCACCGCCTCGGTGGTGGCATCAGGCTCAAACCATTGGGGAGCAGGGGTATTGAGCTTGCCCTTGGGCGATTTGCGGTTGTCCTTGTCGAAGTTCCACTGGCCGCCGATGGGGTCTTTGCCCTCCATCAGCACATCAAAGCGCTTGCGGCCTTCGCGATAAAAGCTCTCCATCAGCAGGCCCTTGCGCTGGTCGGCCCAGGTGTTGAAGTCGGCGGTGCTCCAGAGAAAGAGGTTGTTGTCGAGCGTGGTTAGCTCACAGGGCAGATCAAGCTCCTGGAGCCAGGCGGTGAAGGGATGATCCACCGGGTCCATAAGCCGTAGCTCGGTGATGTCTTGAGCATCAATCCAATCGCGCAGGGCAGTTTCGGTGTCGTCGGTCATGCGGTAGGTCACAGACCACCCGGCATTCTTCAGCTCATCGGCAAAATGGCGCATGGCCGACCACACGAGCACCAGCTTTTGCTTGTGGTAAGGGCGTTCTGCCGCGAATTGAGTGGATTCAACAAAGAGCACCTGGGCATCTTGGCTCTCGCAACTGGCCAAAGCCGCCTGATCGCGCCACAGCTGATTGCCCAGTACCCAAACCCCGATCGCCATGGCGCTGCCCCTACAAACTCACTGTTTGATTGTGGCCCATTATTGAGATGGAGATAACTCATCAGGGTGGGTGCTCATACCAAATCCGAGTCCCATAACCCCGGTTCCCAAAAGGCCAAACCGTAGGGGAAAACGGTTGTTTGCCCAGCTGCATCGGGGGTAGCCAAGGAGGATTTCGTATTAGGCCGATGCTGGCGACAACAATCTTCGGTATTTTTGTCGCCTTCCCAGAGCGCTCTGCGCCTCTACACAGGGATATTGTCTTGCTCAGAAATCTCCTGAGCTTGCGGGTGCAGGTGAACCGTAACCTCCCCCAGGTAGGGAATCTCGGCCTGCAAGTGGGCTTTGACCTGGGCGGCAATCTGATCGGCCTCGGCCACCGACAGCGCTGGCTCTACCCCCAGACTCACCTGGCTGTAGAGCCGATGCCCTGACCACCGTGCTTTCACGGCGCTCACCGCTGCCGCATTCCCTACCCCATGCTCGACCTCGTGGCGCAGACGATGGAGAATCGCCGGATCTACCCCATCTAGCAGACGAGTAAACACCGTCTGGGCCGACTGCCACACCACTTGCAGCAGCACCAGGGTAATGATTAGACCCATCACCGGGTCGGCCCAGGGATAGCCCAGCCCCACACCGATCGCGCTAACCAGCACCGCCAGGCTTACCAAACCGTCGGCCCGAGCGTGGAGCCCATCAGCCACCAGGGCGGCGCTGTTGATCTCGCGCCCTACCCGCAGACGAAACAGCGCCACCAGTTCATTGCCAACAAACCCGACGATCGCCGCCAACCCTAGCGTCCCCAAATGATCCAACGGTTGAGGATGCTGGAGTCGTTCCACAGACTCATAACCGGTGATCAGGGCGCTGAAGAAAATGACCGCCACGATCGCCACCCCGGCCAGATCTTCAGCTCGACCATAGCCGTAGGCAAACCGGGGGCTAGGCTTGGCGCGAGCCAGCAAAAAGGCCACCCCCAAGGGCAGCGAGGTCATGGCGTCGCCCACGTTGTGAATCAGGTCGGCCATCAGGGCCACGCTGCCCGAGAGGGCAAAGACCACCGCCTGGGCGATCGCCGTTGCCGCCAGCCCCACAAACGACCACTTGACCGCCCACAGCCCGCGATCGCTGCTGGCAATTTCGGGATCGATCGCCCCGTGGGTATGCCCATGCCCGTGCCCGTGCTCGTGAGTGTGCCCGTGCTCGTGAGTGTGCCCGTGCTCGGGGATGTGTTCATGCCCATGATGGGGCTCAGCCGGGGTGGGGGACACCACAGGCTCCGACGGCGCAGTTAGGGGAGAAGGCATGATCGGGTGAGGATAGAAGACCTACTAAAGCGCTATGGTATCCGCTGCTATCCACCCCTGCCCATAACTGCCCCTCAAAGCCACCGAAAAGTTCGGCCTCGCCCCCCTGGGCGGGCGGCTATCCACCAAGGAGCAACCTCGGGGTTCCGTGGCACCATAAAGGCATTGCATTCCACCTTGGCCCATGAACCCTTCTCCCCAGGCTTTCTACGACTGGTATAAGCGCACCCTTGAAAATCCTAAATACCGCTGGCTAATGGCTGGTGCCACGCTGCTGTACCTGCTCAGCCCGATCGACATTGCCCCCGACTTCATCCCCATCATCGGCTGGATTGACGATGCCGTGGTGGCCTCTATGTTTATCGGTGCCATGTCGCAGATCGTGCTGTCGGGGCTGACCAACAAGCGCTCGGGGCTGCGATCTGATGCGCCCGATGCCGCCAACACCACCGTCGATGTGGATTTTAACTAGCGGTGCCCTAGCAGTGGCTTACAGCCTGGGGATACAGCCGATTACTGAGACAGAAAAATCCTAAGCGACTCTTCGGCAGATTGATAGTTCTGTTGAATGATTAATCTCCAATCCAACATCCTCTCACACCTAC
Source organism: Pseudanabaena sp. PCC 9330 (assembly GCF_055795045.1). NCBI lineage: Bacteria > Bacillati > Cyanobacteriota > Cyanophyceae > Pseudanabaenales > Pseudanabaenaceae > Pseudanabaena > Pseudanabaena sp. PCC 9330. The sequence continues at coordinate 50,886 of NZ_JAYFES010000066.1, read as the reverse complement.
CCCTGCCGATCCCAAGAGGGATATTCAAAAGCCAACCTCTAAAGTTTGAAGCATGCCTGTAAACAAAGACCCTCAACAGCCGCGATCGCGCCAGATTGCCAACATCGTCCTCTGGGCCGCTACTGGCCTATTGCTGCTCAACATTCTCTTTTCTAGCCTGTTTGGCAGCCAGACCGCCCGTGAGCCCTACAGCATGTTCATTCACCGCATCGATGAGCAAGAGGTGGTGCGGGCCTCTGTAGGGCAAAACGAGATCCGCTACCAAATCAAAGACCCCGCCACGGGCGAGCCTGGCGATGTCTATACCACCACTCCGATTTTTGACCTACAACTACCCCAGCGGCTAGAAGATAACGGCGTCGAGTTTGCCGCCGTGCCGCCGCCCAAGGGTCAGTGGTTTGGCAGTCTGTTGAGCTGGGTGATTCCACCGCTGATTTTCATTGCTGTGTGGCGATTCTTTTTAGCCCGCAACGGCGGTGGCCCCCAGGGGGCGCTCTCTATCGGCAAGAGCAAGGCCAAGGTCTACGTTGAAGGCGACGCAGGCAAAATCACCTTCGACGATGTGGCCGGGGTCGAAGAGGCCAAAGCCGAACTGGTAGAGGTAGTCGATTTTCTCAAGACGCCTAAGCGCTTCACCGACCTAGGGGCCAAAATTCCCAAGGGTGTGCTGCTGATCGGCCCTCCCGGCACCGGCAAAACCCTGATGGCCAAGGCCGTTGCGGGCGAAGCGGGCGTTCCCTTCTTTAGTATCTCCGGTTCTGAATTTGTCGAACTGTTCGTGGGCGTTGGTTCCTCCCGCGTGCGCGACCTGTTTGATCAGGCGAAGAAACAGTCGCCCTGCATCGTCTTTATTGACGAGCTGGATGCAATCGGCAAGTCGCGCTCTAGCAGCAGCTTCTACGGCGGCAACGACGAGCGCGAGCAGACTCTCAACCAGCTGCTCACCGAGATGGATGGCTTCGAGGCAGGCGACACCACCGTGATCGTGCTCGCCGCCACTAACCGACCTGAAACCCTCGACCCGGCACTGCTGCGCCCCGGTCGCTTTGACCGCCAGGTGCTAGTCGATCGCCCCGATCTCAAGGGCCGCGAAGCTATTCTCAACATTCACGCCAAGGATGTGAAGCTGGCCGACACCGTCGACCTCAAGACCACCGCCACCCGCACCCCAGGCTTTGCCGGGGCCGATTTGGCCAACTTGGTCAACGAAGCCGCCCTGCTGGCCGCCCGGCGCAACAGCAGTGTTGTAGAGCAAGAAGACTTTAGCGAGGCGATCGAGCGGGTGGTGGCGGGTCTAGAGAAAAAAAGCCGCGTGCTCAACGACAAAGAGAAGAAAATTGTCGCCTACCACGAAGTCGGCCATGCCCTGGTGGGAGCGATGATGCCCGGCACCGACGAGGTCGAAAAAATTTCTATCGTGCCGCGCGGCATGGCGGCGTTGGGTTACACCCTGCAACTGCCGACCGAAGATCGCTTTCTGCGGGATGAGGCAGAGCTAAAGGGACAAATTGCCACGCTGCTGGGCGGGCGATCGGCAGAAGAAGTTGTCTTTGGCAGCATCACCACCGGAGCCTCCAACGACCTCCAGCGGGCCACTGACCTGGCCGAGCAAATGGTCACCACCTACGGCATGAGCCAGGTGCTGGGGCCGTTGGCCTACGATCGCGGCCAACGCAACGCCTTTCTCGACAACGGCATGCCCAGCGCCCGCCGCCCCATCAGCGAAGAGACCGCCCGGGCCATTGATGAAGAGGTCAAATCTCTGGTTGAAGCGGGCCACCAGCGCGCCCTCAGCATTCTCAAACAAAACCGAGAATTGCTCGAAACCTTGGCCCAGCAGCTGATGGAAACCGAGGTGATCGAAGGTGAACCCCTGCGAAACCAGCTTAAGCAGGTGCAAGACCCCGATCGGGTCATCTAGATCACCAGGACATACCTTCAGTAATAATGCCTACGTGGTCAAGGCCCCCAGCATCGATCAGCTAGCGTGGGGCCTCGACTGCGTAGGCGAAGGGCACCTCTCGCAGGTGGCCGGTGTAGACCAGCGCTCGATGCAGCATGGCCGCCACCTCAGCTCGGGTGGCCGTCTGATTGGGGGCAAGCAGGCCGCGGTCAGGATAGTTGACCACTAGGCCAGCCTCCGTGGCGGCTACCAGTTGACGAATCGCCCAGGGGGGCACCTGATCTTGGTCACTGTAGATAGCCAGTACCGGGGCAGTACCGCGGCTCGACTTGAGCATAAGCCCATTGGCCAGGGCCACAATCACCTGAATGCGCGTCACAGCCTGATCGGGTAAAAACTCGCCCTTGGCGTCAACCGTGAGAAACCCCATCCGCACTGACTTGGCCACACTGGCATAGGCCCAGTGGTCAGCACCTAAGTCTGGGTAAGCGGTTGCCGACGGCGGCTCTCGATTGAGGGGAAAGTCAAACAGCTGCGCTAGCTGGGCGGCAAACTCGGCTCGGGTCATGGGCGCAGTCGGGCGAAATGCCCCATCGGGAAAGCCCAACACCAGGCCACGTTGGGCTAGGTCTGCCAGTATGGGCCAGGCCCAGTGGTTGAGATCTATATCTGTAAACTCTTGCCCCTCAACGAGGGGCAGCTCAGGCCAAGCTTCGCCAGGGGGCAGGGGTTGGGGCAGCGTCGGCAGCGGCACTGTCAAAAGAGTTTGTGGTTCTGCCGCTGGTTTCCAGAGGTGAGCTAGCCCTCTCCATCCAGGGCTGGAGGTGGGCGGGGTCGACAGCAGCCGTGCGGTGGTGTCAGCCACCCGATCGCGATGCCCCGTCCATGCGGCTAGCGTGCTACCCGCCGCGATCGCCAGCAGAGCGAGGGAAGCTAGGTACAATGGGCGCGATCTGGAGAAGGATTTAGCGCTGGCTCGCAACCAAGCCAAGCGGCGAAGGGGCAACGACATTGAGGACAGGTGGGCAGCGACTGCTACACTAACATGAGTAGGAATGTCATATTGACTGAGCTTGCCTACTATGATAAGTCTTGCTTGGGCTGAGGCTATAGAATTTCACTCACTGGTTTGGAGCAATGGTTAAGGGGAGACAACAACAGCTAGGCACCATCGCTGCGATCGCCGCCGCCTTTACTGGGTTAGTTGCCATCGGCTATGGCCAACGCTCCAGCAGCATGGCTCAGGCTACCCATGGCAGTGGGGCCACCCCCGCCCTCAGCCAAAAAACAGCCTACTACACTCCTCAGGCCAGGGTGCTGCTTAACGGCGTACTCGCCCCCCTCAGCTCCCTGCGGGTAATGCAGCGGGCCATTGCTCAGGCGCCAGGGGCCGATGTCGAGGCGGTTCCTACCCTCGCCCTATTGGCCTCTCCTCTCAAAACTACTGGCCTTGGCCCCATCCGCATCGGTATGGAGCTAGACGACCTCGAAGCCAAAGGGCTAATCCCCATTCCCATCGACAATGCTGGCACTGGCGAGTGCCAGTTTTATCGCATCAAAGACCACGGTGAACCCATCGGCCTGATGGCCATCAACGGCACAGTGCTCCGCATAGACGTGTGGCCAGGCAGCTTCACCAATACCCGCAGCGGTATTCGCATCGGCTCTACAGAACGCGACCTGGTGCAAGCCTACGGCCAGCAGCTCGAAGCCACCTCAAACCCCGTCACCCTGGGTAAAACCGTGGTGTTCACTCCCAGAGACCCGGGCGAAGACATGTTTCGCCTGGTGTTTGAAACCGACGACCAGGGCCGAGTTACCCAATTCCGAGCTGGGCAGTTTCCGTCGGTGACCTGGGCCGAGGGCTGCCTCTAGCCCCACACCAACGTGCGGCTCAAGCCTGCTCGTCGCAGCCCAGATCTTGAGCCAAGGAGAACTCCGTAAAAGAAGATAGCCCTCCCGAGGGCTCAGGCTCTGAGCCCTCGGGAGGGCTTAGAATCCCTGGGTGTTTTCTTGGTCAGAACTGTTCCAAGACGTCTCCCTAGGCCCGCCACTTTAAAAGCTGGGTCTTCACAGGCGTAACAAACTCTCGATCTTCTTCCTGGGAGCGTTGATACTCTTTCTTGAGTTGGTAGTACCAGCGGGCCAGGGTGTCAGAATCTTTAATTAAGCGCAGCACCGACTCGTGCTTGAGCCCTTCTTGCTGCTTAATCACAACATCTCGATCTTGGCCGAGAAACGATCGAATCAGCGGCGGCAAAATAGGCTTCAGCAGACCACCCCAGGGAAGATCCCAGTACAGCTCAAAGGTGACGTCGGTTTGGTCGTCGGTAAGGGGCGTGACGGTGGTGAGGTTGACTACTCGGTGTTTGGCCGTGGTGGTCTCTTCAGTGCGAACGCCGGGAAGGTAGAAGACAATCTCGTTGTCGGGCACCCCCCCAATTAACCAGTAGCCATAGCCCATGGTTTCACCCATGCGATGCTTGCGCATGGTGAAACCGTAGGTCGATGGGTCAAACCACTTGATCTCGTCGTTGAGGGTAGCCCCCCGCCACCACCAAGACCGATGGACAAAGGGCGAATGAGCCGGATCCATTAGCCCCACTACAGCATGGTCAAGGTAGCAGGGAAAGCGCATCGTATAGGTCAGAGCGGGCCGCGCATCGTCGCTAAAGCCCGGTACCCGAGGCACGTCAAACCTGGGGGGTTGAGGTCGTGCCGGGTCGGCCATGTAGACCCAGATATTACCCTGCACCTCTTTGACGTCGTAAGACCGCACGTCAAACCGACTCAGATCCATTCGCTGCTCGGGCATTAGCGACGGAATCTGAGTGCATTTGCCATTTTCATTAAATCGCCAGCCGTGGTAACAACACTCTATCTCGGCTCCATCAAAGCGCCCGCAGCTGAGGGGCACCGCCCGGTGGGGGCAGATATCTCGAATGGCAAAGGCTTTACCCTCGTCGGTACGGCCAAAGAGAATGGGCTCGTTGAGCAGGGTTTTGGCAACCATCTTACCTACCTTCAGCTCGTGGCTGGGCAGGGCATGATACCAAATATTGCGCAGCAGGTAGATGTCGTTAACGGCGACCACAGGCTTTCAGCTGACTCCAACTGTAAGAGCATCCAATACTCTAGCAGAGGAAGGGTAGGGGGAATGTCTCGCGCTAGGCCAAGCCTAAAACGACGGCAGCGAGATACCGTCTAGACCGTCTTGCTCGAGGGTTGGTAGCTCTAGCCGCTGACTGCGGCGGGTGCGCATAGCCAGGCGATAGCTGACGCTCTGAAGCTCGGCCTGGAGCTGACGATTTTCGCGCTGAATTTCGGCCACCCGCTGCTTTACGGCATCCATGCGCTCGGCAAACTTCTGGCGGTAGACCGTGGGCAATTCTTGCACCACCTGCTCTAACATGCGGGTGCGATCGGTTAATTCCTGCACCGTTTGCCGGAGCTGAAGCACTTCTCCATCACGATCTTCGAGCTGCCCCTGATAAAAGTCGATCTGCTTTTCTACAGCGTGAAGCTGGTCGCGCAGGGCAGTCATTTCTGCCTGGTGCTGCTCAGAAACCTCAGGGCTGGGCACAAAACCGGCGTTGCCTTTAACCAGCCGAAATAGCTCCTGGGAAAGCTGCTGCACCAGCTGATCACGGATGGCCAGCTCTGCCTCTAGCCGGACGATCTCAGCCTGGTGCTCGTTCATGTCTGTATATGAAGACTGTGTCACAAGACTACTCCCACACCAAAATTCAATTTACTGCCCCGATGCCCCAAATACTTTATACCTAGGCACCTAACCAGGCAGAACAACGTAAATGTTAGCCCTAAAAGCTTAAGTGCAGCTAAGTTATAGCACCTGCTGAGAAAAGTGGCACATCTAAAATTGATGATGCGATAAACCGCTGGCCTGCCCAACCCAAAGGTCAGACAGGCCAGCGGTTGTCAAAGAAAAAAGTTCTATTCTTCTTCGCTAGCTGTCGCCGCGACGGCGACGGGCTCAGCGGCTTCCTCGACCTCGGCGGGCAGGGGTTCGTCGGACTCCTGCTTGACGGTCAAGAACCGAATGACTTCATCGCTGAGGCGCATGGCGCGCTCTAGGGGGGCGATCGCAGAGCCCGGACTGGTGTAGTTCATCTGAATATAGATGCCTTCTCGGTGGCGATCGATCTCGTAAGCCAGGCGGCGCTTGCCCCGGTGCTGGGTCTCTAAAATCGAGGCCCCCTGATCCTTGAGCATAGTCTGATATTTGCCAATGGTGGCATCAATAGTCTCATCGTTGAGATCGGGCCGCAAAATGTACATGGTTTCGTACATGTAGGCTTTCATAAAAACTCCTTGTGGACATAGTGGCCTTTGGCAGCCAAAAATGGGCATCAGTTAAGCATTGATGGCAGTCGCTGCCACTCACTCACCTACACCCTAGGTACTGGCGCAAAGACAAGGATCTACAATCATACCAAGAATTGGCAGGCCCAGAGTTAGAAAATTAAGAGTTAGAAAATTATGGCGCAACGCTACGTTAGGGTTCAGGCTCAAACCGGACAGCTACACTACGGACTGCTACTGCCCGATCGCAGCGTCCAAGTGCTAGATGCCCCTCCCTGGCTCCAGGGACAGCCCACGAACCTAGAGTTGGCCTCCACCAGCTACGTGCTGCTAGCCCCCTGTGCTCCGTCAAAGGTGGTGGCCGTAGGCAAAAATTACCCTGACCACGCCGCCGAGATGGATACCAGTACACCGCCTGAGCCGCTGCTGTTTATCAAACCCTCTACGGCGGTCACAGCGGCAGGGGCACCCATCTACTACCCTCCCCAGGCCGCCCAAGTTGACTATGAAGGCGAACTGGCGGTGGTAATAGGCGATCGCTGTGCCCATGTGCCCTTAGCAGAGGCTCGAACAAAAATCTGGGGCTACACGATTGCCAACGATGTCACCGCCCGCGACCTGCAAAAAAAAGATGGCCAGTGGACTAGGGCGAAAGGCTTCGACACTTTTTGCCCCCTCGGCCCGTGGATCGTGAGGGAGCTAGGCCCTGGTGCTAGACTTCAGACCTTTCTTAACGACCAGGCCGCCCCAGTGCAGTCTGTCGTCGTTGAAGATATGACCTACAGCCCTGACTACTTAGTGGCCTATATCAGCAAGATTATGACCCTGCTGCCCGGCGACGTCATCTTGACGGGTACCCCCAGAGGGGTGGGGCCGATTGTAGTGGGCGATCGCATCAGGGTAGAGATCGAGGGCATCGGCGTCTTAGAAAACTCGGTAGATCTACGACCTACATTGCCAGCATAGCTTCGGGATCTAGCGAACCTGCATATGCACCGCTTCAGAAATCGTCGGAATTTCAGCGTAGAGGCCCCGAAAGGTCTGCACTAGAGAGAAGCCCACGGAGAGCAGCATCCCCAAGAACAGCACATTGGCCAGCGTGCTCGACAGCAGCGCCCCAAACACGCTGGGGTCAAGCAGACTGAGAATGAGGCCGCACACCGCCAGAATAATGCTCAGCAAAATCGCCTGCATGGTGTTGAAGCGGATAAATCGGCTGATATTTTCGTTGCGCACCACCAGCAAAATCAGCGCAAAAAACACGATTAACCCAAAAAACGGAATAGTGCGCTCTAGACCAGCGTAAAGGGTGATCAGGGGGGATAGGGGCAGCAGTAAAAACCCAAACACCGGAAACTGGCTAATCAGCTGAAAGCCATAGGGCAGACCAGCGGTAATGGGCAAGACGTAGGGCAGAGCCGCAAAAATGCGATCCAAAATAGTGGGGTTAGGAGAGCTGCTCCAGGTCATAAGTTTCTCCGGGCGATCGGCCAAGGGCTACAGCCTTACCATATCGCAATTTTTGAATTTGCCAGTTTTCATCCCCCCAGCGCCCGTACCGCCAGCCCCACCAGCATCAGCACTAGCCTACAAAATCTCCAGCCTTAGCCTACCGACCGAGTCATGCCAAATCCGAGTCACACAACCCAGGCTTAAAACCGACACCCCTTAAGGAGCATTGCAGCACAATGCCTCTACAAGCCGGGGGTAGACCAACAGGATTTAGTACGAAGCTCAAAATCTAGCTTATATCAGCTACTCGAAAGCCCATCTGACACTCAAACTGAGCCGGCTGAGCCTGGTCTAGGCTAGCCACCTGGTGACCGCAGCGTAGAGTGCCCTGCTGCCACCGGGGCTGACCATGTCGATCGGCCATCAAGCAACTACAGCACACCGCCTGGGGTGAGATGAGTTGGTTATCGGTCATTATTACCAACATACTGGCCACCTCCCTGGGTCAGGATTACCTGACCTGACCATCCTTAATCTCTTAATCTTAGGATGCCCTAGGGAAGATGCTGTGTGCTGGCATACGCAATCAAACGCAAGCTATATCTATTCCTTAGCCTTGCTGACCTCCCGAGACTCGGCTTTGGCCGCACCACTGCCCTTGCGCTTTTTAGGCATAGGAGTACCACCCCCCTCAGGCTCGCTGCTGTGGTGCTCCCGCTGCCAGGCGGGCACCGTCTTGTCGTAGGCCATTTGCAGGGCTGCCGCCGCTACGGTGCGCAGGTCATATTCTTCGCTAAGCTGCGAAACGATGGGCAAAAACGACGCCAGTCGCTCGCTAGTGATGGCTTCACGCACCTGACTGCGCAGGCGTTCTAGGTTGCGGGCCGCGATCTCTGCTCGGGTAGGAATTTTCACCAGGGTCATGGGCTGCTTGGTGTGGCGCTCAATCTGGCGCAGCTTGTATTTTTCTAGGGGCGTGACCAGAGAAATTGCCACCCCTTTCTTGCCCGCTCGCCCAGTGCGGCCAATGCGATGCACATAGCTTTCCATGGCGTCGGGCATATCGAAGTTGATCACGTGGGTGAGGTCATCGACATGCAAGCCCCGAGCGGCGATGTCGGTAGCCACCACCAGCTTCACCTGCTGCTGGCGGAAGCGCAGCATCAGCCGCTCCCGCTGGGACTGGCTGAGGTCGCCGTGGTACTCATCGACGCTATAGCCCGCCGCCTGGAGCTGGCGGGTGAGGTCGCCCGCTGTACGGCGAGTGCGCACAAAGATAATCGCGGTTTCGGGGTCTTCAAGTTCCAAAATTGGCTGGAGGGCGCGCACTTTAGTCCAGCCTCGGGGCACGATATAGCTCACCTGCTGAATCTGCTTGGGCGACGCCTTGGGCGATTGCACGGTCACAGTGACCGGAGACTGGAGAAACTTGGTGGCCAGCTCGCGAATGGCGGGAGCCATGGTAGCAGAGAAAAAGGCGGTCTGACGATTACCGGGAGCCTTGCTAAGAATCTTTTCGACGTCTTGGATGAAGCCCATGTTGAGCATCTCATCAGCTTCATCAAGCACCAGCCAGCCCAGGCTTTGGAGGTTAAGGCTGCCCCGATTGAGCATGTCGAGCACGCGCCCAGGGGTGCCCACCACAATCTGAGTACCGCGCCGCAGCTGCTCTTGCTGGCGATCGATCGACTGACCACCGTAGATGGCCAGTACTTTGGGGCGACCGTCGATCCGAAAACCACGCATGGCCTGGCACACCTGAATAGCCAGCTCACGGGTGGGGGTGAGTACCAGCACCTGCACAGCGGGGTTGCTGGCATCGAGTTGCTCCATCAGAGGCAGAGCAAAGGCGGCGGTTTTGCCGGTGCCGGTTTGGGCCTGGCCAATCAGATCGCGCCCTGAAAGCAGGTGAGGAATAGCCTCCGCCTGAATGGCTGTGGGTTCTGCGTAGCCCATATCTTCTAGGTGCTTGACGCGGGCTTCAGACAACCCCAGACTGGCAAACGATAAGGTCATGGTGATTCCTCGGGACGGTGGACAATGGGACGGCGTAAACCTCAGCAGGCTGAAATGCGAAGGGGCAAAAACTCAGCAGGCTAAAAACTTAGGGGGAGACAATCGGCGAGTTACTTAAAGATCAGTGGGCCAGACTCAGAGCAGACTCGGTCGAGGGCACGACAGCCAATTCGCCAAACAAGTCATAGGTGTCAGCAGCGGTAATGGTCACAGGCACGATTTGATTTAGGGGGGCGGTGCCAGTGACGTAGACGAGACCATCTACCTCGGGGGCAAAGCGGGCCGATCGCCCGATCGCCATGCCCTGGGAGGGGTTTTCTTGTTCGATCAGCACATCGACGGTGCGGCCAATGTGGGCACGGTTGTGCTCCCAGGCGATGGGCTGTTGGGCCAGCATGAGGGCTTCACGGCGGCGATCGCGCTCTGCGACCGGCACCGGGTTGGGCAGACTGTAGGCAGGAGTGCCCTCCTCAGGGGAGAAGCCAAACACGCCGACATGGTCAAACTGATGGCGCTCAACAAAGGCCAGCAGGTGCTCAAATTGAGCCTCGGTCTCGCCAGGGAAACCCACAATAAACGTGGTTCGCAGCACGGCCTCGGGCAGAGCGTCTTTTATCCGATAAATCACATCGTCGTTGACCTGCCCCTGCCAAGGGCGGTTCATCGCCCGCAGTACCTCGGGATGAGAGTGCTGGAGGGGTAAATCTAGGTAGGGCAAAACGTTGGGGGTTTCGCGAATGGCGTCGATCACCGCAGAGGTAAGCCCGGTGGGGTAGGCATAGTGCATCCGCACCCAGGGAACATCGACCTCGCCCAAAGCCCGCAACAGCTCGGCGAGGCGGGGCTTGCCGTAGATGTCCATGCCGTAGTTGGTGGTGATCTGGGAGATCAGCACCAACTCTTGCACCCCTTCGCTGGCCAACTGGTGGGCTTCGGCCACGATCGACTCAATGGGGCGCGATCGCTGGTTACCCCGCAGGTGGGGAATAATGCAAAAAGCGCAGCGGTAGTCGCAGCCCTCAGCTACCCGCAGGTAGGCCACGCTGGAAGCCGTAGTGCGGTACCGGGGTACGGTTTCATCGGCAATGTAGGTGGGCTCGGGTGAGACAATCTTTACCCGTTCGCCCGCTTCGGCCCGCTCGATCACTTCGACGATGCGGTTGTAGTCGCCAGTACCTACCAGAGCTACAGCCTCAGGGATTTCTTCGAGCAGCTCGTTTTGAAAGTGCTGGGCTAGACAGCCGGTGATCACCACTTTCTTTTGGGCGGCAGCCAGCTCAACGAGAGTGCGCACTGACTCCTCTCGCGCTTCTTCGATAAAGCTACAGGTGTTAACCACCACGTAGTCGGCTAGCTCTTCGTTGGCGTCGACCTGATAGCCCGCCTGCACCAGCAGGCCCAGCATATGCTCAGTATCAACTCGATTTTTTTCGCAGCCCAAATGATTGAACGCGACCGTTGGCTTTAGCCCCATGGTGTCCTTATCTCTCAGTGCTTAGGCATCCATCAATCCTGTGTTGACGAATTGCCCAGCAAAATCTTTGTGCAATGGCACCAGGGGGCAATACAAATTAACACTCATAAATAATACATCACAAAAGCCTAGGGTGTCCCAATTGGCGTCCCAGGGATTGATATGCTGATAGGGTGGATTGGGCCTGAATGCGCTGTGGCAGGCTAGGCCCAATCTTCTGTAGTTCTGTACGTTAGGCGAGTCCAGGCAAAACAACGTGGACTTAATCGAAGTCTTTAACACCCGTAACCCGGTGATAGGGGTATTGCACCTGCTGCCTCTACCCACCTCTCCCCGCTGGCAGGGCGACCTCCAGGCGGTGATCGCTCGCGCTGAGCAAGAGGCCACGGCTTTGGCCTCAGGCGGTGTACACGGCATCATCGTAGAAAACTTCTTTGATGCGCCCTTTACTAAGGGGCCGGTTGACCCGGCGGTAGTCAGTGCCATGGGCCTGGTAGTGCAGCGGCTGCAAACCCTAGTCACGGTGCCCATTGGGCTCAATGTGCTGCGCAACGATGCTCGCAGCGCCCTGGCGATCGCCACCTGTACCGGCGCAGCCTTTATTCGCGTCAATGTGCTGACTGGGGTGATGGCCACTGACCAGGGGCTGATCGAGGGCTGTGCCCATGATCTGCTGCGCTACCGCCGAGAGCTAGGCAGCTCGGTAAAAATTTTGGCCGATGTGCTGGTCAAGCATGCCCGTCCCCTGGGGTCGCCCAATCTCACCACTGCGGTGCAAGAAACCATTCACCGGGGTATGGCCGACGGCATTATTCTCTCAGGCTGGGCTACGGGTAGCCCCCCCAGCCTCGAAGATCTAGAACTCGCTAAGGCGGCGGCGGGCAGCCACCCCGTCTTTATCGGCAGTGGGGCCGACTGGGAAAACATTGGCACCCTAATGAAAGCCGCCGATGGGGTGATTGTGGCCAGTTCGCTCAAGCGCCAGGGCGATATCAATCAGCCCATCGACCCCATTCGCGTGGGCCAGTTTGTCGAGGCTATGCATGAGAGTTTGACAGCCGCTGAAGACAGCCTCACTCTGCCCTCGATGGTGGCGCCCTAGCTGATTGCTGCGATCGCCAGACTGAGGCACTAATATAGACACTGAAGTAGGCACCGATTGGGCAAGCCGATCTTAGCCCTCGGTGGGTCTGTAGAGTATGGGTCAATTGTTTTGGAAGAGAGGCGGATCATGAGACGTCGTCGTCAGGAAAGCCGTTGGATTTATCGCTGGTCACGCTGGCTGGTAGCCGGTATCGCCTTAGTTGGGGCATTGGGCACCGGCTATCTCACCGTCGGCAAGCTTTTGGGTGGTGGCACCTGTCCCACGGAGGGATGCGATCGCGTGCTCTCTAGCCCCTGGGGCACCGTGTTTGGCCTGCCGCTGACCCTGTTTGGCTTTCTAGCCTACGCCGCCATGGTGACCCTCGCTGTGGCTCCCTTACTGATCAGCACTGACAAAAACAAGCCCCTGCGCCAAAAGCTAGAAGCATGGACCTGGCCCCTGATGTTTATGCTGGCCACCGCCATGGTGGTGTTTAGTGGCTACCTGATGACGGTACTGGCCTTTGAGCTGAGAGAATTTTGTCCCTATTGCGTCGGCTCGGCTCTGTTTGCTCTGTCGATGTTTTTGATCATCCTATTTGGCAAAGGCTGGGATGACTTTGGGCAGCTAGCATTTATGGGCATTATCATCGGCGTCTTGACCGTGACGGCAACCCTGGCTGTCTATGCGCCGATCAATGCCAGCAACAGCTCTGGCAGCGAGGTAGCCGGGCAGGCAGGCCCAGCGATTACCACGGCCTCTGGACCCGCCGAAGTGGCCCTGGCCAAGCACCTCAACGATATTGGCGCGGTCATGTATGCGGCCTGGTGGTGCCCCCACTGCCACGACCAAAAGCAGCTATTTGGTGCCGAAGCCGTCGAAGCACTCAATATCGTAGAGTGCGCTGAAGACGGGCAAAATCCCCAGACCGCCCTCTGCCGATCTAAGCCGCAGATCACGGGCTTCCCCAGTTGGGAGATCAATGGCGAGTTCTACTCTGGCACTCAGAGCCTCCAGCGCCTAGCCGAACTCTCGGGCTACAGCGGCCCGACAGACTTTCGGCGATAAGGGCAAATCCCACACCCTAGCCGTATACCTCTGACTTGTAGGGGCATTTCAGTGCAATGCTCCCTACTAAGTCTCGGTGTTGAATCGAGATTGTGTGGCTCGGACTTGGAATGAGACCCACAGCGATTTCTTGACCAGTAGGGTTCTCGCTTTAGCCCAGCAACTGTAGTCGCCGTAGGGTGGGCACTGCTCACCCTTGCCAACCATTCAGGAAATATTTTCCAGCAGGTGCCCAGGGCCAACAGCTGATCTACTTCAGGGCATCAAAAGTGTCGCCTAGGGCGGCGGTGAGGGTTTGGCGGGTTTGGCTGTGGGCCTGTTTTTCAGCTTCTAGCAGCTGGGTAAGCTCTTGGCAACGCTGGACCAGGCCTTCTAACCGCTGCTTTAGACCCTGAAGCGAGTCAGCAGCGGCCAAGTCTTGACCCAGAGCCGCAGCCGGTGACGCCAAGAGGCTCTGACGCAGGTCTTGGATCTGAGCCTGAAACTCTGCGGACTCTTCACGGCGCTGCCGGGCCTCGGTTTCGTAGAGGCGACGCCAGTTGGCAGCGCTGTTGTAGGCCTGGTCGCGGTCTTTTTGGGTGTCAGTGAGCTGTCGCTGGAGGGTGCGTACCTCAGCAATCCACTGGGTGAGGTCGTCTTGGGCCATGGTGATTACCAGAAATGACGGGCTCAGCTAGCCCTGGCTAATACAGCAGCCGAGTGAGAATACCTGGGGCTGGCAGCACAATCATAACCAACAGCGTCAGGGCCAGCAGCCCCAAAAAATCGCGGCGATCGTCGAGTTCGCTGACATCGTTGAGGGCGGGCTGGTCAGCAGCAGGAATAAAAAACAGCAGAATGGCCCAGATCATCAGCTCTGGGTGCACCAGGGCGAGGCCAAACACCAGCAGCCTAGATACCTGTCCGACAATGCTACCCACCCGCTGGCCATACATAGCGTGGACAATGTGCCCCCCGTCGAGTTGGCCCACGGGCATCAGGTTGAGGGCGGTAACGACTAGGCCCAGACAGCCGGCGATCGCCACCGGGTGCAGGTGAATCGCCTGATCGGCCGCTACCGCCGACCCCAGCATGAGCTTAGAAAACAACGTCAACATCAACGACGCCTTGGGGTCGAGAGCCTCAAAGTTGAGCAGACTAGAGCCAGTTTCGGGAATGGGCACCACCGTAGACTGACCCAGCCCCCAGAGCAGCAGCGGCACCGCCACCACCAGCCCCGCCAACGGGCCGGCAATGCCCACGTCGAACAGGGCGCGCCGGTTAGGCACGGGCGATTTCATCTGAATAAAAGCGCCAAAGGTACCCAGAAAAAACGGCACCGGAATAAAGTAGGGCAGGGTGACTCGCATGGCGTAGCGGCGGGCCATCAGGTAGTGCCCCATCTCGTGGCAGCCCAAAATTATCAGCAGGCTGACGGCGTAGGGCAGCCCTTGCAAAATCAGAGCGGGGGTCTCTTGCAGCTGAGTCTCAGTGACACCGGCCAGATAGGTGCCCACGGCAGTGGTGGTAAACAGAGTCACTAGCAGCAGCCCCAGGGCCAGGCCAGGCCGCGCCAGAGGCTTGGAGCGATCGCCGCCTTCAGCCTGGGGGTTAGGCACCAGGGCAAACACTGGCTTACCCTGCAACCCCTCCTGAAAGAGAACGAGAAAGCGATCGCCGAAATGCTGCCGAATATTTTGGCGTACAGTGTCGTAAGCCTGGGTCGGCGAAGACCGCAGTTGACCTCGGCAGATCATCGCCTGGGGGCGGTACTCAATATTTTGTAGATAGTAAACCGACCAAGGAAAACACCCCTGGAGCATGGCTTCTTCGTCTTTGTCGATGGGCCGCAGAGCGGGCTTAGCAGCGACAGGTAAGACCGGACTCGCCTCAGCGGAGTCGGCCTTGGCAGCCTCAGGTACTGGGATGCGCCCTTTTTGAATTAGCGCCCAGTAGAGCAGCGGGCAGACAATAAACAAACCCAGTAGCAGCGCCGTAGGAGCAGGCTCTTCGCTGCCGTTGACCACCACCCAGCCGGTAAGAATCAGTGCAGGCAGCATCATCACCAGCCAGAGCAGCCACACGGGGGTACGAGTGATGCGGCTGACGCTGCGCTGGAGCATCACGTAGGTCACCAGACCTAAAACTAAGAGCCAGAAAAACACCATCAAGTAGCCATTGGAGTGCAACGATGAAAACCAGAGCCACTGGGTAGGGCAGTTGACTCAGTCGGGGGGAGCACGGTTCAGTTAGTATAGGCGTTTCACTGGTGTTTCTCACCTACTGACCTTGTCCCCTACACAGTGACCTCCCTGTCTCAACTCTATGGCAGACTCAGCCTTGGTTCCGTCTCCTCAGCCCGCTACCTTTAAACCGCCACGGCTCGTGTTTGACACCGTGTACGCCTTTGCACCCAACCGAGACACCCAGGGAGGCACCGCTTATTTTATTGTAAACAACAGTGCCGAGGGGCGATCGGCCAACCTGCTGATCGACGCCCCCCTTTGGGATGAGGGCTGCCGCGAGTGGCTAGTGGCCCAGGGCGGGGTGCGCTGGCTGTTTATCACCCACAGGGGCGGGTTGGGGCGATCGGCGGCTGTGCAAAAAGCCCTAAACTGCGAAGTGGTGATCCAGGAGCAAGAAGCCTACCTATTGCCCGATACCCCCACGACTCCCTTTCACCACTCCTTTAAGTTTGCGCCTCATCCTCATCTAGAGGCCTTCTGGACGCCGGGGCATTCTCCCGGCTCCGCCTGCCTCTACTACAGCAACCACGGCGGGGTGCTATTTACCGGGCGGCACCTGCTGCCAAATCAGGCGGGCGACCCAGAACCCCTGCGCCTAGCAAAAACCTTTCACTGGCCCCGGCAGCTCCACCAGGTAGAAGCGCTCAAAACCCGCTTTGCCGCCGACACCCTAACCCACCTCTGCCCCGGTGCCAGCACCGGCTTTTTGCGCGGCCAGCGCACCATCGATCGCGCCTACGAGCGGCTGCAAGCGATTGACATTACTACCTACCGCCAATCTCAACCTCTGCTCTAACCACCTAATCTTTTTCGCAGCAGTTAGAGCCAGGCAGACCCAGGTTATGATCTAAAATCCCTCTGGCCCTTGGTCTTAAAAGACCGAGGGAAATACTTCTGAATGAGCCTCTCTGCCACCCCAAACCGCCGCAGCGCCTCCGGCAGATCTGCCCGGCGCACTTCCTCCAGCAGACTTAAAATAGCCACCACCACCTCATCTCGGGTGGGCTTGGTCCGTGCCGTTTGCACTCGTTCTTGGTATGCCTGCTTAGCCTCTGATGTTAGGGAAACATCTCGGGCAAAATAGGCCGTCAGATATTGAAAGCCTGCTTCAATATCTGCATTGCTTTGCCTTAAGTCACTTTCCACATCAGCAGCAAAGGCAGCGGTCTTCCCTGTCTGCTGGTTGGCAATTTGCTTATAGGCGTATTGAATCAGCGAGTTGTAAAGGTTCTTAAGATCGACCGTGGGTAGCTTGGCGATGTCGGTGCGGCTGTTAAACACCACCAAAAACCCCATGCCAAAGGCCAGCGCCTGTCCTAGCAGCGCCGAGTCGATGGCCGGACGGTTTTGTAGCTCCACCGCTAGCGCAAACAACACCGATGGAAACGCAAACTGTAAGCAAGCCCACAGCCAAAATCCAGGGCTATGGTGGGGTTTAAAGAAAGGCAGAAGACGGCATTTCTCAAACAGCTCGTCAATAGCTACCCAAGTATTGAGCCCACCGGGAATGGCCGCCACCGCCAGCCAGCCCCACCACATCGACACCCACTGCATCACACCCAACACCCCATCAAGCCTGCTCTCGGTGAAACACTATCACCGGGTTGAGTTTGAAATAGCCCTTGGCAGTGAGGGTGAGAAAGGTGTGGTCATCGAGCTGAGCCGATTTGTGGGGATACACGCCAAACAGGGGCAGCACCATGTTTAAAAAGCCGCTGGTAAGGGGGCTAACGTAGCCGTTATTGCGCAGACGGTGGGTAATGCCTCGTACCTGATCGAGGCCCAAATTCAACCCGTGGGAGAGGCTCTCTAGGGTGGCAGGCTTGCGCTCTAGCTCTTTCATGAGCCGCACGGAGAGGGGGTCGAGGGTGGCAACGGTGCGTTGCAGCGCCTGCAAAAATGGCTGTAGGTCAGGCTGACAGAGCGACCTAGTGCGGCCCGTCCCACTGCCCTTGAGCAGCCGCTGGGCCGCACTGCGAAAGTCATCGGCCCGCAAAATGGGCGCAGCAATAGATGCTAGCGCTAGGGTATCGGCGTCATCGCTGACAAGCTGCCCGCTCTTGGCTCGCTCTTGGCTGCGGTACTGCTCTTGCAGGGTCATCCGCGCTACGTCGTAGTGACGGCGCAGGTCATTGTGGCCCATGACCACTTCCCGCAGTTGGTTTACCGCCTGGGGATCTTGGGCTTCTAGCGCCTGGCCTAGGTCTTGCACCTGCTGGTGCAGCTCGATCGGCAGCTCAGTTTCGAGCTTGGCTAGGGCGATCAGGCAGGCTTCTAGGGTGAGGGCATCAGTGGCTTTCATCGCAAAACCCGGTGAGAATAAAGGCCGCCCAAAAGTAAGGATCGCTGTAAGGAGATGGGGCTATTTCCATTCTATCGGCACTGGCCTGGATTTCTCGAATTTCGATGGCTAGGAAATCGTAAACGCTGCCATCGGCTGCTTTGAGGGCTGGGGTGAGGTGAGTCTCTAGCCAAGTGACTAGCTCTGCATAGGTCACGGCCCGCAGCCAGGCTTGCGCCCGTTGTAACGCCACCGCTGGAGATGCCCCAGCCTGAAGCTGCTCGTAGAAGTACACCATCAGCCAAGCGTTGGAAACCGACTCTACCGTCCACAGGGTGCTGAGCACGGCGCTGGCCCCGGCTTTGAGAAAGGCGCTGGCCAGCCCAACATACTCGGTCTGAATGGTTTCGGTACCCGTCACCGCTGTTTCACAGGCGGCTAGACTAACCAGGCCGCAGCCCCCCAGGGCCAGATTGCGGATGGTCTCAACCGTGAGCTGGTCGGTGCCCGCCAGGGCCAGGGCCGACTGGCGGGGTTGGCGGTCATTAAAAAACCCATGCCCGGTAAAGTGCACCAGGGTAGACTCCGCCGCCAGCGCCGCTGTCACCCTGGCCTCGGTGGCTTCGTCTGCGGCCAGGCGGGTGGGCTGGGCAAAGCTCTGGGCGATCAGCGCCGACTCGATCTCAGCAAACACCAGGGGGGCAAGCTCGGCATTGGCAGGTTCTTCAATGCTGAGCAGGGGCGTTTGGGGAGTGATGGGCCAAAAGGGGGCCTGCTGCCGCAGGGTTAGCCCTACTTGAGCACTGGGCAAATGGGAAATGGTGAAGGGCGCAGTAAACAAGCTCTGAATGGGCAGCCGATGCAGATCGCGATGGGGCACCAGCCGCAAGTGGGTAATGCCTGCCTCGGTCAAGCTCTGCTCTAGAGCAGGAATGTCTAGAATCTCCCGCAGGGCGGCTAGCCGTGCTTGCAAGTTTTGCCGCCAGGGGTGCTGCTGTCGCTGCCAGGCCTCTACGGTTTTGCCCTTGGCACGGTAGTCGTTGTAGTCGGCATCCCAGGCTTTGAGCCAGGTATCTAGCTTTTGGGAGGGCTGCACCGAGGCGGTGATGTGGGGCTCTGGGTGGCCAGGCAGCACTACGAAGCGGGTGAGGGTATCGGGGCTGAGGTGCCACTGCACCAGGGCGGTGGAGCCACTGGCCAGAGTCGCCATTTCGGCCACGCTGGGGCTGGGGATAGTGTCTCGCCAGGTGTCGAGCATCCAGGTGAGGGTGCGATTTTTGTAGCGATCGGCGGCCTCTAGGGCAGCGGTGATAGAGCCTTGCTGCACCAGCAGGTCTACGGCCAGCTGGCTAAAGCCAGAAAACTGTAGCTCTAGCTGCTCTCGCTGACGAGGAGAGTTTTGACTATTGAGCAAATTGCGAAAGGTCTCTAACCCCTGCTCTCGCAGCCTAGCCGCTTGGTCGACATCGCCCAACCCCAGGTGGGCACGAATGGCATCTTGCAGCACCTTTAAATAATCTTGCGGAAACGCCTCAGCCGTCAGGGTGGTAAGCGCTTGGCTGTACTCGGCAATGGCTTGCCGAAAGAATTGGCTGGCCTGATCGGTAAAGCGCCCGTGAAAGTAGTGGGCACGCCCCATTGCCCAATGCAAGCGCCCCCAACCTAGCGGGTCTGTCAACTGAGAAACTTGCCGCAACCCCGCTTGATAAGCCGAGATTTCCCCTGGGTAGCCCCGCTGGTCGAGGGCTGGATCTTGTAATGCCGCTGGCAAGGTGAAGCGCATGGAAGTCTGGCATTGCCGTGAGTCTCCGGCTGCAGCGCCTCGGTTGATCCAGGCTTCGTGGAAGTTGGGTTTAAGAACTAAGGCGGCATCGTAGCAGGCGATTCCTTCGGATAGCTTCCCCGAGTCTCCCTCTTTTCGTCCCCAGTCACACAGCGCATTCCCTTTGTTATAGAGTGCGTCGGAGAAGTTGGGTTTGAGGGCTAAGGCAAAATCGTAACAGGCGATTCCTTCGGATAGCTTCCCCAAGTCTCCCTCTTTTCGTCCCCAGTCACACAGCGCATTCCCTTTGCCGTTGAACGCGTCTTGGAAGTCGGGTTTAAGGGCTAAGGCAGAATCGTAGCAAACGATCGCCGTTTCATATCGGCCCAAGTCAGCCAGCGCAGCCCCTTTGCCATTAAGCGCGTCGTGGAAGCCGGGTTTAATAGCTAATGCGGCATCGTAGCAGCCGATCGCCGCCTCGCACTGGCCCAAGTCAGCCAGCGCAACTCCCTTGTTGTAGAGTGCATCGTCGTAGTCGGGTTTGAGGGCTAGGGCAGCATCCCAGCAGGCGAGTGCCTGTTCCTTGTAGCCCAAGGCATACAGCGCAAGTCCTTTACCGGAGAGCGCTGTGTACTTGTCAGGCTTGAGGGCTAAAGCGGCATCGTAGCAGGCAATCCCTTCGGACACCTTCGCTAATGCTCCTTCTTCTCGCCCTAAAGCATATAGCGCATTCCCTTTGTTATGAAGTGTGGTGTGATCGCCGGGCCTAAAAACTAAGGCAGAGTCGTAGTAGGCAATTGCTGCCTCATACTGGCCCAAGGCATACAGCGCTAGCCCTTTATTGGAGAGTGCGTTGTAGTCGTCGGGTTTGAGGGCTAAGGCGGCATCGTAGCAGGCAATTCCTTCGGCTAGCCTTGCTGAGGCCCCATCCTCAAGTCCCAAGTCACACAGCGTATTCCCTTTGTTAGTGAGCACGTTGTGATCGTTGGGTTTGAGGGCTAAGGCGGCATCGAAGTAAGCGATCGCTGCCTCATGCTGGCCTAAAGCAAACAGTGCTGCCCCTTTGCAGTTAAGCATTTCATGATCGTTGGGTTTGAGAGCTAGGGCGGTATCATAGCAGGCGATCGCTCCCTCAATGTCTCCTGCCGTAGCCATTAAAACACCCTTAGTTCCCCAAGCTAGATAGTAGTTTGGGGCGACTTGGATAGCGTTTTCTACAGTAGCCAATGCCCGAGCTATATCGCCACATTGAAAAGCTTCAACAGATTTTTGAATAAACTTTTCAGAGGTTTGCTCAGCATCTGTGAGGTGCATTCTCTATTGCCTTACGTTCCTCTGGGGAGCATGGGTACTCACCACGTCCTGCGACAGCTGCTCTACTCTAACAGATGGGGTTTTCGTTTCCCGCAGCACCTCCCGCCTGGGCGCGCATAACCAAACCGCCGCAGCCAGTCGGCAAAGCAGCGGTCATCCACCCGTTCCCCAAAATGCGCTAGCACCTGGCGCTCAGACCACCCCATCGCCAGGCCATCCATCGCCTGCATAAACAAAAACTCGTAGCCCGTATCATCCAGCAGGGGCAGAGGCAACGGGGCGGGCAGCGGCGGGGCAAACCACCGCTGCCACAGACGCCGAAGCCATTGCCAAAATCGATGCAGCATAGGGGTAAAAGGCAAGTGACACAGAGCAGAAAAATGGGTTGGTCAGTTCAGGTGCGATCGCACCGCTCCCGTACAGCAAAACTAAAGTCGGTCTTGCCAAGATTTTGGGTTGCGTTTGCCATGAAAACAGGCCACCACCGCGATCAACTCCTGCTCAACAACAAACCGCCGGAGGAGCGATCGCCGCGCTTGTTTGTAGACCCTAGGATAGGCAGACGGGTTACGCCCTATGCCCGACAAACAAGTATCGACAGCTCGAATAAACTCAGACCCTAAACCTGGAGTTTGGGCTTCGTACCCCTCAAACGCAGCTCGAATATCCAATTCTGCCTCGGGACGAATAATGAGACGGTAGCTCATTGAGACAATCCTAAGCGTTGCTTCACCTCTTCCCAGGTTGAACCAGCGGATGGATCTCGTTGATACTGCTCTAACCGTCGATTCAGCTCTTGCTCTTGAGCTTCGCTCAACACCAATTCCTCTGAGTTGTCCAGAATACTATCCCAAAGGTCTTCAGCCAATTGGATCCGCTCAGCAATACTGAGTTCTGAGATGTCAAGCTTCAGGAGAGGATGATTGCTCATCGGTCAGTACACAGTAGAGTTGTGCGTCTTACCTAATCTAGCGTAAGGCACAGTACCTAAAGCGCAGCAAGAAATAGAGTGTCTCTTAATACACAACAGAATTCAGTACAATCTATCGCAAGCTTTCGCAGGCGATGCCGTCGCTGTCGCCATCGAGGCGATGGGGGTCGCCGGGGGCGGCGTTGAGCACCGTCTGGGCCTGCTCCCAGGTGGTGAAGTCGCCACAGTCACAGTCGCTAGAGACACAGGCGGGTAGGCTGGCTGGGGCCGCCGCTGGAGATGGGTTAACGGGAGCTGGCGTAACAGCCGGTGGAGGAGCAATGGGGGTTGAGGATGCCCCACCCCGACGAAAATCCCAGGGCATGGTGGGGGTGGCCTGGCTCCAGAAGTTGCGGCGGGCGTTGCGGGCGGCAGACTCAGCCTGGCGGTAGTCGTCAGCGGTGGCGGCGCAGCCCGAGATGTACTGCTCATAGACGACGGCGTAGCCCTCGCGCACCAGCTGTAGCCCTACAGATTGACCACCGCTGTAGATTTCAGCCACGGTGCGATCGTAGCGATCGCGCTCAATCGCCCGCACCTGTACCGGTTGCCCAGTTGAGAGCAACTGCCGCAGCCGCAGCGAGGCCTCGGGGCCAAAGGCTTGATTGGTTTCAGGTGCGTCAATGCAGGCGACGCGAATGGTGACAGAATCACCCTGGACTTGAACTCGTAGGGTGTCGCCATCCCCCACGGAGACTACTGTGGCAGTGGGCAAGGTTTTTGCCTCGGCCACCTCAGCGGCATAGGCCAAGTTTTTCTCATACTCCTGGCGTTTTTGCTGGGCGGTGGCAAATAGGTCGCTAGTCGTGGGGATCGCGGACAGGGAGGCGATCGCTCCTTCCCACTGTTTTTTTACCTGTTGCCAATCGCTGGCTGACTGGGCGGTTTGGGTGGCCACCGCCGCCACCATCCCCTGCTCCAGAGCCTGGCCGTAGCGCTGCTGCCATTGGGCTTCGGCAGAAACCCCGCCAGGCGAGGGGCTTTGCCCGCTAGACCCATGACCTAATGCCTCAGCAGCCGACTCTGCCTGATTGAAGCTGGCTCTACCAGCCCCAACGTTAGGCAAAGCTGAGCAGCTTGACAGCACCATTGACAATGCGAGGGCAGATACGCTCTGGTGAAGAGCCGTCCAAGAACGGCTTGCACAGGGCTGAGACATAGTTAGGGCCGTGAATAATCGGGTGAGTTTTCTCACCACTCTGGGGTGGTAGACGCTACACCTTTAGCCACAGCTTCATTGTGGCAACGCTTTAGCATTGCCACACCATGGTCAAATGATAAGCATGGCTCTGTTAGCAAAACCATGGTGCGGAGGACACCGCTAAAACCATGGGGGCCGGTCTACTACTCAAGCCACTGCTTCACCCGCGCCAGGCTCTTCCAGTCGGGTTTGCGGGCGAGGCCGTCGTCAATGCTGTCCATCACTTCTTTTTTGAGATCGTCAGCCACGGTCATGACCTGGCTGGCAATTTCGATATGATCGCGTACGCCGGGCTTGCCCGCATCGAGCATAGCCACCGCTAGATTCACCCGGCCCTGGGGGTCTTGGGGGTTGAGCTTGACGGCTTTTTGGGCGGCTTTGAGGCCCGCAGTGGGCTTGTCGGTGAGCAGGTAGAGCCAGGCCAGGCAGGCCCAGGCAGCAGCGCTCTTAGGGGCGCGATCGCACACTTCTTTAAATACCGGAATCAGCTCAGTAGGGTCTTCGCCCTTTTTATAGCGCTCGATGCCTTCATCGAACAGCGTTTCTACGGTTTGAGTCATGGTCTAAGAACTATCTAAAGCGATATCCAGCAAAGCACAAAATGTAGCCCTATAAACTGGGCACGTAGGCTCTGCTCAGTTAGGCAAACTCCCTTTGCCCCTCATTCCAGAGCAAAGGACTTGCCCCATCCTCAGCGCTGTGGGTTAAAGCTTAAGCCCCAAAAGACTTGCCGCAGCCGCAGGTTTGCACCGCATTGGGATTGGTGAACTGGAAGCCGCCGCCGATCAGCGCGTCGCTGTAGTCGAGCATGAGGCCATAGAGATAGAGCAGGCTCTTTTTGTCGCAGATCACGCGGAAGCCGTCGTAGTCGTAGACCTCGTCGTGCTCGTTGATGTTGGCGGGGTCTTCAAAGTCCATGGTGTAGGACATGCCGGAGCAACCGCCAGAGCGCACCCCCACCCGCAGACAAAGCTCTTTGTCGCCCTGGGACTGCTGGAGCGCCTTGACGTGCCGAAGGGCCGTTTCTGACATCAAAATGCCTCGGGTTTGTTCGGTGGCTTGAGCCATGGCAACCTTTCGATGTAAGTACAACACCTTCAATCATAGTCAGAGTCACCCCTACCTAGGGGAGACCGAGAGAAATTGTTTTGAAATCTAACACTTTCGGGGCGTTGCCTTAGATGTTACCCCCGAGACTTTCTATAGTTGATGCAGCTGTTTTATGCATTCGGCCTAGGTTTGATCGGCCTGGCGGTGGGGCGACGGGCTGCATGGGCTGGTTTTTGCCCCCAGGCCGCAGCAAACTACGCCCGACTCCAGCTAGCCCTTGGCGCTTAAACTTGGCTAGGGTGCTCTAGCCTGAAGGCCTCTCTAGGGTTTGGCTGCAATAGGCTCAACGGGCCGATTTTGCGTCTTACATACACGTCTTATCAACGAGATATTTCTTGAGATGCAATGCTCTAAGCTAACCAAAGCCCTGCGCTGGTGCTAGCCTAAAATGCTGGCCTTGGCTGTCGTTCCATCGTTACCCTTAGCCCATGACCCGATTGAACCGCGTTACCATCGATCGCCTGAAGCGGCTGCCCCGCGTAGCTAGCGTTTGGGAGGGCGATCGCCGCTCGGTAGGCGGGTTCATGGATGACGACGGTGGGCTCAGACAGCGCCACACCGAAACTAGCGACTGCATTCTCTGGGTCGACAGCAGCCACGGAGCGGTACGGGGGCTGACCATGGTGCCCACCACCAGCGGCTACGAGCCCGTGGTGCGCACACTGCTGCAAGCCATTGAGTCGCCCCAGGGCAACCTGCCGCCCGCTCGCCCGCAAAAGATTGTGGTCAGCGATCGCGAGATTCAGTTTTACCTGCGCGGTGTGCTTCAAGGCCTCGATATTGCCATCGACTACGCCCCCGATCTGCCGCTAATCGACGAACTGTTTAACGCCTTACAGCAGTCTGCCGAGATGGCCGAGGCCGAGCTGCCCCCTCGCTACGCCGAAGCCATGATCGACCAGGCCATGGAAATCTGGGAATTGGCCCCCTGGAATAGCCTGAATGAGCAGCAGATTCTCGCTGTCGAGCTCAACGCTTGGGATGTCGAGACCCTCTACGTGTCGATGCTGGGCATGGGCGGCGTGGAGTACGGACTGCTGATGTACCGATCCCTCGACTCGCTCAAGCAGTTTCGCCAGCGGGTGCTGATGAGGCAGCAGTCTCCCAAACAAATGCAGGAGGCCTTTCTAGAGCAAGACTGCCTCTACCTCAATTTTGAGCTGTTTGACGATGAAACCCTGATCGATGCCCCGCAGCCGGTGCGCTGGCTGGCGGCGGCTCCCGAGGCCATCGAGCCCGACTTTGGCAGCATTCACCCCCTAGAGGGCATGCGTAGCCAGCTGGTTGACGAAGAGGGGGCCACTTTTTTGGTGGCGATGGAGGCGATCAAACGCTTTGTCACCAAATATCGGTCTCAGCTCGAAAAGCCCCCCCTCAAAGCGCTAAAGGGCACCTACAAAATTCCTAACCCCGAGAAGAATATCAAGACTGCCACCCTGAGCGTAACGGTGAAAACCCTACCCGACGTCACCGCAGAGCTGCTGGCCGAAACTGATCTGGCCCTGGGAGATGAGGACGACGCCCCAAGCAGGATGAACTTTCCGGTGCTGCGCGATGATTATGTGCCTGAGGGGGCGATCATCATTCTCACCCAGATGCGGCGGCAGATGCTGCAAACCGCTGGCCTCGATCCGCTGGTGACTTTTCAGCCCCAGACAGCTGTTGCGGCCCTCCCTGTTGCAGTCTGTAACGGCACCGCCGAAGAGCCTACCCTGCCGGTGGTGCTGATTCAAACATCGCGGCCCAAGGCCAAAACCTTGATCAAGCAGCTCCAGCAGGCTCAGGGGGTGCAGGCGGTGTGCTTTAACCCTGGCAACGACCCCTTTAGCGGCGACGCCTTTGAGCTGGGTCTGCTGCAAACTGGCGACGGCGAGCTGCACCTGTTTGCCGAGTACGAAACCGCCGGGAGCGCCGATCGCCAGGTGCTAGAGCGCTGGCACCAGTGGCAGGGCGAATGCCACGGCAACTGTGCGGTGGTGATTGCCTGCGGGGTCACCGGCAGCAGCAAGGGCAAGCCCGCGGTGAAAGATATTTTGGGTATCTTCGAGGCCCGATGTAAGACGCCCAAAGACCTTAACCTGCCGCCGCTGATGTTGCAGTACGCAGCGGAGTGGGAGTTGGAGTAGGCGGAGAATTAAAGAGAGTTTTGAAGTCTGAGTGTTGAGTTTTTCATTAGGGGCTTGGGTGGATGCCTCCCAAGCCGGCATGCCCCATAGCCTAGATGCGATCGCGGAGGGTGGGCAGTGCCCACCTTCAACCAAGGCGTCGGCAAATTCACCTGAACTGCGGAGAGAGTCTTGGCGATCGCATCCCTAAGTTGCACGACTGCCTTTATCACCCTTGCGAGTACAAAATTTGAGGCTCTAGTAGCCTTCTACGGCGAGTTATTTGGGCAGCAGGCTAGAGTTTACCAGCGCGATCGCTACGCTGAGTTCCATTTACCAGGGATAAAGCTGGGGATCTTTAAACCCAGGACTGACCAGGCGGCTCAGTTTAGCGCCCCTGGCAGTGGGGCCATGAGCCTGTGTCTGGAGGTGGAGGATCTGGAGGAGGCGATCGCTCACCTGACCGCCCTGGGCTATCCACCGCCAGGGCCTGTGCTCACCGCCTCCCACGGGCGCGAGGTCTACGCCTACGACCCCGACGGCAATCGATTAATTCTGCACCAAGGGTCTAGGGCGGCTGTCTAGGGCATGGAGGGCTGTAAATCCGTGGCAGTATGGAGGAAAAGTAGAGGGCTAGATGACCTGGCAACACCTCACCACCGGGCTAAACCTTCCAGGCCTGCCTTGGGCCCTGGGGGGAGCCATTCTACTGGCCGGGTTGCCCAGCCAGGCCGCCGAAGAAATCTTTTTGCGCTACGGGCCGCTGGAGCGATCGATCCGCACCAGTTCCCTAGAGACCCTGGTTACCGAGGGCACCGTCAGCGAAGACCTAGCCTTTTACTTCAATGCAGCGAAGCTGAGTGAAGCTCAACAGGAAGTCCTGCGGCAAAACCTAGATCGCCCCCTACCCATAGACGGCGTACTGCTGTCGCGCTTTCTCTACACCGGCCTGGGCGAAGACCTGCTCGATCAGGTGGGCGCTATCTTACAGACTCGCAGCGGCGGCAATGGCAAGCTCGCCCTGCGGGCGGCCCTGATTCAGGCGGCGACTTCGCCGGAGGGGCTGTCGGCCCTAAATGTGGTGCGATCGCTGCCCACAGATATGCAGATTGACGTCAACAATGCCCTAGCAGTAGCCAAGGCGGTGGAAGAGATTGTCAACGCCACCAACGATTCCATTGCTCAGCTAGAAGCGCTCACCATCCAGCAGACTAGCCAGACCACCCCCCTTGACTACACCACCCTCGGTGACCTCACGGCCCCTGGCCCCTACCGAGTGCAAACCCAGCGGTTTGACCTGACCGATGCCCAGCGCGATGGTCAAGGACCGGCCCCAGGGGGCCATCGCCAGCTCTATGTCGATATGGTGCGGCCCCGGCAGTGGCGGGGGCAGGCACCGGTCATGGTGTTTTCTCACGGGCTGTCCTCTAGACCTGAGGCCTGGCGGCAATGGGCCACCCACCTGGCCTCCCACGGCATTGTGGTAGTGCTGCCCCAACACCCCGGCAGCGATGCCCAACAGGTGGTCAACTTTCAAGCGGGGCTAGCCCAAGATGTGTTTGAGGTGCAAGAATTCATCCATCGCCCCCTCGACATTACCTTTGTGCTCGACGAGCTAGAGCGCCTCAACCCCACCGAGTTTGAGGGGCGGCTAAACCTAACCCAGGTGGGGGTGGGGGGCCACTCCCTGGGGGGGTACACCGCCCTGGCCGTGGCCGGAGCGGAGATCAACTTTCCCCATCTCCAAAAAGCCTGCGATCGCCGCTTTATTCACCTCAATATCTCGCTGCTGTTGCAGTGCCAGGCGCTAGAGCTGCCCCAGCAGACCTACCGGTTTCGCGACCCCAGGGTGACCTCGGTGCTGCTGATCAACCCGGTCAACAGCAGCATTTTTGGCCCCGAGGGGCTAGCCGCTGTGACGGTGCCCGTCATGGTGATTGCAGGCAGCTACGATCCCGCCACTCCGGCGGTGTTTGAACAGTTTCTTACCTTTCCCTGGTATACCACCGACAGTCGATCCCTAGCGCTGATTGAGGGGCAGGCCCACGTCGATTTTTCAGCCCTGGATGCGGGCCTGTCGCACCTGCTCACTACTCTGCCAGGGGTGACCCTAGCTGAGCCCGAAGACATCGATCGCTACATGAACGCCATTGGGCTGGCCTTTGTCGGTCGCTACGTGGCCCGCCGCCCCGACTACGGCCTCTACCTGCGATCGGGCTACGCCAATCACCTCAGCCAGGGCGAAACCTTTCGCCTATTTATGGTGAATGCCGGAGTTGAGGTTGACCAAGAGTTAGTCGAGCCTCTCGACGAGCGTCTCAACCCATTAGAATTGCCCGACAAACCCTCAAGCGAGCCGCCCACTGAGTGAATAGCCCCTACTCAGGGTCGCCTGACCCTACCACCCAGAGCGCACATATCCAGGGAGCACGCCCTCGGACGCACAAAAATATGGACTAAAGCCAAGGAATAACCCCGAGGCTTCAACGATAGAGTATGCTTGATAATTGCGCCAAAAGTTTCCCAAGCAGGGTTCTATCTCCAGCGAGCTCAGCCCGTTGTACTAGTTTTGCCAGCTTCTCAAGGAACCTTACTCTGCCCGGTTTAGGGCCGCGCAGTCGCCGTCTAGTTAGCAAAAAGACCCCATGAAAGTTACCCAGGAAGTACTGCCCGACAGCCAGGTAGGCCTAGAAATTGAAATTCCCGCCGATCTATCTCAAAAAACCTACGATCAGGTGCTGAGCAAGATGATGCGGACGGTGAACGTGCCGGGCTTTCGCAAAGGCAAGGTACCCAAACCAGTCTTTTTGCAGCGGGTTGGGCTGACCCAGTTTAAGGCGGCAGTAATTGAAGAACTGGTGCAAAATGCCGTCGATAAGGCGATCAAACAGGAAGAAATCGATGCGATCGGCAACTATCAGCTCAAAAGCTCCTTTGAGGAGCTAATCGGTCAGTACGAGCCAGGTCAGCCCATTACCATCCAGGCCTCCGTAGATGTGCCGCCCCGCGTCACCCTGAGTCAGTACAAGGGTTTTTCTGTGCAGGCTGAAGAGATTCTCCCCGACCCAGAGCGGGTTGACAAGACCCTCAGCCAGTACCAAAACAACATGGCCACCCTGGTGCCCATCGAAGATCGCGTTGCCCAGGCGGGTGACGTGGCTGTGATCGACTTTGTCGGCAAGGTACAGACCGAGGCAGGCGAGTTTGAAGAATTTCAGGGCGGCTCTGGCACCGACTTCCAGGTAGAGCTAGAAGAGGGCCGGTTCATTCCGGGCTTTGTAGAAGGCATTATCGGCATGGCCCTCGAAGAAGCTAAGGATGTCGAAGTGCCCTTCCCCGACGACTATTCTCAAGCCGAGCTAGCGGGCAAGCCAGCGGTCTTTGCCATCACCCTGAAGGAAATCAAAGAAAAAGAGCTGCCCGACCTCGACGACGACTTTGCCCAGGAAATCAGCGAATTTGAAACCATTGAGGAGCTGAGGGCCTCGCTTACCGAGCGCTACCAGGAAGAGGCCGACGAAAAAACCAAAGCCAACAAAGATGCCGCTCTAATCGAAGCATTGGTCGAACATCTAGAAGCCGAAATTCCCAACACCCTGGTGCAGCAAGAAGTAGACTTTTTGCTCAGACAGACCATCATGCAGCTCAGCCGCCAGGGCATTGACGTCAACAAAATGCTGACTCGTGAGCTGGTAGACGGCATGCGCCAGCGCACTCGCCCCGAGGCCATCGATCGCCTGCGCCGCACCCTAGCCCTGGGCGAAGTGGCCAAGCAAGAGAGCATCAAAATCGAAGAAGAGGCCCTGCAAGAGAAGATCAAAGAAGCTATGGCCGAGATCGAAGATCCCAGCCAAGTTGATCCCGATCGCCTCAAACAGGTACTGACTGAAGAACTGCTTCAGGAAAAAATTCTGGCCTGGCTAGAGGAAAATAACACTGTTGAGCTAGTGCCCGAGGGCAGTCTCAAAACGGCCGAGGCCGAAGCCGAAGCCGTTGATGCATCTGAGGCAACCGTTGAGGTGGTCGCCACAGATGCTGACAGTGCAGATGCCGATAGCGACGACGACGAGCCCAAGGCCAAAGCTAAGCAGGCGGCGGCGACAGAAAGCTAGCATCGGCACTGTTCTGTTGATTTAGGCAACCATCGGCTGGGCTGCCCCCGTGAACCTAAAATTTTGGGGCATAATGACGGGTAGGCCAACCGATGGTTCGCATTTAACTATCTGCCAGGCAATCGGCCCTGCTCTGGCTGCGGGGCTTCGGTAAAGCAATATCTTCAAACCCTTGAAATCTCGCGCAAACCCATTATGATTGCATCGAACCCTTTGAGCAGCCCCATCTTGAGTCTGAGCCAGTCTGCCCTCAACGCCAGCCAAATCAACAATATTTTGCCCGTTGTGGTTGAGCAGTCAGGGCGGGGAGAGCGCGCCTTTGACATCTACTCTCGCCTGCTGCGGGAGCGTATCGTGTTTTTGGGCACTCCGGTCACTGACGAAGTAGCTGACTCAATCGTGGCCCAGTTGCTCTATCTCGATGCCGAAGAGCCGGAGAAAGATGTGCAGCTCTACATCAACTCCCCTGGGGGTTCCGTCACGGCGGGGATGGCGATCTACGACACCATGCAGCAGATTCGTCCTGACGTGGTGACTATTTGCTTTGGGCTAGCCGCCAGCATGGGGGCTTTTCTGCTCTGTGCTGGGGCCAAGGGCAAGCGTCTGTCACTGCCCAGCTCTCGCATTATGATTCACCAGCCCTTAGGTGGTGCCCAGGGGCAGGCTACTGATATTGAGATTCAGGCACGAGAGATTCTCTACCACAAGGGGCGGCTAAATGAGATCATCGCCCACCACACCGGACAGCCGATCGATCGCATTGAGGCTGATACCGAGCGCGACTTCTACATGTCTGCCGCTGAAGCCAAAAACTACGGCATCATCGACGACGTTGTCGAGAAGCAATCGCTTTCCACAGCCGTCGCTATGACTGCACTAAACTAGGGCCATTTTATGTCTAAGTACGACTCCCATCTCAAGTGCTCATTTTGCGGCAAGTCTCAGGAGCAGGTGCGCAAGCTAATTGCGGGGCCGGGAGTCTACATCTGTGACGAGTGCGTTGACCTGTGTAACGAAATTTTAGACGAAGAGCTGTTTGACTCGGGCACGGCGATCGCCCAGCCCGTGCCCCGTCGCGAGCCTGCCGCCGATCGTCCCAAAACAGCTCCAGCAATCTCCCTTGGCCAAATTCCTAAGCCCAGGGAAATCAAGAACTATCTCGACGACCACGTGATTGGCCAGAACGAGGCCAAAAAAGTGCTGTCGGTGGCGGTCTACAACCATTACAAGCGCCTTAGCTACCTCCAGGGTGTCGAAGGGGAAGCCGCCGAGGATCTAGTTGAACTGCAAAAATCAAACATTTTGCTGATTGGCCCGACGGGCTGCGGCAAGACGCTGCTGGCCCAAACCCTGGCCCGCATTCTCGAAGTACCCTTTGCGGTGGCCGATGCCACCACCCTCACCGAGGCGGGCTACGTCGGCGAAGATGTGGAAAACATTCTGCTGCGCCTGCTCCAGGTGGCTGACCTAGATGTTGAAGAAGCCCAGCGCGGCATCATCTACATCGACGAAATCGACAAGATTGCCCGTAAGAGCGAAAACCCTTCTATCACCCGCGATGTGTCTGGAGAAGGCGTGCAGCAGGCGCTGCTAAAGATGCTCGAGGGCACCGTGGCCAACGTGCCGCCCCAGGGTGGCCGCAAGCATCCTTACCAAGACTGCATTCAGATTGACACCAGCAATATTCTGTTTATCTGCGGCGGTGCCTTTGTCGGGCTTGAGAAGATTGTTGAGCAGCGCATCGGCAAAAAGTCCATTGGCTTTGTGCAGCCTGGCGAAGGCCAATTCTCCCGCGAAAAGCGCACCGCCGATGTGCTGCGCAATCTAGAACCTGACGACCTGGTAAAGTTTGGCCTGATTCCAGAATTCATTGGCCGCATCCCAGCGACCTCGGTGCTAGAGCCGCTCGATGAAGAATCGCTGATGGCGATTCTCACCGAGCCAAAGAACGCGCTGGTGAAGCAGTTCCAAAAGCTGATGCTGATGGACAATGTGCAGCTAGAGTTTAAGCCCGATGCCCTGCGGGCGATCGCTAGGGAAGCCTATCGCCGCAAGACTGGGGCTCGGGCTCTGCGCGGCATCATCGAAGAGCTAATGCTCGACATCATGTATGAGCTGCCCTCCCGCAAAGACCTGAAGCGCTGCACCATCACCCGCGAAATGGTCGAGCAGCGCTCTACCGCCGACCTGCTGGTGCATCCCTCGTCCATGCCTAAGCCCGAGTCTGCCTAGTCATGACCTACGTTCGGGTTAACGATATTGACCACTACTATGAGTGGGTAACTACCGATACGCCGCACGATCCGGCATCGACCAAACCCGTGATGGTGTTCATTCACGGTTGGGCTGGGTCGGCTCGCTATTGGCAGAGTACGGCGGCAGCGTTGTGCGATCGCTACGACTGCCTGCTCTACGACATGCGCGGCTTTGGGCGATCAATCATTGCCGCTGATCAGCAGGATGCGGCGGCGGCGCGGGGCTATGAGCTCGATACCTACGCCGATGACCTGGCTGCTCTGCTGGATGCGCTGGGTTTAGACAAGGTTTCCATCAATGCCCACTCCATGGGGGCATCGGTGGCAGTGTACTTTTTGAACCAGTATGGGGCCCGGGTGGAGAAGGCCATCCTCACCTGTAACGGCATTTTTGAGTACGATAAAGCCGCCTTTGAGGCGTTCTATAAGTTTGGTGGCTACGTGGTGGCCTTTCGGCCCAAGTGGCTGGGGCAAATTCCCCTAGCCCCGCGCTTTTTTATGGCCCGTTTCCTCAGCCGCCCCATCCCCGCCGCTGAGAAGATCGCGTTTCTGGAAGATTTCTTAAACGCTGACTACGCCACAGCCCTGGGCACTATTTTCACCTCAGTGAGCAAGAAGGCGACTGAAGTGATGCCGATCGAGTTCGCGAAAATTGCGGTGCCGACGCTGCTAGTGTCGGGAGAGTTTGACAAAATTACCCCAGCAGAGCTAGGCCGCACAGCAGCAGAATTGAACCCCAAAATTGAGTACGCTCTGGTCAAAAACACCGGGCACTTCCCGATGCTGGAAGATCCTGAGACCTATTTGGGATACGTAAATCAGTTTCTTGAGTAAAAAACTATCCCCTCCTGGGATGGGCAGGGGTGGGTCAGCCTAGCCCCCAAACCCACCCCGCCCTCCGGGCACCCCTCCCAGGAGGGGACGGCTTTACTGGGTTTCTTTGCGATGGATAAACTCCCCATTGACCAACTGTTGGCGCTCGATCGCCGTCATGTTTGGCATCCCTACGCGGCAATGCCCAGCTCAGGGCCAATTTTTCCGGTGAAGTCAGCCCAGGGCGTTTACCTGGAGTTGGAGACGGGAGAACGCCTAGTCGACGGCATGTCGTCGTGGTGGACCTGCATTCACGGCTACAACCATCCTCGGCTCAACCAGGCGGCTCAGGATCAGATGGGACACATGAGCCACGTCATGTTTGGCGGGCTGACTCACCAGCCTGCGGTGCAACTCGCCGCCAAGCTAGTGCAGATCACGCCAGCACCCTTGCAGCACGTCTTTTTCTGCGACTCCGGCTCGGTATCGGTGGAAGTGGCGATGAAGCTGGCGATTCAGTACTGGCACAACCGGGGCAAGCCGCAGAAGCAGCATTTTCTCACTGTTCGCAACGGTTATCACGGCGACACCTTTGCCGCGATGGCGGTGTGCGACCCGGTGAATGGTATGCACCATCTGTTTCGCAAAAGTTTGGTGGAGCAGTATTTTGCCGATGCGCCTCAGATTTCCTTTGCAGGATTGTGGGACGAGGGGGATATCGCCAGCTTTGAAGCGATTCTAGAACGCCACCATGGTGAGATTGCCGCCGCTATTTTTGAGCCGGTGGTGCAGGGGGCGGGGGGCATGCGCATCTACAGCCCCCAGTACGTGCGGCGGGCGCGAGAGCTGTGCGACCAGTACGGCGTACTGCTCATTCTCGATGAGATTGCCACAGGCTTTGGCCGCACGGGCAAGCTCTTTGCCTGCGAATATGCGGGCATTGATCCTGACATTCTCTGTGTTGGCAAGGCGCTGACCGGAGGATTTATGTCTCTAGCAGCGACGCTGACTACGACCCACATTAGCGAAACTTTTGCCCAGGGGGAAGCGGGGGTATTTATGCACGGCCCCACGTTTATGGGCAATCCATTGGCCTGCGCCGTAGCGCTAGAAAATTTGACCCTGCTAGAGAGCTACGACTGGGCCGCCAGAATAGTGGCCCTAGAAGCCCAGCTTAAGCAGGAACTGGCCCCCTGCCGCCACCTGCCAGCGGTGAAAGATGTGCGGGTTTTAGGGGCGATCGGCGTGGTTGAACTGCACGAGCCGGTGGATATGGCGGTGGTACAGCCCCAGTTTGTGGCCCAGGGGGTGTGGCTGCGCCCCTTTGGCCGGTTAATTTACACGATGCCGCCATACCTGGTTGAGCCAGCCCAGCTGCGGCAGATCACGAGCGCCATAGGCAAAGTCGCCGCTGAAATAACCAGCGGCGACTGAGAGAGTTTGAACCTATTACCGCTCTTAAGAGGCGATCGCCTTGGCTTTACTCAGATTTTCTTCCCACTTGCGGGGCGGGCTGGCGCGGCGAATGGTGCGCCAGATCTGGGTAGCAGCCAGAGTGCCGTCGGCTACTGCGACCGACACCTGGTTGATGCCTTTTTTGAGGTCGCCAATAGCAAAGATGCGATCGTGGCTAGTCTTACACATTTCGTCAGTGATCAAGTTTTCGCCATCCCATTCGAGACCGACGATGCCCTTGAGATATTGGTTGTGGTAGATCGAGCCCATGTTGATCAAGCCGGTGGTGGCTTCGACTACGGTGCCATCAGTCAGCTCGATGCCGCTCATTTTATGGTTTTCGCCCAAAATTTTGGCGATCGGCGCTTCGTAGAGAGGGTAGCCGTAATCGGCCAGCTTGGCCCGCATGTCTTCGCCGACGGTGCAAAGGCCGTGGGTGAGCACCGAAATGTAGGGGGTAAACCAGTCGAGCACAAAGGCAGCATTGATTTGAGACTCTTTGCCCGCAATCAGCACAGCCTTTTGGTTCCACATGTCAAAGCCGTCGCAGATCATGCAGACGTGAAGGGTGTAGCCCGCATAGTCGTAGACGTTTTGCATGTTGTCGAGCTGGGGCAGCACGTCGATCACGCCCGAGGCAGCAATCAAATATTTGGCCCGAAACACGGGGTAGACGCTGTCGGTTTTGCCCACTTTGACTTGTACAGCCAGTTGATCGCCCTCATCGACCACGTCTTCGACGAAGCCCCGTAGATAGTCAGCCCCCCAGTCAACCGACTGCTGCATACCGTGGTTGAGAATGGCACGACCGGGCGTATGGGGGTCGAAGCCAACCACGTTGCGCACTTCCTGCATCCACAGCGATCGCCCCTTGCCTTTTTCAACCACTAGGCACTTGAGGCCGTAGCGAGCCAAATAGATAGCCGCTGACAATCCACCCATGCCGCCGCCTACAACGATGGCATCGTAGACTTGGTCAGTGCGCTCGTGAAGGTTTTTGCGGGAGAGTTTCATAACGGTGATGGGGTTGGAGAGAACAGCGATAAAGCCTGAGCCGCAGAGAGGCGCTGAGACGTACCTCTAAGCTAAAAGGCTTTTCTAAAAAATAAGGCTAGGTCGTTCTAAACAATTTTTACTGAGAATTTAAGCGCGACTGGCCCAACGAGGTGATTCGTCACCTTATTTGCTCAAGGCTAGCGCGGGGGATGTACAGGGTCAGGCAGCAAGTACTGACGAGTTATGCCTGAGGATGGGGGCGAACTTGCCTGACTGGTATACACTCTCGAAAAAAGCAAAGGGGATTGCTAGAACCCCCTTTGCCGACTGCTCACCGAGGGTGAGCTAACGGGCAATTAGCCCACGAAAGCCAGACGGGGCTCAGACACGCCAGCGGGAGCAGTACCCTTCAGGTAGGCCAGCATGGTGTCGGCATCAGAGACCTCAAAGGGGTCAATGGGGCAGTTGTCGCCAAAGTCGGGCTCGGTGAAGATTTTCTCGATCGCACCGTCGTTGACGAGCATGGAGTAGCGCCAAGAGCGCATGCCGAAGCCCAAGTTAGACTTGTCGACCAGCATACCCATCTTGCGGGTAAATTCGCCGTTGCCGTCGGGTAGCAGGAAGACATTCTTAGCGCCAACCTTTTGGCCCCACTGGAACATGACGAAGGCGTCATTTACAGAGACACAGATGATGGTGTCAACACCCTGGGCCTTAAACTCTTCGTAGAGTTCTTCGTAGCGGGGCAGGTGGTTAGACGAGCAGGTGGGGGTGAAAGCGCCAGGCAGAGAGAAAACCACTACCTTCTTACCGGCAAAGATATCGCTGGTGGTCAGGTCTTGCCAGCGGTAGGGGTTAGACCCACCTACAGACTCATCGCGCACGCGGGTCTTAAAAGTGACTTCAGGTACACGTCCAGTAGCAACCATAATTACCTCTTTCGTAGTTTAGGAACAGATTAACTGCGTTTCCAGCCATTGCTGCTTAACTCAGAATAGTTCTGAGTTAAGAAATCTTCAATAAGTATAGTAACTCAAAGTCTGGAATTATTCCAAGGTAAGGTCAATTCTCTAGAGAGAATGTTATTGTTTAGAGATTAGGATATCGTAGTACGTCCATCTCCCCCGTGTCCTGTTCAGAGCAGTTTGGTGTAAGTTCAGCCTTGCTCAAGCGGGTGCTCGGCGGTATGGAGCTGAAATCAAGCGCGGAGCCAGGGAAAATGCTGCCCCAAGCCGATCAAATCGTTGCCATGCTCAAGTCAAAGGGGTTGCGAGTGACACCCCAGCGATTTGCCGTGTACAGCAATCTGCTGGGCCGCTACGACCACCCCACCGCCGACGATATTCTCAACGACCTCAACCAGGATGGGCCGACCTCTTCTCAAGCGACCGTCTACAGTTCGCTGCAAGCCCTGCGCGAAGTGAATCTGGTGCGCGAGGTGCTGTTAGAAGCAGGGGTCTGCCGCTATGATGCAAATGTGGGGCCGCACCACCATTTTCGCTGCCAGAGCTGTGGAGCGATCGCAGATATTCCCTGGGAAACTCTGGCCAGCCTCAACCTGCAAACCCTGAGCCCTCGCTGGCAGATTGAAGACTATGAAGTGACGGTGCGGGGCTTGTGCGATCGCTGTCAGGCTGAGTAAGTCAACTGGCGATCAATTGCTTCTAGCTCAGGCCTAGAGTGCCAAGGTTATCTAATTCCAAAAAATGACATTAACCTATGACTGAGCCAAAGCCCATCACCAGTGCCTGGCAGCTAAAGCCCTGGTGGTGCCAGCCCTGGTCGATTGTGTTGACTGGCTGTGCGATCGTAGGCTCTAGTTGGTTGCTGTTTCACCGCATCTGGCTAACTAGCGTTGTTGCCCTACCCATCGGGGTCTGGATGGGCTTTTTTTTGCTGCTCTGGCCGCGTCTGATGAAGGAATCGGGGTTGATGGACAGCCTTTCCCCTAGGCCTCATGAGCATTCAACCCCATCCAAGTAGAGACGTGCAGGTTGGACTGAGAGCCAACAATCGACTCTAGACTGGACTCGGCGTAGCTCTAAATTTCTAGGGAAAGCTGCACGTAGGTAGACTCTCCAGCGGGCTCTAGGTTAGACAAGGTGAGACCGAGCAGGCGCACAGGCTGTTGGCGATCGCAATGCATCACCAGCATTTCCTCAGCCCAGGCCTGTAGCGGCGACTCAGCCCCAACGGCGACCCCAAATGTGCGGCTACGGGTAATCTGTCGGTAGTTGGCGTATTTAATTTTGAGGGTGAGGGTGTGGCCCCGGCGGTTTTGTTCGCCCAGGCGACGCACCACCTCGGCCGCGACGCGATCGAGGGCGGCGGTCATCTCCGCCAGGGTGGTGAGATCGGGCGAGAACGATCGCTCGGCTCCGATCGATTTGCGAATGCGGTTGGGGTTGACGGGGCGATCGTCTTGCCCTCTGGCGACGCCGTAGTAAAAGCGGCCCGCTTTGCCGAAGTGCCGCACCAGGTCAGCCTCGGCCCAGGGTTGCAGGTCGGCCCCAGTGGCGATGCCCAGGGCGTGCATTTTGCGGGCCGTGACCTGGCCAATACCGTGAAATTTCTCGATGGGCAGGGCGGCGACAAAGGCCTGTGCCTGGTCGGGCAAAATCAAGGTCAAACCGTCGGGTTTGTTTTGCCCACTGGCCATTTTGGCAAGAAACTTGTTGACCGACACCCCCGCCGAAGCCGTGAGCTGAGTGGTGGCGAGAATGTCGGCTTTGATGCGACGGGCGATCGCCAGAGCAGAGGGTTCCTCCAGCGCATTCGCCGTGACATCCAGGTAAGCCTCATCCAGCGAAAGCGGCTCCACCAGGTCGGTGTAGCGGCAAAAGATCGCTCGGATTTGCCCAGAAACTTCTTTGTAAACCTCAAACCGGGGCCGGGCAAAGATGAGATCGGGGCACCGCTGCTGAGCAATGCGGGCAGGCATGGCTGAGTGAATGCCGTACTGGCGCGCTTCGTAGCTAGCGGCGGCGACAGCGCCCCGCTGCTCGGGGCGACCACCAACCACCAACGGCTTGCCCCGGTACTGCGGAAAGTCTCGCTGTTCTACAGAGGCGAAGAACGCATCCATATCGATATGCAGGATCTTTCTCATGGGCGCGATTTTGCCCCCGTTGGATTGGGCACCAGTGGAATCAGAGTGAGGCATGGCGGTTATACCCCATCGGGTCTGGGGGATTTGCCCACCTATGAAACTAAAGACTTAGGGCGATGATCTTAAGTATAGAAAGACAAGGGGTTAGGGCTATGGCCGAGTGGCAATCATCTCAGCAATCGCCGTTTCAGCAATCGATGTGGAACTTGGGCGCGGCCCAGGCCCAGATGGATGCGATCGCCGCCGCTCTCATGCCCCTGGGTATCTCTCCCTCAGGCCGCATGCAGGTACCCTCGATCGAAATCGAAGACACGGCTGCGGCTTTAGTCATCACGGCATTTTTGCCGGGGGTAGAGCCTCAGGCGGTGCAGGTGCGGGCCTCTCGCAAATCGCTCACCTTTTCGGGTCAGCGGCAGTCGGGTTACCGCAGCCCTCTCATGCAGGGGCTGGGTCTCAACTATTTTCAGCAGACGGTGCCGCTACCGGCGCGGGTGTGCGATCGCCAAATGCAGGTGGCCTACAGAGCCGGGGCGATCGTCGTGACGCTGCCCAAAGAACAGGGCTGGGCGCAGCGGCTCAGGCTAGGCTGGCAACGCACCAGAGTCTGGCTGGGGCAAACCCTCAAAGCCTGGGGCCAACGCCTGTTAGAAGATCGGTAACAGAATCTAAAGCCTAGGTAAGAAATCGTATCCAATGCCACTATCTGATCGACACTGGATGTATGCCAAGTGTAGAGCGAGATTTGGGGTTGTCCTATGGGTAAAACTCCACCTCTAGGCTGAAATTTGGTTTACTTCAAGACCAAGGATTGACCCTGTTTATGACCGACTTCGACGATTTTTTGCGCCACAAGTACGCCTATGTGGCCATTGGCGAGTTTAAACCCGGCTGCTTTAGCGAAGCCCGCCAGCTCTACGAAAAGGCGGTTTCTACTTACACCAAAGGCTTTCAGGGAGCCTATCTGCTACAAGAACCAGGCAGCGATCGCGGCATCGCCATCATTCTCTGGGACAGCATTGAAGATATGGACGACAACCAGAGCGAGGTTTATCAGCAGACCCTGGGCAAAATTGCCCACCTGTTTGAGACGCCGCCTGTGACCTCGTTCTACGAAGTGTGCAGCGAAATTGGTCTGCCCCAAATTTTGGCTAACGCTGTCTTGGCTAAGTAGCATCAGTTTGGGTCAACAGTAAATTTTGTGAATCGCGCTGTGAAAGGTAGGCACGTTTGAAGGGTTGAACGTGCCAGCTTTCTATGGGGCAAACTGAGCTAAGCTCCGAGGCCAAACTGGCCGTGATAGCCTGTCACTAGGCGGCTGCCGTCTTTGAAAATGTGTACCTCAATCTGGTCGCTGGCCCAGTTAATGTGGTCTCGTAGGGCTGGGTTAAACACCCGCACCCGCTGATTGCGCGACGATACTGGCGAGGTCGGGTCGTGGATGGCGAGGGTTTCCACAAAGGGGCCATCTACCAGAATGTCGAGCTGACCGAGCAACGCTTGAGCGCCAGGCGGGGCATTTAGCCCTCGTAGTTCTTCCAGGGTAAACCCTGAAAACGACATGGCGTTCAGCCCTGCCGCCTGCACCCGCCGCGCCACCGCCGCCAGGGCCGGAGCCTGCCAGAAAGGCTCGCCTCCTGAGAAGGTCACCCCTTCATTTTCTGGGTCGGCCAAAATGCGTTCTACCACCTCATCGACCGACATGATTTGGTTGGGTGCAAAGGGCCAGGAAGCCGGGTTGAAACAGCCCGGACATTCTCGCAGGCAGCCCTGCAGCCAGACCACGGCGCGCTTGCCCGGCCCGTTGACCTCTGAACGGTTGACGTAGCCCATCAGGTTGAGTTGGTTGGCAAGAGGGGAGTTGGTCATGGGGGTGGATGGGTAGGGGGTAGGGGCAGACCAATGTGTCTGCCCTGATCGTTTGGCTAAACGGCGACCAACTCCGCCATCACTGCGGCTACGGGCTGAATGTGACCGACCCCTCCCACGCTGCTGCCCGCAAACACTAGGCCATTCTCCACATCGCCTCGGCAGGCGCGATCGAGGGCGCGCAGAATGCAGTAGGTCTCGCGGCGATCGCGAAATTTGCACACCTGCAAGCAATTGGCAAAACAGTTGTCTTGTTTCCCAGGGGCTTCGCCCGCATTGACGCGATCCACAAAGGCGTTGCGCAGGGCGCGACCGGGCAGGCCAACGGGGCTGGGCACCAAGACAATATCGGCGGGGCCAGCGTTGAGGTGAAATTCTTTGTACCGCCGGTCAGCGTCGCACTCGTCGGTGGGGATAAAGCGGGTGCCAATCTGGACGCCGCTGGCCCCGAGGGATAGGGCGTGGAGCAGGGAGGTGCGATCGCACACGCCCCCCGCTGCAATCACCGGAATCGGCTGCTCAAAATTCTCCGCCAGGTAGCTCACCAGGGCTGGAATCACTGCCTCAGCGCTAATCGCCGGGTCGCCCAGTTCCTCGGCCTTGGCCCCCAGGTGCCCGCCCGCCGACTGGGGATTTTCGACCACGAAGGCATCGGGCAGGCGGTGGTACTGCCGCTGCCACTTTTTGCAGATCACCTGGGCCGCGCGCAGGCTGGAAATAATCGGCACCAGGGCCACCTGGGGTTGGTGGGCGGTGAGGGCGGGCAGGGTCAAGGGCAGCCCCGCGCCAGAAAAAATCAGGTTTGCGCCGTGGTCGACGGCGGTTTGTACCAGGGCTTCGTAGTCGCGGGCGGCAACCATGATATTGACACCGATCACGCCGTTGGGGCTGAGGGCACGGGCCTTTTGCAGTTCATCGATCAGGGCCAGGCGGTTGGCTTCAAAAAAGCGAGTCTGGCGAAGTTTGGGATTTTTTTCGTCAATGTCAAAGTGGGGCGATCGCATGCCCAGACCAACCGCCGAGACAATGCCGATGCCGCCAGCATTGGCCACCGCCGCCGCCAGGCCAGCGCCCGAAACGCGAATGCCCATGCCGCCCTGGATGATGGGGTTGGGGACAGTGTGTTGACCGATGGTGAGAGATGAAAGAGTTTGCATGGGTGGATGGGGATAGGGGGTAGGGGGTGAGGGGGTAGATGGGTAGGAGGAGACCTGGGTGTCTGCCCGAATGATTGATGTAGGGGCAAACGGTTGTTTGCCCATCCGGGGTTGTTTGCCCTTAAACCGACTGCGAAAACTGTCGGATGGTGCGATTCCTCAGGTAAGGGTCAAACACCGCCGCGATGTTGCGAATTAGCAGCCGTCCAGCGGGCAACACCTCGATGTGATGAGGGGGCAGCCGCACTAACCCATCCGCTTCGAGCACCTTGAGATCTTGGCGCTCGCGGGCAAAGTAGTCGTCGAAGTCTTGGTCAAAGCAGAGGTGATATTTTTCTTCAATGGCCGATTTCGACAGCTCAAACTGGCACATCAGCTCCATGATCACCGCCCGGCGCAAGATGTCGTCTTGGCTCAGTACTACGCCCCGCTCCAGGGGCAGTTCGTTGGCATCCACGGCTCTATAAAAGTCGCGCAGGCCCTTGTGGTTTTGGGCGTAGACATCGTGGAGCATGCTGATCGAGGTCATGCCAAAGCCCAGCAGATCAGACTCGGGCAGGGTGGTGTAGCCCTGGAAGTTGCGGTGGAGTTTGCCCTGGGATTGAGCGATCGCCAGCTCATCGGTGGCCTTAGCAAAGTGATCCATGCCGATGAACTGGTAGCCCGCCGCCGTCAGGCGATCGATGGTCAGGTGAAAAATTTCGAGTTTTTCCTCGGGGCCGGGCAGGGTGGCGGGGTCGATGTGCTTTTTCTGCACGGGTTTGAGCCAGGGCACGTAGGCAAAATTGAAGACGGCGATGCGATCGGGGTCGAGGCCCAGGGTTTTCTCAATCGTGTCTGAAAACGTAGCCAGGGTTTGGTAGGGCAGCCCGTAGATCAGGTCCACATTCACGCTTTCAAAACCTGCTTCTCGCAGCCAGCCCATGGCATCTACCAGCATGGCCTCGGGCTGAATGCGGTTGACCGCCGTCTGCACCGCCCGGTTAAAGTCTTGCAGACCAAAGCTCACCCGCTTAAAGCCCAGGTCTTTGAGAAATTGCACGTAGTCGCGATCGAGATCGCGGGGGTTCACCTCAATGGAGATCTCGGCGTTGGGGTCAAACTCAAAGTGCTGGTGCAGAGCATTCCACAGCCGTTCTACTTGCGCCTTGGTGAGATAGCTGGGGGTGCCGCCGCCCCAGTGCAGCTGGTTGACCCGGCGGTTAGAGACGCGATCGGCCACCTGGGCAATGTTGCGCTCCAGGTAATCCAGATAGGGGTCGGCCACTTTTTTGTGACGAGTGATCACCGTGTTGCAGCCGCAAAAATAGCAGGCCGACTCGCAAAAGGGAATGTGGCAGTAGAGCGACAGGGGCGTCTGCTTATAGTTGCCGACGGCGATCGCGGCCTCAAAATCCCTTGGCTTAAAGCTTTCTTTCATCTCCGTCGCCGGAGGAAAACTGGTATAGCGGGGCAGCGGCTGGTTGTACTTGTGCAGCAGCGCTGGGTCAAACACAACGGGCTTGGCAACAGAGAGCATAGTATTTTAGCGAGTCATAAAGATGGATATGTGGAGTCGTAGGGTGCATTCGCGGCTTGCCAACCGGAGCCAATTGTCCGAGTCTGAGCTTTTGAGCCGTAATGCACCGCTCGAATGCCGTGGAAATGGTGCATTGCTTCGCGAATGCACCCTACGGTGGGCTTACTCTGCTGCCACCAGGGCGACCATGCCGTGGTGGGGGTGCTGCTCGGTGCTGCCGGGGCGATCTTGCCGGGTAATCAGGTCAAACACATGGTCGCCCACCGCCGATCGCACATCCGGCTCCAGCTCGTGGAACACATCTCTGTTCAGCGCAAAGGCCAAATTCGCCTCATCCACCAATTGCTGAATCAGCGCTTCACCCACCGGCAGCGCATTCAGTGCGTCGCGGTATTTGAGCTTAAAGTCGCGCTTGGCCTCGACTGTGGGCAGCTGGTCAAACTCATGGAGCGCGGTGCCCTGATCTGGCGGCAGGCTCAGGGCCGATCGCACGATGTGCCGCAGCCCCTGCCCGCCAGAGAGATCGCCCATGTAGCGCACGTAGGCATGGGCGACCAACAGCGCCGGGTTGGTCGATGAAACTTCAAGAATGCGGTTCACGTAGCGCAGACCCGCAGGGGTAGCGATGATCTCATGCGGC
Source organism: Pseudanabaena sp. PCC 9330 (assembly GCF_055795045.1). Taxonomy (NCBI): domain Bacteria; kingdom Bacillati; phylum Cyanobacteriota; class Cyanophyceae; order Pseudanabaenales; family Pseudanabaenaceae; genus Pseudanabaena; species Pseudanabaena sp. PCC 9330. The sequence continues at coordinate 6,676 of NZ_JAYFES010000066.1, read as the reverse complement.
CAGCGATCGCCGTAGTAAAAGGCCAAATCTTCCTCTAGCTTCTGGGTGCGCAGCAGTTCAGCAAACACCATCGACCCCACCACGGGGTGCGCCTGGTGGCCGACCATTTCGGCCTCTAGGGTGCTGTAGAGAAAATAGAGATCCGCAGTGAGCTTTTTAAAGGGCTCTAGCTCCACAATGCCCTTCAAAAAGCACTTCATGAATGCCGTATTTTCAGACAGGGTGTGGGAGATCTGGGTGCCCTCCCGCAGACGCTGGGCCAAATCGGTCATGGGTGTACCTCGCGAACAAAAATCTTTTAATCACTATACAGCTATTAAATGCTTAAGCAAGGCTAAGGCATAAAGTTTTATGTCTTGGGGTGGGCCTGGGGATGAGGCGTCAGCCCCGTGGCCTGCGGAGGGCAAGATTGTTGAATTTCCTGCGAAACAGTCTCTCAAGCCTGCGGCAAGAACGTCCCCAGGCTGAGCCCGGATGGCTGCTGGGTCTAAATTTCTTAACCCAGGTAAAAGCCTGAAATCATCGTGCTATGGTCTATAGCTATTAAGCGATGAAGCTGTTTTGTCGCTGCACTCCCTTGCCGTCTATCCCCAAATTGCTCCTATGGTGACTGCTCTCCCCCAGCCCAGCGATAGCCAGGTCAAAGCTGCCATTGAAGAAAACCTGCTCTCGCCCCGGTTCTACATCACCGACTTCGACAAAGCCGCCACCATGGATCTATCCCTGGAAGCCGAAGGGCTCCAGACCATGCTGGAGGAAATGCGGGCCGACTACAACCGCCACCACTTCTCCCGCGACGACTCTTTTGCCCAAAACTGGGATCACATCCAGGGTGACGAGCGCCGGGCATTTGTAGATTATCTAGAGCGATCGTGCGTCTCAGAGTTTTCGGGCTTTTTGCTGTTTAAGGAACTGTCGCGCCGCATCAAAGACCGCAGCCCGGTGCTGGCCGAAATCTTTAGCCTCATGGCCCGTGACGAGGCCCGCCATGCCGGTTTTCTCAACAAGTGCATGCAGGATTTTCACATTTCCCTTGACCTAGCCAAGCTGACCAAAACCCGCGAATACACCTTCTTCCCAGTGGAGTGGATCGTCTACGCCGTGTATCTCTCCGAGAAAATTGGCTACTGGCGCTACATTCTCATCTATCGCCACCTAGAGCAGCACCCTGAGCACAGCTTTTACCCGCTGTTCAACTACTTCGAGAGCTGGTGCCAAGATGAAAACCGCCATGGGGATATTTTTAAGGCTTTGGTGCGATCGCAGCCCTCAATGTGGCAAACCTGGCAAGGCCGCCTCTGGAGTCGCTTCTTCTTGCTCTCGGTCTTTGCCACCCACAGCTTGACGGTGCATGAGCGGGCCAAATTCTACGAAATGCTCGGTCTAGACGCCGCCGAGTTTGACAAAGAAGTCGTCCGCAAAACCAACGACACCGCCGCCCGCGCTTTCCCCGTCTACCTCAATGTCGATCACCCCGAATTTTTCCCCCGCCTGGAACGGGCCGCCGCCCGCAACCTCAAAATCAAGCAAATTATGGAAAGCCCGACCCCCCAATGGCTAAAGCAGGCTCGAAAACTGCCCCAGGTGCTCGGCATCGTCGGTGACCTACTGCGTCTCTATCTGATTAAGCCCCTAAACGCCGAAGCGCTACGCGGTACGGTGAGATAACCAGACACCTTTTAAGCTGGCAAAACGGCCCCGGTTAAGTCAGCCTGAGCCAAGGTTGCCCCGGTCAGGTCGGCCTCGGCTAGATTTGCCTCGCGCAAAATGACTCCGGTGAGGTCGGCGTAGCTCAGATCGGCCCCCTGCAGGTTGGCACCACTCAGGTCGGTCTTGGGCGACTCGGGGCGAAAGCCCTGGCCCAGCTGGGCGCGACAGAGCTTGGCCCCACTCAAATTTGCCTGGGCCAGCTGCGCGCCGCTGAGGTGGGCGTAGCTGAGGTTGGCCCCCTCTAAGTTGGCTGCCATCAAGTTGGTTTGCTGATCAGAGGTGGGGCGCAGATCGGCATCGATCAGCAGCGCCTCAGATAGATTGGCATCTTGAAAGTTGACGCCGCAGAGAATGGCTTTGATCAGGTTGGCCTGGCTGAGCTGGGCGCGCACAAACACCGCTCCGCTGAGATCGGCATCTCGAAACTGCGCCTGACTGCCCTGGACTGCGGTAAAGTCGGCCCCCCACAGCAGGGCTTCGCTGAGGTCGGCCTGGGTGAAATTGCTTTGGTTAAAGTGGGTGCGCCCCAGCCGGGCCTGGCGCAGGTCGCTGTGGCTAAAGTCGGTACCGCTGAGGTCAGCTTGCAGCAGCTCGATCTCAACCAGCTTAAGGTTAGAGAAAGTGCGATCGCCCCGCCCATAGCACCCTAAAATTTCCCCAGCATCCATGGGTGAACCCATCCAAAACACCCCCGTAGTGTATCAACAAAAAAGCCAGACCCCGGCAGTTTTTGCCTAGGGTCTGGCCTTGGAGATAGGCGGTCTACCGCCCGAACTTAGACTTAATGTTATCTACTTGATAAACAGCATCTCCTGGTAGGTGGGTAGGGGCCAGAGGTCATCAGCCACTTCGCCTTCGAGGGCGTCGGCGTACTCGCGCACCTGATCCATCAGCGGGCGAATCGTTTGGGCGCAGAACTGCATGTGCTCTTCTACCGACATAAAGTGCTTGGTTAGCAGGTCACTCAGTTCGTCCACCGAGGCCATCATCGACTTGGTCAGCTCAGCCACCTTAACGACGCTATCTTTGCCAAACTCAATGCCGATTTCATCGAGGCTGTCGATGGTCTTGGCCAGCTCGCCCAGGTAGCGCACGGCAGCGGGGTAAATGATGGTCTTGGCCATGCTGATCACCAGCTTAGCTTCAACCTCAATGTGCTGAATGTACTGCTCGGAGTAGGCCTCAAAGCGGCTGCCCAGTTCCACTGGGGAGAGCACCTTTTCTTTGGCAAACAGGTCTTCGATGTACTGCTCGCGCAGCACAGGCAAGGCGTCGGCGGTGGTGCGCAGATTGAGCAGCCCCCGCTCGTTGACCGCCATTTCGTGCCACTCGCTCGAGTAGCCGTTGCCGTTAAACACCACAGCCCCGTGGTCGCGAATGATGTCGCGCAGAATGTCGTGGATAGCCACATTTAGCTCTAGGCCGCCGTTGAGCTTGGCTTCAAGCTGATCGGCAATCCAGTCGAGGGAGTCGGCCAGGATGGTGTTCATCGCCACCAGCGGCCCGGCCACCGACTGACCCGACCCCACGGCGCGAAACTCAAACCGGTTGCCGGTAAAGGCAAAGGGAGAGGTGCGGTTGCGATCGCCCGCATCCTTCGGGAAGATCGGCAGGGTGGGCACGCCCAGATCCATATCGCCCTTGCTCTGGGAGCCGGTGACCTCACCCGAGGCAATCTGGTCAAACACATCTTGCAGCTGGCTGCCCAGGTAAATAGAGATGATCGCGGGCGGCGCTTCGTTGGCCCCCAGTCTATGGTCGTTGCTGGCGCTGGCGATCACCGCCCGCAGCAGCGGCCCGTACTTATGCACGCCGCGAATCACCGCGCCGCAAAACACCAGAAACTGCGCATTGGAGTGGGGGGTGTCGCCCGGATCTAGCAGGTTGCCCTGGGTGGGGTTGCCCACCGACCAGTTGACGTGCTTGCCCGAGCCGTTGATGCCCGCAAAGGGCTTCTCGTGCAGCAGGCAGAGAAAGCCATGCTTCTTGGCCGTGTTGCGCAGCACGGTCATAATCAGCTGCTGGTGGTCGCTGGCCACGTTAGCCGCTTCAAAGAAGGGAGCTATCTCAAACTGGCCAGGGGCCACCTCGTTGTGGCGAGTTTTGGCCGGAATACCGAGACGGTAGAGCTTTTCCTCCACATCCTGCATGAAGATCTGGACGCGCTCAGGAATCGCACCGAAGTAGTGGTCGTCAAACTGCTGACCCTTGGCCGGAGCCTTGCCAAACAGGGTGCGGCCTGCCAGCAGCAGGTCGGGGCGCACGGTGGCGAAGTTGGCATCGACCAAGAAATATTCTTGCTCAGCGCCGCAGCTGGAATTGACCGGGGCCACTTCGCTGTGGCCCAGCAGTTTAAGCACGCGGGTAGCGGCCTTGCTCATGGCAGCGTTGGAGCGCAGCAGCGGGGTTTTCTTATCCAGTGCTTCCCCCGTCCACGACACAAACACGGTGGGAATGCAGAGGGTGACACCGTTCTCGGTCTCCATGACAAAGGCGGGGCTGGTCACATCCCAGGCGGTGTAGCCGCGCGCCTCAAAGGTAGAGCGAATGCCACCGTTGGGGAAGCTGGAGCCATCGGGCTCGCCCTGCACCAGCACCTTGCCCGAAAATTCTGAAATTACCGACCCGTCGCTCTGCACCGAGATAAAGCCGTCGTGCTTTTCGGCGGTGGCGTTGGTCAGCGGGTAGAACATGTGGGAGTAGTAGAGCGCCCCCTTAGAGATAGCCCAGTCTTTCATCGCCACGGCCACTACATCAGCCACCGACATGTCGAGGGTGGCACCCGTGGTGATGGTTTTTTGCAGCGACTTAAACACCGACTTGGGCAGGCATTCCTGCATTTTGTTGAGGCTAAAGACGTCTTTGGCCCACAGGTCTTCGAGCCGCCCTGGAGTGCTGACGGGCACCTTAGGCCGACAGGCAATGCTGGCAATGGCCTGGGCGCGCAATTCGTTTCCACTCATAGCAATCTCCTAGTAACTAAGGGCGTGAAGAAAAGCTGGCTAAAGTAGAAACCAGTAGCTCAGCTGTGTGACAACTCAATCGGTAAAAAGTTGGATTAGGTTAAAAAAAATTGCACTTCTTTCAACCATTGATCGTCCGCAAGAGGGGCTGGCAGAGTTTTAACTTTGAACTGAACCAACCCTTGAAGGGTTTAAGACTGGCAGTGCATCCTTGAATCGAGCTGCGATTTTGGTGGAGAGGCGGCATCCTATCGGTCAAAGTTATTGACGCAAAGCCAACCACAAAGCGGCAAAACTAAGGCCCCTGAACATTAAAAAAGCCTAGACGGTACAGAATCTCAAAATCTCCCACAAGTAACAGGTGCAGAACAGGCAGCTATGGGTTGGCGGCGTGAGGCCGAAACTGTTGCCTAGCAAAGCTCCAGAACGAGGCAGAAACGGAGCTGCGATCCTGAAACATTACATCCCGGGATAGTAAATGCAAAGCAAAGTCAGTTTTGTATTCAACAATACTATTTTGTCTGGGTGACCCAATCTTAAGTATGGCTTTCCACGGCTGGGGCAGGGTGGGCACCGTTACCCAGAATGGGCTTGATTTCCTGGGGCGATCGCACCGTCTTCTCTCACTGCTTTTAACACCCACTACCTCGAAGGCCATAGCGCGTCTGGCATCAATGCTTAACTCAGCCAAAGCAACCCGCCGAGAACCAGGGCCATCCCGGCCAGGGCAACCCACAAAAAGCCGTTGTCTTTGGTGTTGATTTGGCTCGGGTCAAGGGGGGTGGGTTCTACTCTGGGGCGGTAGGAGGGCTTAGCCGCCACCGAATAGGTAGACCGGCCAATACTTTCAGCCCCATCAGCCGAAATGGCCTCTAGATCGGGGATCTCGGTCATCCAGTTGGTAGGGCGATTGAGCTGTGGCGCTTGCAGAATGTAGAGCAGGTTTTTGGCCTGCTTGCGCGTTTCTAGGTCGGGGTGACGAGACAACACCTGACACAGGGCAATGGCTTCAGTCTGGCGTCCTACGGCGCTGTAGGCATTCACCAGCCAGGTTTGAATTTCACCGCCCAGGGGGGTAGTGGCCGGTACCAAACTAGCGGCAGCCTCGAAATAGCCGACTGCCTCTCGGTAGCTGCCGCGTTCAAAGGCAGCTTGGCCCTGGATGTACTGGGTTTTGGCGCGATCGCGGGGCGTTTCGGTCATAGCGTAAACAGAAAAAGGGGCCAAACCCAAGGCAAAACAACAGTAACCTGTTGCCTCCAGGCTAGGATGCAGATCTCTAGCATTTTAACCCTGCCTATTCCCCAGCGGGAGGGCTAAACCGGGCGATCGCGCCAGCCCCTCCCACCGGCCCCAGTGTCTACGCCTGGGCAAAGACGCTATGCTGGGGCTGATTTAGCATTGAGTAAGCTATGGCACGGCAGCGGGCGTTTTCGGGCAGTCATTGGGAAGCAACGGTGGGCTACTGCCGCGCCCTGCGGGTAGGGCAGCAGGTATATGTCTCGGGCACCGCCCCCAGCGATGGCCAGGGGGGCACCTTTGCCCCAGGAGATGCCTACGCCCAGACCCAGCGGTGCTTTGAGATTATTCAGCAAGCTTTAGAAGATCTAGGATCCAACCTCAGCGAGGTGGTGAGAACCCGCGTTTACCTCACCGACATGGGCCGCTGGGAAGAGGTAGCCCGCGCCCACCGTGAGCTATTTGCCGACCATCCGCCCTGCAATACCACCGTCGAAATTCCAGCCCTGATCAATCCCGATATGCTGGTCGAAATTGAGGTAGAAGCGGTCTGTGAAGAGCCATTGTCCCCAGATATCCAGCCGCAGCGAATGATTTTGGGCCGCCCTATTCAACCCGCTCCGTTTCTACCGATAACCGCAGCCGACTTGGATGAAGGCTGTTTAGATTAACCTGAGTTCGACAGCTAAAAAGCGGCTTGTGGCAGGGCTTTAAGCTCATAGTCAGGGATGCCTAACGAGGGCTTATCGGGGTGGTAGGAATAG